>WRMB01000010.1 GCA_009777345.1 Micrococcales bacterium | reverse complement strand
CAACGGCCGGCTCGAACACCTACGAGGCACCGCCCTCGGCTTCCGCAACCTCACCAACTACATCGCCCGCTCGCTGCTGGAAGCCGGAGGTTTCAGACCGCTGCTACACCCTGGATTGCGATGAGCCATTTTGCCTAACGGTTGCGGAGTATTCGCCATGCAGCCGAACGTTCATGGCCAGGCCACCCACGTCCGACCGAGGAGCGAAATCATGGAAGTCAATCTGACCGCCCTTCTCCTGTGATGACGTGGAGAACGCACTCGACTCGAGAAAGATTGTAGTCGAGCACAACCAGCACGAAATCATTGCGTCCTTCGACGACGCATGCACGAATCTCGGAGTCAGACAGGGCCGTGAGATGGTCAACTAGCTGCTCAAGCCCGAGAACCACCACCCCACGCTCGCGCGCAGCCTCGTACTTGATCGAGAACGTCACGGCGGTTCGCCCCGCAGGTTGAGTCCCAAGTCGAATCTGGAGATCAGGATCCAGGTCCGCAACAATAGTGGCAGCCCTCACGCTCCCCTCGTCGTCACGAGCCGCGAGCAGCCCTGCGAGGGTTTCTGCCGAAACGAAGGTGCTGGACATCAGTATGGGACCGCCTTTGCGCCGAGGAGGATGCAGCGGAGCAGGACCTCCAGAGCGTCCGGCCCCGGCACAACTCGATACACCTGCTCCTCCAGTGTCGTCTCAAGAATTGCTAAAGGACTCGGTGCCGGTCTGCCCATCGACCGACCAGTCTGCCTGAACCTCCACCGGGACGACACCAGCTCCGCCGTAAAACACGCGGAGAAGCACTCCCACGTGCTGACCGCGCCCGACCGCATCGGCCAGACGGCCCCCAAGCCGACTAAGGCCCTCTACAGCCGCCGCTCCAAGCGATTCGAGCAGCCTTGCGGGACTGACCTGGTCCGGCCCGCCTACCAACAGCCTCATCAGCGGACGCCCCCCCGGTGCCGTGCAACCCCACCGGGTCGGCCGCGATTTCGACCATCCGGGCTCGTTCGTCAGTGCGCAGCACCACCGCAAACTGACCTTCGGCTGGAGGATGCACCACATAAGTCGCCCCGGCCCCAGCGACGCTCAGCACCGGGTTCGGCACCTGTGTCATACCCGGCACCGTCTCGAAATACCAGGCTCGACCCGTCTCGTCAGTGTAGACATCAGCCTCCATCCCACCCGGCAGGCTCACCCGGTACAGCGCGTCCGGCTCAAGGCCCACCATCAGGTCAGGCTCGACCAAGGCCAGCTCAAAGACACGCCTATCCGCAGGCCCGGGGCGCGGCGCCGCCGCCGGAGCGACCCACCCGCTGCGCATGTCGACACGGACATACCTCGCCCAGATCATCGCTTTGGAATACGGACCGCACCCTTCGCAGTCCATCTGCGGCTCGTCGAACACGACGAAATAATCGAGTTCCCCCTCGGTAGCCCAGGGATGGTCTACCAAGGTCGGCGTGATATAGCCCACGACTCCGGTGAACTCACGCTTCCAAGGCCCGTCCCAGCTGGTGTCGCGCACCACACGGACTCTAGTGCCCGGCAGTATCGCGCCCTCTGGCCACGCTTTCATGTCACTCACGGAACCGGCCCTTCCTCTATATTCTGTGCGCATCGGAAAATTTCCGAATTCCGGTGTTGCGCCGCGCTCTTTTTCGACCGTCGTCACAGCAAGAAGAAGGTCTGAATCGTCGAACAGACACACACCCACGACCGAACCCGCTCGCACGACAGCGAGCTGAGCAGAGCGAACCTTTTCGAGTGCCGCGACCCACTCGCGCAGACCAAGGGTACGCGGACCCTGCCCTTCAGCAGCGACTGCCATACGGATCCTGTAGGAGGAGGGTAGCAGGATCAATACTCTTCACCGCCACCGGATCCACGGATGGGTCAATCGCGAGAGCGGCGTCTAACGCTGCCGCCGCCGGACCGCCGTGCTCTGCAAGCATGGTGCGGAGCGAAACTCGTTCGAAAGATGGTGTCACGAAATAATCACCTCTGCTCCAGTAACCGTTCCGTGGATAAGGATCTTCCCTTCGCACCACTCATCAGGCGACCATTCGAACGTATACGGCGTTCCATCCCCCGCGGCACCCGCAGCACGACTCCGTCTTTCCCGGCATACATCTTCGCCACCGCGAGGTTTATTGTGCCATGCTCGGAGACCGGCAGGTTGAGGTTCGACAGCACGCACAGACCGCTTCGACCAGACCACGCTCCGACGTTCCACTGGTTCCCGCCTCCCGGCCGTCCCATCATGACCGGTCCCGACTATCCCTGGGGGCCGAGCCGCGCCGCAGCCGTTACACCCCATATGCGACGATGATTCGCCCACCGTTCGTCCCGTGGTTATGTCTCACCGTCGACCGGCGGACCGATCCCCCGGGGGTAGCCTCCCGGAGGCGACGAACGGTCCCCTAGGGGCGGCCGAGCAGCGCCCGGGCCTGGGCGACCAGCAGGATCGACCCGGTGACCAGGACCGCCGACCCGCGGTCCACCTCGCCCTCGGCGCGCTGCACCGCCAGGTCGAGGGCGTCGTCCAGGCGGGGTTCGACGTGGACCCGGTCCGGGCCGAAGACCTCGCGGGCGACCTCGGCCAGGTCGTCGGGGTCGGTCGCCCGCGCTCCCCCGACCCAGGTGACGACGACCTCGGCCAGCCGGGGCTCCAGCTCGCCGAGGATGCCTTCGACGTCCTTGTCCGCCATCACACCGACCACGCCGACCACCCGGGTCAGCGCGAAGGCGTCGTCCACCGCAGCGACCAGCGCCCGGGCCGCCGCCGGGTTGTGCGCCCCGTCGACCAGCACCGTGGGGCTGGAGCGCACGACCTCCAGCCGGCCCGGCGACGACACCCCGGCGAAGGCCTGCTCGACCACGTCCGGGTCCAGGGCCGCTCCCCCGGTGACCAGCGACTCCGTCGCGACCAGGGCCAGCAGGGCGTTGTGGGCCTGGTGCTCGCCGAACAGCGGCAGGTACACCTCGGTGTACACCCCGCCCAGTCCGCGCAGGCTGAGCAGCTGGCCGCCGACGGCCGGGACCCGGTCGAGCACGGCGACGTCCACGCCTTCGCGGACCACCCGGCCGGTCGTCCCGTGGACCTCAGCGGCCCGCGCCAGGACGATCTGCTCCACGACGGGCTCCTGGGCGGCCAGCACCAGGGTCGCCCCCGGTTTGACGATGCCCGCCTTCTCCGCGGCGATCGAGGTCAGAGCGGCCCCGAGGTACCGTTCGTGGTCCAGCGCTACCGGGGTGACGACCGCGACCTGCCCGTCGGCGACGTTGGTGGCGTCCCACCGCCCGCCCAGCCCGACCTCGACCACGGCGACGTCCACCGGGGCGTCGGCGAAGGCGGCGAACGCCATCACGGTGAACACCTCGAAGAACGACAGGCGGCCGTGGCTGGCGTCGACCATCTCGACGTACGGGCGCACGTCGTCCCACACCGCGACGAACCGGGCGTCGCTGATCGGCTCACCGTCGATCGCGATGCGCTCGTTGGCGCGGGTCAGGTGCGGGCTGGTGAACCGGCCGGTGCGCAGCCCCAGCTCGCGCAGCAGGCGCTCGACCATGCGTGCCGTGGACGTCTTGCCGTTGGTGCCGGTCAGGTGCACCACCCGGTAGGCGTGCTGCGGGTCGCCCAGCATGTCGCACACGACCCGCACCCGGTCCAGCGTCGGGTCGATATCGTGCTCCGGCGCCCGGGTGAGGATCTGGGCGTAGACCGCGTCGGCGGCCACCCGGTCGTCGGCGGCCTGGGCGTCGGCGGCCTGCTGCTCCCAACGACTCACGCCTCGACCACCTCCACCGCGAGTGTGGCACCGGGCACGACATCCAGCGATACCGCCAGGGTCTCGGCGGCGACGAACTCCCGGTGCTTGCGGACGTCAGCCACGTGGTCGTCCGGCACGGTCAGAGTCAAGCCGATGCGGTCGCTGACGTCCAGCCCAGCCGCCTTGCGGGCGTCCTGGACGGCCCGGTAGGCGTGCTGCGGGTCACCCGCCCAGCGGCCGGGTGGACGGACCAGCATGTCGTGCGCCGACGCCCGCGCAAGCATCTGGTAGACGAAGTCTGCTACCCATCGAGCCCCGTCCGGCCGAGTCCCACCGTCGGCCCCAGGTCCGCATGCACGTCTTGGCATCAAGCACTCCTGTCCACTGGACGGCCATCGTAGGGGGCAATCAGCGCACCTGCTGGTGGACAGGCCTGGGCTGGGGGTCATCACTGCTCAGGCGGCGGCACAGGTCGGACCGGTTGACATCTCAGGGTATGGTTAGACCATACAGACAACTGGCAAGAGGAGACTTCGATGAAGAGTGCACTGGTGCAGGTTCGCGTCGACCAGCAGACCAAGCAAGATGCCGACGCCCTCTTCACCGACCTGGGCATGGACACGGCGACGGCTGTCCGCGTCTTCCTCCGGCAGGCCATCTTGACCAGGAGCCTTCCATTCGACGTGCGCCAGCCACGTTTCAATGCCGCCACCGAGGCCGCCATGACGGAGGCAGACGACATCGCCGAGGGACGTCTCAGTGCTCCGACCTACGGATCGTGGGCTGCCTTCGAGGAGTCTCTCGACGACGACTGACCCTCACAGCCCGAACAAGTCGGCGTGCGTACCAGTGCGGATCGCGATCAGCCTGTTTCCGTCGACCTGGTAGATGAGCAGCCAGTCCGAACTAACATGGCATTCACGCTTACCGACGTATGGGCCCGAGAGCGCATGATCACGAAGCCGCTCCGGCAGAACCTCTTCTTCACGCAAGGAATTAACCACCGCCTCGAGTCGTGATATGTCGAGACCGCGCCTTCGAGCAAGTTTTACATCGCGTCGGAACTGACTTGTTGGAACCAGATCAAGCATGATCATCCTCGAACGATGTGGTACTGGACGGCTGTTCGACGAGCCCCGGTTTCATGGCCTCAAGGTCCCCGGCGACAGGAGCGTCAGACCTTCGCGACCTGGACGACCAGCGTCTCCCCCGACTCGATCTGGACGGATACCGCCAGGGTCTCGGCGGCGACGAACTCCTGGTGCCTGCGGACGTCGGCCACGTGGTCGTCCGGCACGGTCAGAGTCAAGCCGATGCGGTCGCTGACGTCCAGCCCAGCCGCCTTGCGGGCGTCCTGGACGGCCCGCACGACGTCCCGGGCGTAACCCTCGGCCCGCAGGGCGTCGTCCAGGGCCAGGTCCAGCACGACGAACCCACCGCCCGGCAGCACCGCCGCCGCCTGGTCGGCCCCACCGGCGACGACAGTGGTCAGCTCGTACTCGCCCTCCTCCAGCAACACCGGGCCGTCCGGGGTGGTCACGACCACCCCGCCGTCCGACACCGTCCAGTCGCCCGCCTTGGCGGCCTTGATCACGGCCTGCACCGCCCGGCCCAGCCGGGGACCGGCCGCCCGGGCGTTCACCGACAGCTGCTGGGTCACGCCGTAACGGGTGGTCGTGGCCGCGTCGGCGGGCACCAGCTCGACGTCCTTGACGTTGAGCTCGGTGGCGAGCAGATCGGCGTAGTCGGCAGCCGCCGCGGGGTCGGCCAGGGCTACGACCAGTCTCGACAGGGGCTGGCGCACCCGGATCTGGTGGGCCTTGCGCAGGGACAGCACGACGGACACGGCCTGGCGCACCTGGTCGATCAGGCGGGTCAGGGCCGGTTCGGCGACCAGCGCCGGGGTGTTGTCCGGGGTCGGGAAGTCGGTCAGGTGGACCGAGCGCCCGCCGGTCAGGCCGCGCCACACCTCTTCGGTCACCAGGGGGGCCAGGGGGGCGGCCAGGCGGGTCAGGGCCTCCAGGGCCGTCCACAAAGTGTCGAAGGCGTCGTCGTCCTCGCCCCAGAAGCGGTCCCGCTGGGTGCGCACGTACCAGTTGGTCAGCACGTCCATGTGCTCGCGGACCAGGGCGCAGGCCCGGGCCACGTCGTAGGCCTCCAGCGCGGCTGCCACATCGGCCGCCAGGTCGTGGGTGCGGGCCAGCAGGTACCGGTCCATGGGTGCCATCCCGGGCACCCGGTCGGCGGTCACCGGCTTGGCCTGGTACCCCGCCTGCCCCTGGCCGACAACCGGCCCGGCGGCATTGGCGTACAGGGTGAAGAAGTAGTACGTGCTCCACAGCGGCAGCAGCACCTGGCGCACACCCTCGCGGATGTTCTCCTCGGCCACCACGAGGTTGCCGCCGCGCAGCACCGGCGAGCTCATCAGCGCCCAGCGCACCGCGTCCGACCCGTAGGTGTCGAACATCTGGTTCGGGTCGGGGAAGTTGCGCAGCTTCTTGCTGGCCTTGCGGCCGTCGTCGCCCAGGACGATGCCGTGCGAGACGCAGGAGGAGAAAGCGGGCCGGTCAAACAGCGCCGTGGCCAGGACGTGCAGGGTGTAGAACCAGCCGCGGGTCTGCCCGATGTACTCCACGATGAAATCGCCCGGGTAGTGGTGCTCGAACCAGTCGCGGTTCTGGAACGGGTAGTGCACCTGCGCGTACGGCATGGACCCGGAGTCGAACCACACGTCGAGGATGTCCGGGATCCGGCGCATCGTGGCCTGCCCCGTCGGGTCGTCCGGGTTGGGACGGGTCAGATCGTCGATCCACGGGCGGTGCAGGTCCGGTTCGCCCTGGGCGTTGCGCGGCAACCGTCCGAAAGCCGCTTCGAGCTCGGCGAAAGAGCCGTACACCTCGGTCCGGGGATACGCCGGGTCGTCGCTGACCCATACCGGGATCGGCGTGCCCCAGTACCGGTTGCGCGAGATCGACCAGTCCCGCGCCCCGGCCAGCCACTTGCCGAACTGGCCGTCCTTGAGGTGGTCGGGCGTCCAGTCGATCTGCTGGTTCAGCTCGACCATCCGGTCCCGGAAGGTGGTGACGGCGACGAACCACGACGACACCGCCTTGTAGATCAACGGGTTGCCGCAGCGCCAGCAGTGCGGGTAGCTGTGGACGTACGTCGCGTCACGCAGCAACCGACTGGCGGCCCGCAGATGGTCGATGATCGGCTTGTTGGCGTCGAACACCTGCAGCCCGGCGAAGTCCGTGACGACGTCGGTGAACACCCCCCCGTCGTCCACCGACAGCAGGGTCGGAATACCCGCGGCGTCGCAGGCGTCCTTGTCGACCTCGCCGTAGGCCGGGGCCAGGTGGACGATACCGGTGCCGTCCTCGGTGGTGACGAAATCGGTGACCAGCACCCGCCAGGCGTCCGCGGTGCCCCAGCGCGCCGGGTCGGTGTAGTAGTCGAACAGCGGGGTGTAACGCAGGTCGGCCAGGTCGGCGCCGCGCACGGTGCGGGTGACCGCCGCGGCGGCGGCCTCGGGCGAGTCGTAGCCGAGGTCCTTGGCGTGGACCCCGAGCCGGTCGGCACCCAGCAGGAACGGGCCGTCCCCGGCCGCGCCGCGACTGCCTGCGCCGGCCGGTCCGGCGGGCACCACCACGTAGTCGATCCCCGGGCCGACCGCCAGGGCCTGGTTGGTCGGCAGGGTCCACGGGGTCGTGGTCCAGGCCAGGGCCCGCACCCCGGCCAGGCCCTGGGCCTCAGCCCGCGCACCGACCAACGGGAAGGTCACGGTGACCGTGCGGTCCTGCCGGTCGGCGTAGACGTCGTTGTCCATGCTCAGCTCGTGGGCCGACAGCGGCGTCTGGTCGCGCCAGCAGTAGGGCAGCACCCGGTAGCCGGAGTAGGCCAGCCCCTTGTCGTAGAGCTGTTTGAACGACCAGATCACCGACTCCATGAACCCCGGGTCGAGGGTCTTGTAGTCGTTGTCGAAGTCCACCCAGCGGGCCTGGCGGGTGACGTACTCGCGCCACACGTCGGCGTACTTCAGCACCGAGGCCCGGCAGGCGTCGTTGAACGCCGCGATGCCCATCTGGTCGATCTGGGTCTTGTCGGTAATTCCGAGCACCCGTTCGGCCTCCAGCTCGGCGGGCAGCCCGTGGGTGTCCCAGCCGAACCGGCGCTCGACCCGGCGCCCCCGCATGGTCTGGTAGCGCGGTACGACGTCCTTGACGTACCCGGTGAGCAGGTGCCCGTAGTGGGGCAGCCCGTTGGCGAACGGCGGACCGTCGTAGAAGACGAACTCGTTCGCACCGTCGGTCCCGGCCGGACGCGCCTCGACGGACGCGACGAAGGTGTGGTCGGACTCCCAGTAGGCCAGCACGTCGGTCTCGACGCTGGGCAGGTCGGGCGAGGCGGGCACGGACGTGCCGCGGTGCAGCGGGTAGGCCACCTGGAGGCTCCTGGGTCGTCTGTCGCGTCTCAACCGCAGGGACGATGCCCCCGGACCGCCCGGGACCACCGCGGTACCACCCCGCGTTGCCGGGTCACGACCCGACCTCTCGTCTGCGGCTGTGACGGGCCTGCCCCGTCCGGTTCTACTGGGAGCGCACGGCTCTGTTCTTCCGGAGGCTCACCGGTGATCGCCGGGTCGTCGCCATGTACCGCTTATCGTACCCACGACCGGCCCGTACCGCCGACCAGCGCCAGGCTGGCGGCGATACGGCGCTGCCACCATGCAGATGGTGCTCCCAGAGCACCATACGATCACCTGGTGAGCTACGACGACCACAGGCTACGCCGCGATATCCGAGAGCTGTTCGCCGAGCAGGCCCGGACTGTCGCTTCTCGGGCCGATAATACGGACCAACGGCTGAGCGCTCTGGACGACCAGGTCACCGCCCTGTCGGGACAGGTGGAGGCCCTGTCGGACAAGCTCGACGCACTGCTCGGCCTGCGGCAGGTGGAGGTCGAGCAGAACGCCCTGGAACCAGTCCGGACGGCACGTCAGGCGGCGGCCCGGATGGTCCGCGCCGTCGTCGACGACCGACCGGTACCGACCGCCAGCCTCGACGACGTCGACGGATACTGGCTGGTCCCCGCCGCGCAGGCCCTGGTCGGGGCGCGCGACGGCCGGGTGGACCAGGCCGCCGCCGAGGTCGCCGCGGCCCGCGACCCGCTCCGCACCGCGACGCTGCTGGTGGCCGTCCTGACGCTGGTCGGCCGTCCCGAGGCCGCGCTCCCCTGGCTGGACGCGGCGTTCTTCCCCACCACAGGGTGGGGCAGCCCGTCGGGGACGGCAGGCCCGACCCAGGTCACCGTGGCGACCCGTGCCGTGTGGGACGCGGCTGCCAGCGGCCTGCTGGACCTGGCGGGTGTCCAGGCGGTCCAGCACCGGCTCCGGGCTGTGGTACCGGCCTCCCTGGGCAAGACCCTGCTGGGCCTGGCCCCCAGCACCGACAAGCACTGCTCGCAGGTCGAGGCGCTCGACGCCTGGACGGCCTGGGTCGCCACGACCGGGCCCGCCCTGGACAGCCCCACCGACGGGGCCGGTGCCGCCTGCGAAGCCCTGCACACCGTGGTGGGCTCGCTGACCGACGAAGGCGCACCCGACGAGCGCGACCTGATGGAACGCACCGCCCGGCTCAACGCCAAGGCCGGTCACGCACCGGACCCCAGCCAAGTGTGGGACGCCCCGACCGTCTCGCTCACCAACGCCCTGACCGCCGCCGTCCGCAGCACCGCACCGAACCAGGCCCGCCTGGTCGCACCCGCGGTACTACCGGTGCTGCGCGAGCGCGTCGACAACCTCGTCCAGACCCTGGAACGGGCACCCGCACCCACCCGGACCGTGCAGGTCGACACCCAGAGCTGGACCGTCACCGGCGACGACGATTTGCCCGGGCTGGCCGCGGCACTCGCCGCCGCCCGGGCCCAGACCCCGCCAGGGCAACGGCTGCCCCTCCTCGGCGCGCTGACCGCGGCGACCGTCGGGTTCGTGGTGCTGGCGGTGGTCGTCACCCCCATCTGGCTCGCGGCGGCCGCGCTCACCGGCATCGCGGCCATCGTCGAGTACGTCGTCCGCCGGGAGAAGGCCATCGAGCACCAGGAGGCCGTGACCACCCGAGAGACCCGCCTGACCACGAGGCTGCGCGAGGCCCGCGCCCAGGTGAGCACCGAGGCCGCCAACCGGGCCGTGACCCTCACCGCAGCCCGCGCCCTGTCCACCGCGCTCGCCGCCCTGCCCGCCGAGCCAGCCTGAGCGTCGCTGCGGTTCCGTACCCGCCTACTACCCGCCCGGACCGGTGAGGAGTCCGGACCCAGAGCGGTGGGCGGATGCTCGCCCGGACCGGGCGGGTGGTAGACGGATGCTTGCCCGGTGGCCTACGGGTGCTGTCCGCCGTGCCCGTCCGGAGACCACGCACCTGCCAGACGGACCCCCCCTCCCACTTGTGGGCCGATAAGGGTGCCCCAGCTCGAGGACTCCACGCCGTTCCACTGTTTCGAAACGGTGGAACGGCGTGGAACCCACGAACCGGGACTCTCTTATCGGCCGACCATCGACAGGGGGCGAGGTGGGTAGGAGGCCCGCTTCCGCTACGACTGGCTGATCCCAAGCACCTGCCCCAGGTTTGGTACGGGTCTCCGTACCAAACCTGGGCGGCGCATCCGGTTACGTCATGCGCGTGCTGGCTGCAGCTGTCCTCCAGGTACCAGCCGCATTCCCACAGAGCCTAGGACCAGCTGTTCGTCGACCGCCGCCGACGTGCCCGACGGCACCGTGAACGCCCGGCCACCCCGGGTGACGATGATGCCGTTGGTCGAACCGGCGTCGGCTACCTGCCACGTGCCGTCCACCAGGTCCAGACGCGCGTGCACCTTCGAGATCGTGCACGTCTCGTCGGAGATAGCCAGCACCTGCGTCCCCGGGTCGGCCGCCGACGGCGCCCGGCCGACGAGCACCGACGGCGCCCACAGGTCGAACCTGCGGCCGTCGTCCAGCAGCAGGGACCAGGGCCGCGAGGCCGCCCGGTCGATGAGCACGGTGCGCTCCACCTGCTCCTCGGACGGCGCTGCCTGCGCAGGCTGGGCTGGCTGGGCCGACGCCGACGGAGTCGCCGACAGCATCACCGGCGGGGTCATGACCGGCGGCTGCGAACTGGACTGAGCCGGTGCGGGCGCGGTCGGCATCACCGGAGCCACAGCCTGCGGCGGACTCGGCTGAGCCGGTGCGGGCGCGGCCGGCATCACCGGAGCCACAGCCTGCGGCGGACTCGGCTGAACCGGCGGCGGACTCGGCTGGACCGGCGCCGACGGAGCAGGCAGCATCACCGGCGGGGTCATGACCGGCGGCTGCGGGCTCGGCTGGACCGGCGCCGACGCCTGCGGCAGGCTCGGTGGCGCCTGCGGCAGGCTCGGCTGAACCTGCGACGGGATCGGCGGAACCTGCGGCAGGCTCGGCTGAGCCTGGGGCGGGCTCGGCTGGACCGGTGCGGGCGCGGCCGGCATCACCGGGGCCACAGCCTGCGGCGGGCTCGGCTGAGCCTGGGGCGGGCTCGGCTGGACCGGTGCGGGCGCGGCCGGCATCACCGGGGCCACAGCCTGCGGCGGGCTCGGCTGGACCGGCGGCGGCTGGACCGGCGGCGGCTGGACCGTCGGAGCGGGCGCGGCCGGGACCTGGGCCGCGAAGAACGGGTCGGCGCCCTGCGGGGGCGGGGGCAGGACCGGTGCCGCTGACCACGCCGAGCCGGAGAGGGTCGGGTCCGGTCCGGTCGGCCAGGCCTGGGGCTGCGCTGCCGACGAGTCGGCGACCGGTGAGAACGGGTCGCCGAACCCTGGCGCTGGACCGCCCGGTGGCTGGCCCATGGAGGCGTAGGCGGGCTGGCCGACCGCGGCGGAGGCAGCGCCGCCCTGCGGCGTCGGACCGAACATGTCCTGCGGCGTCGGGCCGAACATGGAGCCGCCGAACGGCTGCGGCGCGCCCGCCTGTGGCGACGGGGGCGCGCTGGCGCTGGCCGGGCTCGTGCTGGCGCCGGGCTTACCAGCGTCGCCGTTCAGCATCTTCTTGGCCCAGATCGGCGGGAGGAGCAGCCCGAGCAGCGCCAGCTTCTCGTCACGACCGCACAGCCTGGTCATCTCCTGCAGCACCTGGTAGTAGACGTACAGGCCGTAGAGCGGGATGCACAAAATGATGATCTGCGAGCTCGGTCGGTTGACGAGCTTCAGCATCTCGAGTTGGTTGATTACCGGCACCCAGGCTTTCCACGGCTCGACGTCGAGCTGCGCGAACAGCTTTCCCAGGGTCAGGCCGAACCACACATACACCGCTACCATCACCAAGAGCGGCACCAGGCTCATGGCCATGTTTACTATGGTCGTCATCACGCTCGATTTCTATCCCGGCCGGCCCCTTGCGGGCTGGCTAGCCTGTACGCGCTCTGGAACACGCCCGGAGCGAGACCGCTCACGCTCCGAGACGTCATGCTGGCGAGCGTACCGGACGCGGACCGCTCCAGGTGCACATCTGGTGTACGGATCCTGTCACACATGTTTCAGGGCAAGACACGTGTCGCGGCCCGCTCCCGTGCCGATCACCACACCACGGCCGAGCCGGTACGGCCCGTCCGTGCCGCCGTCGGCCGGGCCGACCGGCGCGGAGCCGGGACCGAGGAGGCTGTCCCGACCGTGGACGCGGGCCACGAGAGGTCCGCGAGCTGGCCCGGCGGCTCGACGAACACGGCGGTGACGTCCTCGGCGGGCAGCACCCAGCGCTCACCGAGCTGCGCGACGAACTCGACGCCGTCGCGCCGACGGCGAACGGCGGTGAACGCCTCCGAGTCGGTGCAGACCAGCAGCCAGACCAGCTGGTCGCCGACGGTCTTCATGAAATACCCCGACGAACCACGGGCCAGCGTCGACCCGCAAGAATAGGCGATCGGTCCGACGTCCAGCCGGTCCAGCTGGTCGAACCCGGCCAGCCCGTATTCTCCGGAACCGACGGACAGCTCGGCACCGACGGCGAGGCGTTCTGCGTCCCAGCCGTACTCGTAGACCCGGCCACCTACCACGAGGCAGTCCGCAAAGACGAACTCGCGGCGCGGTACGACTCCGTCCACCATCGCCGTGGTCCGGTCGTCCACGACCAGTCGGATGTCCATCATGCGCTCCTTGCCAACGACTCTCTGGAGACCAGCCGCATCATCACCGAGCCCAGCACCAGCTGGGTACCGACCACGCTCGTCCTGCCCGACCGGACCGAGAAGGCCCGCCCGTCGGTGCCGGTGACGACGATGCCGTTGGTAGAGCCCAGGTCGGTGACCTGCCACACACCGTCGACCAGGTCGAAACGGGCGTGCATCTTGGAGATCGTGCGCGTGTCGTCAGGGATCGCCAGCATCTGCACCCCGTCGTCGGTGGCCGTCGGCTCCCGGCCGACCACCACGGACGACGCCCACAGGTCGAAACTCCGGCCGTCCTCCAGGACCAGCGACCACGGACGCGGCGACGCCCGGTTGATGACCACGGTGTGGTCTGACACCTCGAAATCCGACGGCACCGGCATGAGCGCCGGTCGCCCGGTCCCGCGGGACGGCGTGGTCGCCGCCGACAGCGGGCCTGGCGGCGGGACGACCGCAGGCTGCACCGTTGCCGACCGCGGCACGCTGACCGGCTCTGCCATGACCACAGGCACGACCGGCGACGGCACCGGCTGCGGCACGACCGCAGGCTGCGCCGTTCCCGACCGCGGCACGCTGACCGGCTCCGCCATGACCACCGCAGGCACGACCGGCGTCGGCAGCACCGGCTGCGGCACGACCGCCTGGTCCGGCACCACGGCAGGGGCCGGGGTACCCGGGGTGGACCAGGGCGAGTCCTGCACGACGGGCGGGAACTCCAGGGGCGGCACCGCCTGGGCGGCGGACGGCTGCGCGACCGGCACCGACGGCGCGACGACCGGCGGCTGGACCACCGGCGCAGGCACCATCGGCTGGACCACCATCGGCTGAACCACCACCGGCGCAGGCGCCATCGGCTGGTCGGCCGCTGGCTGGGCTGGAACCACAGCCTGAGCCGCTGGAGCGACCGGGTGAGCCGGGACCACCAGCGGCATGACCGGCTCCGGGTACACCGTCACGGGACAGGCGTACTGCCCGACCTGCGGGTCAGGTGCCGCGCCGACCGGTGCCGGGCTCGGCGGAACCGGGTGGCCTCCCGCCACCGGGGGCTCGGGCTGGGGGGAGAGAGCGAAGATGGACTCGACCCCCACCGCTGTCCCGCCAGACGCGGGGCCACCAGCCACCGCGGCGGCCCAGACCGGCAGGAGGACGACCCCGATCAGCGCCAGTCTCGTCGGACGGTCGAACAGCTTGGTCAGCTCTCGCAGCACCTGGTAGTAGACGACCAGACCGTAGAGCGGGACGACGAGCAGGACGATGTGCCAGCCCGGCCTCTTGGCGAGCCTGAACATCTCGACCTGGCTGACCAGCGGGACCCACGCCTTCCACCGCGCGCCGCCGAGCGCACGGAACAGCGTGCTCAGCGTCGCACCGACCCACATGTACAGTGCCACCGCCACGAGGAGCGACGCCAGGGTCATGATCATGTCAGGCATATCGGGCTTCTGTTCTGCTGGTCGGGCCACGGCCCGTCCCGCTCGGTCTGTTCGCCAGTCTCGGTCTGCTCACCAGTCGCACCACAATCGCACCTGGAGCTCCGGGTCCGTAGACCCGGAGCTCCAGGGCCCCCACCGCCTCGTGCCATGCCCGCAGGCCGGTCCTCGTCTCACGGGGGTCTGATCCCGCGAACCGGCCGGATGTTCCTCCGAACGCCGCGAATCGTCCGGTCGCGGCGCCCAGGAGCGGTCTCATGTCACGATGCGCAGGCCAAAGGGGTAGCGGTACGACTCTCCCTTGTTCACGGTCACCGCACCGAGCACCGCGAAGACGACGCCGACCAGCCAGGCCAGACCGACCAGGAGGCCGAGCGGCCAGATGATGAAGCCGAGGATCCACGCCACCACCTCGACCGCGAAGATCCCGATCTGGAAGTTGAGAGCACCGGTCGCCTGCTCCCGGGCGAAACCAGGCTTGTCCTTGTGCAAGAGCCAGACGACGAGTGCCCCGAGGATCGTGAAGACGGCGGCGACCAGATGGACGATCATTCCCCGGGTCCGCTCGTCCGAGGTGATTGCGGATGTGTTCTGGGTCATCATGGCGACAATTCTACCGCACCCGGACCTCTGCCAGAGCCCGCTTCGTGTAACAGTTCTGGCATACGTGTCTCAGGCTGAAACATTATCACCTTCCGAGAACTCTCACTCTTGTGGGGGTCGAGGGTTGGCGCACCCAAAGACAAAACCCGGCCGGAGGTTGTGGACCCCGAGAACCACAACCTCCGGCCGGGAAGATGGTGTGACCTGACCTGCCCTGGTCACGACCCTGCGTCGGCTACATGCCAGCGCACTCCATGACAGCGTCGGCCCATGCCTGCGAAGCCTCGGTGGCGCGCTCCGCAGCGGCGGTGTCCATCGGGTCCCGGGTGTAGTCGGCCATGGTCTTGAGCACGTTCTTCAGCCCACCCGACGCCTCGGCGGCCAGGGCGTCGTAGTAGTCAGCCACGGCGTCCATGTCGGTCATGTTGGTCGGCACGTCGACCGAGCTGAACACAGTCGTGTACTCTTCGCAGTCGAAGTCGAAGTTCGCGGCGTCCGTCGAGTCCTTGGAGTCCGACTTGGAGTCGTCCGACTTGGAGTCGCCCTTCGACTCGTCCGAGGCGTTGGTCTCCTTGCCCTTGTCGTCAGAATCGTCGCTCGAGCACCCGGTCAGCGCACCGAGTGTGAGGAGAGCAGCGCCGACGAGCGCGATGGTGGTGGTACGGATTGACTTCACAGACCTACTCCTAGCGAGACGGCGGTCCGAACTCGTCTCGGACCTCTGTTAGAGGACTCGAGATCCTCACGGCAACGAGGCTAACACCCGCCCTGGGCCGTCCGGACACGTTTTGTGTACCGATCCTGGCACATCGGTTTCAGTCTGAAAAAGATGTTTCGAACCGAAACATCAGGTCACCCACAAGAGCGGTCGGCACGGTCCGGCGCTCCGGGGTGGCGCCGCGGACGGCGGGCACCTCGTCCAGTCTCGCAGCACTGCGGGTGGACGGGAGAACGGTCGGCAGCATCGGAGCCGAAAGAGGTGCCCGGCGGGTCAGCGCGGTCCGGTGCTCCAGCTGGGGACCGCCCCAGGCTGGGCGAAGGGCAGCCACAGCCGGGCCGAGGTGCCGGCCCCGAGCCGCGACGACAGCTGCAGACGTCCCTGGTGCCGCTTGATGATGGTCCGCACCATCGGCAGCCCCAGCCCGGAACCAGGCAGCTCGCGGGCGTTCGACCCGCGCCTCAGCTCCTGCCAGACCACGCCGAGCTCGTCCTCGGGGATGCCCTGGCCCGTATCGGCCACCTCGACCAGCACCCCGGCACCGTCTTCCATCCCGCGCACGACGATCGACGCGCCCGGCGTGGAGTACTTCACCGAGTTGTGCACCAGGTTGTACAGGGCCAGGAACAGCAGGTCCACGTCCCCGGCGACATCGGCCGCCCGCCACGGCACCGTGGGCAGGTGCACCTCGATGGACCGGGGCCCCCAGGTCGGGTTCGCCACCAGCTCGTCGCGCACCACCGCCACGACCTCGTCGATCAGCGACGCCATCGCCACCGGGGCGACCTCGATCGGTGCGGTCTCCAGGTCCGCCAACTTGCGCAGATCGGTCACCAGCGTGGCGATCCGGGCCGACTGGCTGTCGATCACCGCCACCGGGTCGGTGTCGACCCCGTCGCCGCGCAGCACTCCCACCGACGTGCGGATCGCCATCATCGGGTTCTTCAGCTCGTGGTCCAGCCGCGACAGGAAGGTCCGGTGCTCCTCCTGGGCCTCGGCCGACCACTGCTCCCGGGCGTCGGCCACCGCCGCCTCGACCGCCGCGGCCTTGAGGGCGGCGTTCCGGGCGCGGAGCACTCCCCACGCCCACAGCAGCCCCACGGCCAGCACCGACACCAGCAGCCCCACCGTCGCCACCACGAGACCGGTCCGACCGGTCACCACGTCGCCACCCGGGCCCCAGGGCCGCACCAGCCCCAGCACCGCACCGACCAGCCCCGGGGCGACCGCCAGGGCCCACCAGCGGGCGACGGGCTGGCTCCGACCGCGGTCCCGCGGGGCGGTGGTCGGCGGCTCGTCGGTCATCCACGCACCACCTTGGCGCAGAACCGGTAGCCGACCCCGGGCACGGTCTCGACGTACTGCGCCGCCGCGGCTTCCCCCATCACCCGGCGCAGCTCGGAGACCCGCTGGTCCACCGCCCGGTTGGACACGGGGACGGCATACCCCCACAGCGCGCTGAGCAGCCGGTCCCGGCTGTAGACCTCGCCGGGGTGCGCCATCAGGTAGTCCAGCAGCATCGCGGCCCGCGGCGTCAGCACCAGCTCGACACCGTCCAGCGTCACCTGCCGGGTCACCCGGTCCATGCGCAGCCCGCCGGCGACCAGCACCGACGCGGTGGCCAGCGGCTGCCCGCCGGCCATCTGGCGGCGCAGCACCGCCCGCACCCGCGACAGCAGCTCTTGCGGGTCGCACGGCTTGTTCACGTAGTCGTCGGCCCCCTCGTCGATCGCGACCGCCCGGTCCGCCGACTCCCCGTGCTGGGTGAGCAGCACCACCGGCGTCCACTCCCCGGCCCGGCGCAGGCGGCGCACCATCTCCCGGCCGTCCATCACCGGCATCATGACATCGCACACCACCACGTCGGGGTGGTGCGCGTAGTACCCCGCCAGCCCGGCCGCGCCATCCTCGGCGACGATCACGTCGAACCCCGCTCGTTCGAAGATGGTCGTCAGCATCGACGTGATCGCCACCTCGTCGTCGACTAGCAGCAAGCGCTGCGACTCGGTCATGGCTTCTCCTGTCGTTGCGACCGCCACCACGAGGCCCGCCGCGACGGCTGGTCCGGCGGTTCGGGCAGGCTCCGGACGCCGACGGCCCGGCTGGACACGACCCGGCCCCTGGCGACAGACCCCGTCGACGCGGGATCGGCGGTCTCGGGGCCGTCCTGGAGGACCGTACGGGGGCGGTCGACCAGCGCCAGGAGCCGGGCCGAGGCTTCGGGCAGGGTCATCCGTCGGCGCGGGTCGGGCTGGCACAGGCCCCGCACGACGACGTCCAGCTGGTCGCCCACCGGGCCGACGGGCAGACCCGCGGGCAGCTGCTCGGCACCCTCGGGGCCGGGCAGCTGGCCGGTGAGCATCCAGACCAGCAGGCAGCCGAGGTACCAGGCATCGGTGTACCGGCCGATGGCCTTGTCGCCGCGCCCGGTCTCGGGCGGCAGCGCGTAACCCCGGTTGCCGGCCCGCTGGGTGTACGTCGAGGTCTTGTCCGCGGACAGGACGTGGGCGATGCCCCAGTCGGCCAGCTGCAGCCGCCCCGCGCTGTCCACCAGCACGTTGTTCGGGGTGATGTCACGGTGGATGACGCCGAGGTTCTCGTGCACCGCGTTGACCGTCGCGAACACCGGCAGCAGCCGCCGCACGACGACGTCCAGCGCCCGCGCGGCCAGGCCGTCGGCCTGGTGCCGGTCGGCGAGGTTGGCGTCGCACCAGGCCATGACGTCGCACCACAGCTCGTACTCGTCGAGCGGGACGGCCGTCGGCATCTGGGAGCCCGGCACGATGACGACGAACGACTCGGCCACCGGCAGCACCGCCGGATAGGTCGCCGGCCGCTGCCGCGCCGCCGTCACGACGCTGAGCATGGACAGCAGCCGCTCCATCTGGCGCAGCTTCTCCTCTTCGGACGAGACGGCCTGCACCCGCAGGGCCAGCTGCGGGCTCTGGCCCTCGGCGACGTCGGCGAACTGGGCGCGGGCCACCGCGGCCTGCCCGCCGTGCTGCACCGGCAGCATCACCCGGACCGGCCGGGAGTCGTCGGCCATAGAGACCCGGAGCAGACCAGCCGGGCTCAACCGGATCAACGACCCACGCAGCACAGCACCGTTGTGATGCTGCAACCACTGCGATAACACGTCACCGGCAAGCACCATCACATCTTAGGTGCCCGACCCACCCTCTATCGATCGTTCTGTCCTGCTACTTGCCCCTGCGGCCGGGCCTGACCGCCAGCACCCCGCGCCTGAGCAGGTGAATCGCGTGGGCAGGTGAATCGCGGTACCCAGACACGCCCGGACGGCGGCCCCGATAGGGCGACACGCACGCAAGACCCGCCGCAGGCGTCAGCCGTCGGTGCGGGCCGTGACCCAGCTGTTGGCCTGGGCCACGGGACAGATGGTGATCGTTCCGACGTTGACGTGGGCCGGGCGCGACAGCGACGCGGCCGTCTGTCGTCACCGGGCCTGGGCCGCCGCGTCGAGCGCCTCGGCCAGGATCTGCACGCCCTGGCGGGCCTCGTCGTCGGTGACGATGCACGGCGGCGCCACGTGGATCCGGTTCTCGACCACCAGCGGCAGCAGGCCCCGGGCCAGGCAGCCCGCCTTGACCTGGCCCATGACGTCCGGGCCCGCCGGCTGACGGGTCTGCGCGTCGGCCACCAGCTCGACGGCCCAGAACACACCGACCCCGCGCACCTCGCCGACCAGCGGGTTGTCAGCCAGCCCGGCCAGCCCCGGGCCGAGCACGTCGGTGCCGATGCGGGCGGCGTTGTCCACGATGCCCTCGTCCGCCATGGCCTTGCAGGTGGCGACGATGGAGGCCATGGCCAGCGGGTGCCCGGAGTAGGTCAGGCCACCGGGGAACACCCGCTCGTCGAAGGCCTCGGCGATCGGGGCGGAGATCATCACCCCGCCGACCGGCACGTACCCGGAGTTCACGCCCTTGGCGAAGGTGACCAGGTCGGGACGTACGTCGTACAGGTCCAGGGCCAGCCACGACCCGGTCCGCCCGAACCCGACCATCACCTCGTCCAGGATGAGCACGATGCCGTAACGGTCGGCGATCTGGCGCACCCCGGCCAGGTAGCCGGGCGTCGGCACCAGCACGCCGACCGAACCCCCGACCGTCTCCAGCAGGATCGCCGCGACGGAGGCGGGCCCCTCGGCCTGGATCACCCGTTCCAGGTGGTGCAGCGCCCGTTCGGTCTCCTGCTCCGGCGACGTGGCCCAGAACTCGGTGCGGTACAGGTACGGGGTGAAGACGTGCACGTGGCCCCGGGCGTACTCGTTGTGGTTGCGGCGCCAGTCGCCGGTCGCGGTGATGGCCGCCCCGGTGTTGCCGTGGTACGACCGGTACGACGAGACCACCTTCTCCCGGCCGGTGGTCAGCCGGGCCATCCGGATCGCGTTCTCCACCGCGTCGGCCCCACCGTTGGTGAAGAAGACCTTGGTGAAGCCCTCCGGGGCCCGGGCCAGGACCGCCTCGGCGGCGGCGTTACGGACGGTGCTGACCGTGGCCGGGGCGACCGTCGCCAGCGTCGCGGCCTGCTCGGCGATGGCCTTGACCACTACTGGGTGCTGATGGCCGATATTGGTGTTGACCAGCTGGGATGAGAAGTCGAGGTAGCGCTGTCCGGCGTGGTTCCACAGCCAGCTGCCCTGCCCCCCGGCGACGACGAACGGCCGGGGCGCGGCCTGTGCCGACCAGGAGTGGAAGACGGTAGCGCGGTCGTCGGCCACCGCCTGGGCGTCGCGGTCGGCCGGGCTGCTCGCAGTGTCGGTCATGGTTCCCCTCGTCCGGCCCTGACGGGCCTTCGCTGGTTCGCGGTGTCTGTGGGTGATGCCTGTGCCCGGTACCCGTGCGTCGGCGTCTACCGCCGAGCGTACTGTGGAAACCGAGCGGACCGCGTCGGCGCTCCGCTAGCTGGTACCGTGCCGCAGGTCCGGCTCCAGGTACATCAGCGTCGCGGCCGGTACCGCGGTGCGCACCCGGGCCTCGGCGTCGTCGATGGCCTGGGCGATCTGCTCCGCGTCACCCTGCGCCACCTCGATCTTCGCGGCGACCAGCAGCTCGTCGGGACCGATGTGCATGGTGCGCAGGTGGATGACCGAGGCGACCGGTCCGCCGACCAGCGCCGCCTTGATCTTCGCCACGTCCTCGGCCGACGCGCCCTCGCCGACCAGCAGCGAGCTCATCTCCAGGGCCAGGACCACCGCGATGACGACGAGCAGCACCCCGATACCCGCCGTGCCGACCGCGTCCCACCGGCCGTTCTCGGTGGCCAGCGTGGCGGAGACGCCGAACAGCGCGAAGACCAGACCGACCAGGGCGCCGGTGTCCTCCGCCAGCACCACCGGCAGCTCGGGCGACTTCGAGGTGCGGATGAACCGCCACCACGACTGGTCGCCGCGGTGCGGCTGCGCCTCGTGGACCGCTGTGCGCAGCGAGAACGACTCCATGACGATCGCCACCACGAGCACCGCCACCGGTACCCAGCGCCACGACTCGATGGGGTGCGGGTCCTGCCACTTGTGCCATGCCTCGTACAGGGCGAACAGCCCACCGACCGAGAACAGCACGATGGACACGACGAAGGCGTACAGGTAGCGCTGGCGTCCGTGGCCGAACGGGTGGCTGGCGTCGGCCGGACGCTTCGCCTGCCGACCCCCGAACAGCAGCAGCAGCTGGTTGCCGGAGTCCGCCAGCGAGTGCACCGACTCGGCGAGCATCGAGCTGGAGTGGGTGAGCAGGTAGGCGACGAACTTCGTCACCGCGATGCCGAGGTTGGCGAACAGCGCCGCCACGATGGCCTTGGTCCCGCCGCTGGTGGACATCGGTCTCCCTGGAGCTCTGGTCGGCGTGGTCCGCAGGGAAGCCTAGCGGTCCTGGGACGCGCTGCTGGCCACTACGCCGCACCGACCTCGCGGGCCTCGTCGACGAGCAGCACCGGGACACCGTCGCGCACCGGGTAGGCCAGGGTCCGGTCCGGGTCGGTGCAGACCAGCTCTGGGGTGCCGTCCGGGCCGGTCCCGTCCACCAACGGCGTTCCGGTGACCGGACAGCGCAGCAGGTCCCGTACCCATTCTTCGAGCTGTGGCTCCGGTGTCACCGGCGTCCTCCTGTCACTTGCGCTACCACGGCGTCCCGCACCGAAGCCATGACGTCGGCGTCGGCCGCCTCGACGTTGAGCCGCAGCACCGGTTCGGTGGCGGCCTGGCGAAGATTGAACCACCACTGCGGATCGGTGTCCCAGTGAGCCACCGTCAGCCCGTCGAGCTGGTCCACCACCACCCCGGGCGCGGACCGGTACGCGGCCAGTACCCGGGCCTGCACCTCGGCCAGGTCGTCGACCGTGAGGTTGACCTCCCCCGAGCCGACGTACGGCTGGTACAGCCCGGCCAGCACCGACATCGGGTGCGGCTGCTCTCCGAGCGCGGCGACGACGTGCAGCGCGGCCAGCAGCCCGTCGTCGGCGAAGAAGAAGTCCCGGAAGTAGTAGTGCCCGGAGTGCTCCCCGCCGAACACCGCCCCGTGCGCCGCCATCTCGCGCTTGACGTGCGAGTGGCCGACCCGGCTGCGCACCGCCCGGGCCCCCGCCGCGACCATGAGGTCGGGCACCACCCGGGAGGTGATGAGGTTGTGGATCACCGTGGCGTGCCGTCCGGCGCGCTGTTCGGCCTCGACCGCCCGCAGCCCGATGAGCGCGGTGATCGCCGACGGGCTGACCACGCTCCCGGTCTCGTCCACGACCAGGCAGCGGTCGGCGTCGGCGTCGAAGGCCAGACCCAGGTCGGCGTGGTGGTCGAGCACACCGGCCCGCAGGTCGGCCAGGCTCTCCGACTCCAGCGGACCGCCCACCCGGGACGGCAGGCGCCCGTCCAGGCGCATACGCACCTCGAACAGCCGGGTCGGCAGGGGCGGCAGCCCGACGTCGGTGCCCAGCACCGCCGGGACGGTCAGGGCAGCCATCCCGTTGCCCGCGTCCACGACGACCGCCAACGGCCGGACCGCGGTGAGGTCCACCAGGGAGCGCAGGTACGCCGCGTAGTCGCCCAGCGCGTCCCAGGCGGTCACCTGGCCGGCAGCAGGCTCGTCGACCCGCGGCAGCCCGTCGCGCAGGTACCGCTCGGCGACGGCGGCCACCTGGTACAGACCGGTGTCCTCGTCGACCGGCGCGGCCTTGGCGGCGCACAGCTTCAGACCGTTGTAGTCCGCCGGGTGGTGGCTGGCGGTGACCATGACACCGGGCAGGGCGCGCACCCCGCAGGCGTAGTACAGCTCGTCGGTGGAGCACAGGCCGAGCGACAGGACGTCCAGGCCGCGCCCGGTCAGCCCGTCGGCCACGGCGTCGGTGAGGTCCGGCGAGGTGGTGCGCATATCGTGCCCGACGACCACCTGGGTGTGCCCGGCGGGCCGGACGACGACATCGGCGAAGGCCGCCGCGAGGGCGGTAGCGGTCGGGGCGTCGAGATGCTCGGGGACGCGCCCGCGCACGTCGTAGGCGTTGACGATCTGGTCCAGTGCACGGCCCATGAGCACGTGATCCCTCTCCGCGGTACACCGTCATCCCGCGTCGACAACCTTCAGACCCCGAGGCCACCGACCTGGTCGGCAGTCAACGGTACCCCGGTTCCGGCGACGTCGAACCAGGCGGTGCGCTCGCACGCCCCGCAGGCGACGAACACCGCGTCGCGACCGCTCGGCGTCCGCATCCGGATCCGGGTCAGCCTGTCGCCGCCGCAGTGCAGGCACGTCCTGGTCCCCGGCACGTCCGGGTTCTCCTGCCGCGGCTCCGGCCGGGCGAACGAACCTAGCGGTCTCGGGTCGTCGGACACCCGCTTGTCAGCCATCAGCCCTCACCGTCCAGCACCCGCAGGTGGGCGTGCTGCCGACCGAGCGGTTCGGGTGCCGCCACCGGTTCCGGCACCGGGGCGACCGGCCGCCGGGACTCGCGCACCGCGTCGGCCAGGGCGAGCAGGTCGTCCGGGCTGCGGGGCAGCGCGCCGATGTCCAGCCGCACCACCTCCCACCCGAGCGGCGCGGTCAGCCGTTCGGCGTGCGCGGCGCACAGGTCGTAGGCGTGCGGTTCGGCCAGCTGGGACAGCGGCCCGAGCACCACCGTGGAGTCCGCGTACACATAGGTGAGCGTCGCCACAGCCAGCTGCCCGCAGGCCGTCCTGGAACACTGTCTCACCGGTTGCACCCTCCGACCGTACCCCTCACCGCACATACCGCCCACACCGTCGACCCAGTGTCCGAGAAGTCCGCCCTGACAACGACGGCAGGCGAACATCGTCGGCCCTGGTGCACCGGGTTCGCCAGACCCGGGGGTCACAGACACAGAAGGGCCTCACGGGCTGTCGGTGTCGTTCGCGGCCTGGAGCGCCCGCTGGTGCGCCAGCTCGTCACGGACGACCGCCTCGAGCTCTTGGGCGCTGGGCAGCGCCGCCCGGGCGTCGTCGGGCAGGCCCTGCCACCGCGCGACCGCGACCGGAACAGCACTGCTGGCCAGGGAGTACCCGACGGCGCCCTCACGTTTCCCGGTGCACAGGAGCAGACCGACGGTCGAGGCGTGGACCTGGCAATTGGGCAACAGCTTGTTGCCCAATTGCCTCGGTCGGCCACGCCTGAGCCAGGCTCCGCATGTACTTCAGGTTCCGCGGCGACCACCCCCGCTGGTCCGGGAACTCCCGTCGCAGGTCAGCAGACGCTCGCTCGATGACCTTGGCGCCCCAGCCCTGCTGCTCGCGGCGGTCCAGCAGGTCACGCCCGATGGACCAGTACAGTCCGATCACCTCCCGGTTCGCGGCCCGCACGGCCCGGAACTGGGTCGCCCGCACCCTGGCCTTGACCTCGACCAACCACTCGGCATAGCCCGCAGGCATGGCCGCCACGTCATCTGTTCTCTGCCCTGGTTCACTCATAAGGTCATCCTGCCGGACACCACCCACACGCCGCGGACAGCCTGTGGATAACTGGGTCAGCCCGCCGGGGACCCTGGTCAGTGCAGGCGTCCCGTCGAGTCGTTCATAGATCACAAAGCCGTTCATCCGGATGAACGGCTTTGTGATCTATGAACGACTCGACGGCCCACGACGACGAACGTCCACGTCCCACGGGTTGACGAGGCTGATCCCGGCGCCGGCGAAGTCCGCGACGTTTCGCGTGGCGAGCGTGTACCGGTGAGCAACGCAGATCGCGGCGATGAGGGCGTCCATGGCGTCGATGGGTCGCCCTGCCCCGCGAGCATCGACGATGACCTGGGCATACGCACGGCTTGCCGCTTCGTCGAACGTGAGCACCCGACCGGTGAACAACGGGATGGTCTCGCGCTCGAGACGGTCGTCGAGCGTCCGCTTGCGTCGACCTTCCGGCAGGATCGCCACCCCTTGGCGAAGCTCCGCCAACGTGATGGTGGTCAGGTACAGGGTGTCGATCGGCTGACTGTCCAGCCAGGCCGCTACCCGGGGGTCGGGCTGCGGCAGCAGCGGTTCGGAGACGACGTTGGTGTCGAGAACTATCACGAGAAGTCCGGAGGGCCACGGTGCGTACGACGGTCGACAGCCAGGTCGACGCCGCCAGCGTCACGGCCGATCTCGGTGAGGAGCGAGCCCAGCCACACCCGCTGCTGCGAGCCGACCGCGGCGTCGAGGATCGCACGCACCTCGGCCTCGGTGCTTCGCTGGTTCTGCGCCGCGCGAGCCTTCAGGGCCCGGTGAGTCTCGTCGGACAGGTTACGGACCGAGATCACTGCCATCGTCATCACCTTTCCGCCAGCGTTTCGCTATCATCTGCCTGCCAATGCTATCGGACCTCAGGAGCGCTGCCAACCACGTCCACGCTCGCGCCGCACGAGGTCGGCTGTCGCGGCGAACCGGACTGGTTGCAGGTCAGGCATCGGACGTGGGGTCGTACCCGGCGGCGGCGTCGGCCCCGGCCAGGACGACGTAGTCGCCGGCACGGTAGTCGGCCAGGGCCTGGGCGCGGGCCTGGCGGGCGGCTGCGGACGGGATCAGCGAGTCGTCGTCGATGATGACCGGTGCCCCGTTGACGAACCGTCGTAGTTGGTTGGTGATCAGCGCGGACAGCGACAGTCCCAGGTCGTCGGCCCGTGTCTTCGCGGCGGCCTTGATGTCCTTGTCGATCCGGATGGTCAACGTCGTCTGAGCGGTCATAGGAACGATGTTAGTGCATTGTCAGTGCACGTGGCAACGTTTCATAGATTTTGGGGCCGCCCTCGGGGACGCTGGGACATCCCGGGACCGCCGCCCGGACCTCGTCGACGCTATGCCACCCCCGCGCTTCAGTTGCTGGCGGTTCGTGGGAAGGGCCGCCGGAGCGATCCTTCCCACGAACCATGTGCGTCACACCCGTTGCGAGATCGTCCCACCCGGGTCCACGACCAGGCCGGCCACCGGCCTCGCCCTGGCCCACGACCAGGCTGAAGAGCTGGGTTTCAGCGCCGACACGACAGACCGGCTCTCGACCCGCCTGAGCCCGGGTCCGGATCGGTCGGGCTAGGCTGGTTGTGTGAAGAACTGGGGTGCTGGACGCCGTGGGACGCCACGCCGGGCTGGCGGGCGCGCCGTGGTCCGACGGGGGGCCGACCTGCCGGTTGATCCGGCTGTCGCGACCGTCCGACGGCGC
Source organism: Micrococcales bacterium (assembly GCA_009777345.1). Classification (GTDB taxonomy): domain Bacteria; phylum Actinomycetota; class Actinomycetes; order Actinomycetales; family Cellulomonadaceae; genus Cellulomonas. The sequence continues at coordinate 46,172 of WRMB01000010.1, read as the reverse complement.
GACCGCCGGGGTCGGGGGCTGCGCGGACCGTTGATGCCCGCGTCGCTGCCTGGGTACCGCACCCGGGCCCAGCGGTTCGACGCCCTGGTGCTCGACGCGGTCGAGGTCCTGGAACGCCGCTGGGCGCACCAGCTCGAAGGGGTCGAGTTCGCCGTCGAAGAGGTGCCGCCGAGCCACCCCGCCCCGTGGGAGACCGGGGTGCCGTTGGGCCGCTACTTCCCGGCCGAGGCCGGGCAGCCGCACCGGATCGTCGTCTACCGCCGCCCCCTGGAGACCCGGGCCCAGGACGTCGAAGACCTGGCCGAACTGGTCCACCACGTCGTCGTGGAGCAGGTGGCGCACCTGCTGGGACGTTCCCCCGACGACGTCGACCCCGACTTCGGCGACGACCGGTGAGCCCGCCTGACGTCCCCCGGGTGGTCGTCCTGCTCGCCACCTTCGACGGGATGCCGTACCTGCCGGACCAGCTGCGCACCGTGCTGGACTCCGAGGGAGTGCAGGTACGGGTCGTGGCCAGCGACGACGGGTCGAGCGACGGCACCGCCGACTGGCTGGCCGCCCAGGCCCGGACCGAACCGCGCCTGACGCTGCTGCCCGGCGCACCGGCCGGGTCGGCCGCCGCTAACTTCTACCGGCTGCTGGTCGACGTCGAGACGGCCGACGACGAGCTGGTGGCCCTGGCCGACCAGGACGACCTGTGGTACCCGGACAAGCTGGCCCGCTGCGCCGCCCAGATCGCCGACGGCTGCGCCGGGGTCTCCTCCGACGTGGTGGCCTTCCGGCCGGACGGGCGCCGGTCGTATATCCGCAAGGCGTTCGCCCAGCGCCCGTTCGACTACGTGTGCGAGAGCCCTGGTCCCGGGTCGACGTTCCTGCTGGACGCCGACCTGGTGGCCCGCTGCCGGGCCCAGCTGGCCGACCCGGACGGCCCGATGCGGCAGATGACGTACCACGACTGGGCGATCTACGCGGTGGCCCGGGGGGCGGGGCTGCGCTGGCGGATCCTCGACACCCCGACGCTGGACTACCGCCAGCACGACACCAACGTCATGGGCGCCCGCACCGGGCTGCGCGCCTACGCCGACCGGCTGCGCCTGGTGACCAGCCGGTGGCACCGCGCCCAGGCCGCCCTGGCGGCGGCCACCGCCGCCGAGGCCGCCGAGACCTGGAACCAGGACTGCGAGACCATCATCGCACTGCACCAGCTGGAACGACTGCTGGCCGACACTTCGTTCCGGGCCCGCTGGGCGCTGGCCCGCCGGGCCGGGGCCCTGCGCCGCCGCCGCACCGACCAGGCCGCCCTGGCGGCTATGGTGATGGGCGGGATGTGGTGAGCCGGCCCGACGAGGAGAGGTCGATGACGGTTGCGGTCGTCGGGGGCAGCGGGTTCATCGGGACACGGCTGATCACGCTGCTGCGCCAGGCCGGGCACACGGTGTCCAACCTCGACCTGCAGCCCAGCGCCACCCACCCCGACGTGACGACGATCGGCGACGTCCGCGACCCCGACGCGGTGCGCACCGCGCTGACCGGGGCCAGCGCGGTGGTGCTGCTGGCCGCCGCGCACCGCGACGACGTGCGGCCGGTCAGCGAGTACGAGTCGGTCAACGTCGGCGGCGCCAGGGTGGTGGCGGAGGTCGCCGCGCAGACCGGGGTCGACCGGGTGGTGTTCACCTCCACCGTCTCGGTGTACGGCCTGGACAAGGACCGACCGTCGGAGACCTCACCACCCGACCCGTTCAACGAGTACGGCCGCACCAAGCTCGTGGCCGAGAGCGTCCTGGAGGAGTGGGTCGGCCAGCCCGGCCGCGATACCGGTCGGACGCTGTTCGTCGTCCGGCCGTGCGTGGTGTTCGGCGAGACCAACCGGGGCAACGTCTACACCCTGGCCCACCAGCTGGCCACCGGCCGCTTCCTGTTCGTCGGCGACGGGCGCAACCACAAGGCGATGGCCTATGTCGGCAACGTCGCCGCGTTCCTCGCCACGGGGCTGACGGCGGCCCCGGGCCACCACCTGGTGAACTACGCCGACACCCCGGACCTGTCCACCACCGAGCTGGTCGAGCTGATGAAGTCCGACCTGGGACGGCACCAGCGGACGCTGCCGCCGATCCCGAAGTGGCTCGGCCTGGCCGCGGGCCACGGCTTCGACGCCCTGGCCTGGCTGGTCCGCCGCCCGCTGCCGATCAGCGCGGTCCGGATCCGCAAGTTCTGCGCCGAGACCACCGTGGACACCACCCGGCTGCACCAGACCGGCTTCGCACCCCCCTTCACCCTGACCGACGCCCTGCACCAGACCCTCGCCGCCGAGTTCCCCGACGGCCACGTCCCCGCCTGACCGGTCAGCCCTGACCCAGGGCGGGGTCGTCGCGGACGGCGACGACGACCGGGCCGCCGGAGGACGGGGTGGGGACCAGGACGCTGACCAGGGTGCCGTCGTCCTGGACGGTCTCGACCACCACCGCCCAGACCAGGGTCGCACCGCTGACGGAGACGACGCGCACGGCGGCAATGTCCGACGCGGGCACGTCGGGCACCAGGCCGGCCACCGGCCAGGCACCGGTCGTGCCGGCGTCGACGCCCAGACGATCGCTGGCCAGCACCTGGCCCCCGGTGCCGATGACCTCGACCGCGCCGTCGCCCGCTCCCTGGGCCGCGGCACCGACCGCGCCGACGGCGCCCACGACGAGCGTCGCGGTCAGGTCACCAGGCAGCGCGACCGTGCCGGTGCCGCCCAGGGTGGACGCGGCCAGGGCCCGCTCGACCCGGGGCACCGGGTCGAGCTCGCCGGGCAGACCCACCCGGGAGAACGTCGCGGCGGCCACCACCGGCACGTCGGCCTCGACCACAGCCGTGTACCGGTCGGCGGGCAGACCGCTCAGCGGCACGTCGAGCACCGTCCCGGCGGTCAGCGTCACCGAGGCGATACCGGGCAGGTCGACCGGACCGTCGGAGCCGAACAGGGCCAGGCGGGCGGTGGTGCCGGTGTCACCGGGGGCGAGCAGGCGCAGCGTCGGGCCGCCCCGTTCCAGACCAGAGCCGTCTTCCTCGACCAGCAGCCCCGGGACCGTCTGGCGGGTGGCCGGGGGCGCCCCGGCCACGACGAGGTCCGTGCCCGCCGCGGTGTAGCCGTCGATCGCCGAGTCCTGGACGTGCGCCCAGACCTGCCCGCCGGACGCGACGACGTGGGTGACCAGCGCCTGCTGCATCCCGGCGGCGGCGCCGAGGTTGACCACCTCGACGGACCGCGGGGCGACCAGGACCTGGTCGGAGGTCAGGTCGACCGGACCGGCGGCGCCCCACGCCGTCCAGGACACCCGGGCGGGCGTCGAGCCCGGGTTGACCAGCACCAGGTGCGCGGTCGCCCCGTCGCCGGTCGAGCCGCCAACCAGCCACTGGTCGGCGGTGGCGCTCTGGCACGACGCCCCGGCCAGTCCGCGCAGGTCGCCCGCGGTGACCGTGACCATCGTCGTGGCGGCGGCCAGCCAGGTCTTGTCGTGGCTGGTCGCACCGGCGACCGGCGTCGCCCGGACCATCCCCGCCGCGGTGACGTCGAGGGTCACGGCGCCGACCGACGACCCGGTGCCGCCGGGGACGAGCCCCGAGGCGACGACGGCACCGTCCAGACCGAGCACCTCCGCCGTGTCCGCGGTGTCGCTGGCCACCGCGGTCAGCCGGGTCACCGGTGCCACCGGGACCGGGGAGAACGCGCTGTCGCCGCCGCCGCCGACCTCGGCGGGCAGCTCGAGGGCCCCAGGGCAGGTCAGCACGGTCGCCGCGGGCGGCACCGTGACCAGCGGGACGGGTCGGTCGGTACCGGCGGACGTCTGACGGGACCCCACGACGACGACCACAGCCAGCGCCACCACCAGCGCCACGGCGGGCCCGACCCGCGCGACGGCCGACCGCAGCCAGACCGGCCCGGCCGGTGGTCGTGACCGTTCCCGCAGCGGCGCTGGTGACCGGGCCGGTGCGGCTGGTCCGCTCATCGTCGTACCCGCCGTCGCACCGGTACCGCCTCGACCACGACGACCAGCAGCGCCGCGCCCACGACCAGCCCCTGGGCGACGAGCCACGCCGTGCGGTCCGCACCGTCGTCACCGCGCACGACGAGCCTGCCCGAAGCACCCGCCGGCAGGGCGAAACCCTGCCGCCAGCCCACGGTCACCGGGTCCAGCCGACGACCGTCCAGCCGCGCCTGCCAGTACGGCCCGGCGCGCTCGGCCAGCAGCACCGTGCGGTCGGCGGTCGCGGCCTCGACGGTCGCGACCACCTGGCGGCCGTCCCCGGTCAGCGGTGCGGCGGCGGCGGTCGGTTCAGCCCCCTCGGGCACCAGCCGCGCCCACGACGTCACCCTGTCTTTCGAATCGGCGGCCTGGGCGTCGACCGCCGGGGCGGCCACCCGCCACAGCGTGCCGGACGGGCCGTCGGTGACCCGTTCCAGCCCGGCAGTGGCGTCGAGGCGGCCCACCAGCTCGGCGCGGGCCCGGGCCGCCGGGTCGGCGTCCGCGCCGGTCTCGGCCACCAGCGGCACCTGCACATAGGCGACGGCCAGCGCGCCCAGCGCCGCCGACTGGTCGAGGCTCGACCCGGCCGCCAGGGCCGCCACCACCGACTGCAGCTCGACCACGGCGGCGTCCCGGCTGGTGATGGCGGCGACGGACTGGTCGGCGGCCTGCACACCGTCGGCCGACAGCAGCCGGTAGCGCAGCGGCCCGCCCTCCGGCCCGGGCACGACCAGCAGGATGCGCGACCCGCGGGCGAACGCCTGCTGGCCCACTGCGGGAACCACCCCGCCGGTCACCGCGTGCACCTGCGGGCTGGCCCCGTCCGGCCCGGCCCGGCCCGGCCACAGCCACGATGCCGCCCCGGCCGCGACCACCACCACGGCGACGACCGCGAACGCCGCCGTCAGCCCCGCGGGCAGCGCTGTGGCCTGCTGCCGACGCCGACCGGTCTGGCGCGTTACCGGCTGTCCCCCGGCCCGGTCGGCACCGACCAGCGCGGCGGCCAGCAGGCCCATCTGGCCCAGTGCCACGGCGGGCCCGCCGAAGACCGGTCCGGTCCGGTCGGCGACCTGCACCACCGGCAGCACCGCGAGCACCGTCGACCAGCCCAGGCCCAGCACGGCCACCGCCCAGCCGGTCCGCACCGCCCGCCCGGGAGCACCGCCGCGGGCCAGGGCGAGCAGGGCGACCGCGAGCACCAGAGCACCCGGCAGCGTCGACCACCAGGTGGTCAGCGATCCCGGCACCCACGACGGCACCAGCAGGTCGTCGGCCACGGCTGGCACCCCGAGCAGCCGGTGCACCGCACCGGCCGGCTCGGCGACCAGGGCCAGCCCCGGATCGGCCAGCAGCAGCCGCCACCCCCCGTCCCGACGCACCGCCGCGGCCAGCAGCGGACCGAGCAGCACCAGCCCCGGCACCACGACGACGGCCAGCCGCCGCGCCGCCCGACCGGCGACCACGACCACGACGACCAGTGCCAGCAGGCTCGGCACCACCAGCGACGGCGCCCCCGCCCAGACCGCGGCCAGCGCCAGGCTGGTGGCGGCCAGCGCCAGGCGGGACTGACGGGGCGCCCGCCCGCCGAACACCGGGGCCTGCGACTCGGCAACGGGTCCGGACCGGGTCGCCGCGGCTCCGCCCGGTTCTTCGGCAGCGGCATCGTCGTCGGACGGCGGACGTACCGTGGCCAGACCGGACACCACCCGGTCCACCCGGTGCACACCCAGCGACCGGGCCACGCCGAACGCCACCCAGGGCAGCAGGACGTGGGCCAGCGCCGCCCCGACCCGACCGGTCGCGGTCGCGGTGAGCAGACCCGGCGCCAGCGCCCAGACCAGCGCCGCCCAGACCCGCACGGCAGGAGACCGGGTGGCCGCGCCCGCCGCGACCCAGGCGCCCCAGCCCGCCAGGACCACCCCGCCGAGCAGCACCACGGCGACGACGAAGCCGACGTCCCCGCCGACCGGCAGCGCCGCGACAGCCAGCAGCCGCGACAGCGGATCAGCCGGACCAGGGCTGCCCAGCCCCTCGCCGACCCAGCCGACGGTGGCCGCCGTCCAGACCGACTCCCAGGTGGTCGGCGCGAAGGCCAGGGCCCCCCCGGCCAGGCGGGCCCCGGCCAGGACGCGGGTGACCAGGTCGCCCCGGGCCACAGCGGTCGCCGCCACCAGCCCGACCAGCAGTACCGCCAGGGCCACCCGACGCCGGGCGGCCTGGCTGGCCAGCTCGGCCAGCTCCAGCTCGGACGGGCGGGCCCGCACCGGCCCGGGTCGGCTGGCCCGGCGCTCGTAGGCCGCCGACCAGACCTGCCGCCAGGTCGCCTGCAACGGCCACAGCGCCCGTCGAGGCAGCACCGACGTCCGGGCCAGCCGCCGCCGGGCCCGCCACACCGCCCGGGGCCGGGTCAGCGCCCGCCAGCCGCCGACCAGCTCGGGCCCGGCCAGGGCCGACTCCCCCGCGGCGAGCCGGACGACGGCCCGCAGCGGCGCCGCGAGCAGACCGGCCAGGGCCACCAACGGCAGCGCCCACCACACCGCGGCGACCAGCCGGGCGTGCCCCGTGGCCCGGCGGCGTGCGGCCAACGAGGCCTGCGGATCGCCCGGCGGACCGGTACCCAGCGCCTGGAGCCCGGTGCCTCCCCGCAGCCCCAGGTACGACGCCTGGGCGTGCCGGACGACGGCCTGCGGCGCGACGACCACCCGGTGCCCGGCCAGCCGGGCCCGCCGGGACAGGTCCAGCCCGTCGCCGAACGGCCCCAGGGCCGGGTCGGTCCCGCCGACCTGGCGCCACACGTCCCGGCGCACCAGCACCCCGGCGGTGCCCACGCCGAGCACGTCGGTACGCCCGTCGTGCTGCCCCTGGTCCAGCTCGCCCGGCACCACGGCGCCGACCCGGCGACCAGAGCGGGTGGTGGTCAGACCCACCTCGACCAGGCGCTCCGGATCGGTCCAGGTGCGCTGCTTCGGCCCGACCACCGCGACCGACGTGGCCTGGCCGGCCGCGTCCACCAGAGCGGCCAGGGCGGTCGGCGCGGGGGCGCAGTCGTCGTGCAGCAGCCACAGCCAGCCGGTCTGGGCACCGACCGTCGACCCGGCCAGCCTGGACGACCGGGCCAGCCTGGCCAGACCGGCGTCCACAGCCGCCCCGAACGTGGTCTCGGCGACCTGGGTGCGGGCGGTGCGCACCCCGCTGACCCCCGCGAACGTGGTGTCCAGCAGCGTCGCGGCGCCCGGCGGACCGCCCACGTCCACCAGCAGCACGAGGGCCGGAAGCCGGGTCTGCGCCGCCAGCGCGCCCAGCGTCTCCGCCAGGTACGGTGTCACCCCCGCGGTGACCAGCACGGCCGTCACGTCGGCCAGCCCCGGACCGGCGACAGCCAGGTCCGGCTCGGCGAGACCGGAGGCGGTCATCTCACTCCCGACAGCGTGCCGTGCACCAGACCCTCAGCCTATGACGCTCCCAGAACAAGATGCACACCGCCTGGGAGCAGGACTGCCGAGCGCCCGTCACCGCAGCGTGCTAGACGACCCGGCGTCGCAGCTTGCGCCGCTCCCGCTCGGACAGCCCGCCCCAGATCCCGAACCGTTCGTCGTTGTCCAGGGCGTACTCCAGGCACTCGTCCCGGACCTCGCAGCCGGTGCAGACCCGCTTGGCCTCCCGGGTCGAACCGCCCTTCTCGGGGAAGAACGCCTCGGGGTCGGTCTGGGCGCACAGCGCGCGCTCCTGCCAGCTCATCGGACCGGTGCTCTCGGGCACGAACAGGGACAGCACCTCGGCCAGCGGCGGGGGCGACGGGAGCGTCCGGGCATCGGTGGGGAACTCGTCACCGTCGAGCAGGTCCCACATGGTCTACCTCCGCCGTACCGTCGTGCCTGTCGTCTTGCGTCGTCGCCTAGATATGGAATTACACGCGTGTCGTTCCCAGACGTCAAGTCCAGGTGTGCTATTCGTCCCAAATCTCAGCTGTCGCCCGATCCCCCCAGGGCGTCTGCGCCGTCCCCGAACGCTACGGCACACCCGGCCCGCTGACACCCTGAAAGATCAGTGGCCTACGGTAGAGCGGTGCCGCAGTGGAACCAGCGCCTGTCCCAAGCCCTCCGCGCCGACCCCGGAAAACCCAGGCTGACCTGGTACGACGGCGACAGCCAACGAGTCGAGCTGTCCGGCGCGGTGCTGGACAACTGGGCGGACAAGACCGCGAACCTGCTCCTCGACGAGGTCGACGCGGGCCCCGGCACCCGGATCGGGCTGGACCTGCCGCTGCACTGGCGCACCGCATGCTGGGCCGTGGGCATCTGGCGCACCGGGGCCTGCGTGGTGACCGACCCCACCTCCGGCACCGACGTCCTGGTGACCACCCGCCCCGCAGACCATCCGTCGCACCGGGGCACCCGTATCGCGGTGGCGCTGCCGCCGCTCGCCCGGGCCTTCGACGGCCCGCTGGCCGGTGCGGTCGACTCCGCGGCGACGCTGCTGGCCCAGCCCGACGCGCTCGGCCCGGTGGTCCCACCGGCTCCCGACGACCCGGCCCTGGCCGACCCGACGACGACGCTCGACTACCAGACCCTGACCGCCCACCCCGCCAGCAGCCCCCACCGCGTCCTGCGCACCGCAGACCCCGCAACCCCGGTCCGCCTGACCGACCTGCTCGGACTCGACGTCCTGGCCGACGGCGGTTCCCTGGTCCTGATCACCACCGACCACCCGGCCACCGCTCCCGGCCCCGCCCGAGACAGGCTGGTCACCGCCGAACGCATCACCACAGTGGAAGTCGAAAACAGCCCAGACTGACCATCCACAGCGATGTTCGACGCAGTCGGACGAGCCGTCTCGAAGACCCACCCCCTCCGACAGCGACGCCTACGACAGCGGGGCGGGGGGTCCGGCCGCCGCGCTGGCACCGGGTCTGGCGGGAGCCGACGCAGTCGGCGAGGGACGCGCGGCGGCCGGACACCCCGCCCCGCGACCCAGCCGAACACCCCGACAACACCCCGACAACAGACCTCAAGGCACCGCAGCCTGCACGACAGTCCCAGTGCCGCTGACCGTCACCGCCCCGTCGCGGTCGGGGACGAACGCCGCCTGGCCCCGGTGCAGCGTCAGGCTCTGCGCGCCGTCGGCCAGGACGACCGACCCGTACAGGCAGAGCACGACCCGCGGCCCCCGGGAGGGCAGCCGGTGGGCGACGTCGTCGGCCGGGACGTCGGTCACGGACAGCTCGAAGTCGTCGACCGGTGCGTAGTACACCCGGGTGGCGTGGTGGAACGTCTCCGGGGCGATCCGGATCGGGGGCGCGGCGACGTAGTCGACGTTCCGCAGCATCTCCGCCACGTCGACGTGCTTGCTGGTCAGCCCCGCGCGCAGGACGTTGTCCGAGCTGGCCATCACCTCGACGGCCAGTCCGTGCAGATAGGCGTGCACCCCCCCGGCCGGGACGAACAGCGCGTCGCCCGGGTACAGCGTCACCGGGTTGAGCAGCAGCGACGTGACCACCCCCGGGTCGCCGGGGAACTGCCCGGCCAGCAGCCCGACGGTGCGGTCGGCCCGCGGGGACGGCGAACCCGACTCCAGCCGTCGACGGCAGGCCGCGACGACCTGCGCCACCTCGGCGGGCGACGGTGCCAGGTCCGGGTCGACCAGCCGGGTGAACACCTCGCGCACCCCCGCGGCCGACGGCTGGTCGTCCAGGGTGCGGCTCAGCGCGTCGGACAGCGGCGTGCCCAGGCCGGAGAGCACCTCGGCGGCGCGGCGCGGCGTGCGGAAGCCGCACATGGCCTCGAACCTGGTCAGCGCGTAGACCAGCTCGGGCTTGTGGTTCGGGTCCCGGTAGCTGCGCTGCGGCGCGTCCCGCGGGATGCCGGCCCGTTCCTCGGCGGCGAACCCGGCGCGGGCCCGGTCCAGGTTGGGGTGGACCTGCAACGACAGCGCCCTGTCCGCGGCGATCAGCTTGAGCAGGTACGGCAGCACGGCGCCGAACCGGCGCAGGGTACCTTCGCCCAGGGTGCCGTGCGGGTCGGCGGCCACGACCTGGTCGAGCGGCCGACCGTCGAGGCCGGTCGACGGCGCCAGCGGATGGGCCCCGAACCAGGCCTCGGCGATGCGCGGGTCGTCCCGCCCCACGATCTCCTGGATAGCGGTACCCGACCCCCAGTCGTAGTCCCAGATCGCTGGTCGGATGATGTGCACGTAGACGGCTCCTCGGGTCTGACGGCCTCCCACTGTACCCAGGCACGTTCGTCGTCTGGACAAAGTCGGGCGTAACCACCCCTGATGGTCCAAGATGGAGGGATGCGCGGCATCATCCTGGCTGGCGGCTCCGGCACCCGGCTGCACCCCATCACCCTCGGCGTCTCCAAGCAGCTGGTCCCGGTCTACGACAAGCCGATGGTCTACTACCCGCTGTCCACCCTGCTGCTGGCGGGGATCCGCGACGTGCTGGTGATCACCACCCCGCACGACGCCGAGCAGTTCCGGCGGCTGCTGGGCGACGGGTCGCAGTTCGGCATCGCCATCTCCTACACGGTGCAGGCGGTGCCCAACGGCCTGGCCCAGGCGTTCGTCCTGGGGGCGGACTTCGTCGGCGACGACGCCGCCGCCCTGGTGCTCGGCGACAACATCTTCTACGGCCCCGGCCTGGGCTCCCAGCTGGCGCGGTTCGAACGCATCGACGGCGGCGCGGTCTTCGCCTACCAGGTGTCCAACCCCAGCGAGTACGGCGTGGTGGAGTTCGACGCCGACGGGCGGGCGCTGTCCCTGGAGGAGAAACCGGCCCGGCCCAAGAGCAGCTACGCCGTGCCGGGCCTGTACTTCTACGACAACGACGTGGTGGCCATCGCCCGCGACCTGCGCCCCTCGGCCCGTGGCGAGTACGAGATCACCGACGTCAACCGCGAGTACCTGCGCCAGGGCCGCCTGCAGGTGGAGGTGCTGCCCCGGGGCACCGCCTGGCTGGACACCGGCACGTTCGACTCCCTGCTGGACGCCTCGGACTTCGTGCGGACCATCGAGTCCCGCCAGGGCCTGAAGATCGGCGCCCCCGAAGAGGTCGCCTGGCGGCGCGGGTTCCTGTCGGACGACGAGCTGCGCGTCCGGGCGGAGGCGCTGACCAAGTCCGGCTACGGCCAGTACCTGCTCGGTCTGCTGGACCGCTGACCGTGTCTCAAAGTGACCGGCGGACGGTCCTGGTCACCTTCGGTACCCGACCCGAGGCGATCAAGATGTGCCCCCTGGTCGCCGAGCTGCGCCGCCGGGCGGCCTTCCGGACGGTGGTCTGCGTCACCGGCCAGCACCGCAGCATGCTGGACCAGGTCTTGCGGGCCTTCGACGTGGTGCCCGACTACGACCTGTCGATCATGCGCCCCGGTCAGGACCTGTTCGACATCACCGTCGACGTCCTCGACCGGTTCAGGGCGGTGGTCGACGCGGTCCGACCCGATATCTGCCTGGTTCACGGCGACACCACCACAGCCTTCGCCGCCGCCCTGGCCTGCTTCTACCAGCGGGTCCCGGTCGGCCATGTCGAGGCGGGCTTGCGGACCTACGACCTGGCCAACCCGTACCCGGAGGAGTTCAACCGTCAGGCGGTCGACTCGATCGCCACGCTGTGCTTCGCGCCGACCGCCCTGAGCCGCGAGCACCTCCTGCGAGAAGGCAAGCCCGACGACAGCGTCTTCGTCACCGGCAACACCGTCATCGACGCCCTGCAGACCACCGTACGGACCGACTACACCCATCCAGAGCTCGACTGGGCGGCAGGCTCCCGCCTGCTGCTGATCACCGCCCACCGGCGCGAGAACCTGGGCGATCCGATGCGTGCCATGTTCCGTGCCATCCGGCGGGTCGTCGAGGACCTGCCCGACGTCAAGGCGGTCTACCCGGTCCATCTCAACCCGGCCGTCCAGGCCGCCGCCGCTGCCGAGCTGGGCGGCTGCTCACGGCTGCGGCTGGTCGAACCGCTCGACGCCCTCGACTTCCACAACTTCATGGCCCGGTCGCACATCATCCTGACCGACAGCGGCGGGATCCAGGAAGAAGCCCCGTCCCTGGCCAAGCCGGTGCTGGTGATGCGCAGCACGACGGAACGCCCCGAAGGCGTGGCGGCGGGTACCCTCCGGCTGGTCGGGACCGACGAGGAGACCGTCTACACCCACCTGCGGCAGCTGCTGGACGACGCGACCGCCTACGAACGGATGGCCCGGGCCACCAACCCCTACGGTGACGGACGAGCCAGCCAGCGCATCGCCGACATCCTGGCGACCGTGACCCTGCAGGGCTCAGGCGGCTGGTGCTCGGCGACGGTGCCGCCCAGGTCAGGAGACGCCGGTCGGTGAGACCCGAGGACGCAGGCCGACGACATGGACGACCGCCCCGCACAGCGGGCCGACGACCAGCGACACGACGACCCGGGTCTGCAACGCTCCTGGGGCCACCAGGACCGCGACCGCCACGGCGATGGCCACCGCCCATCCGGCCGTGTACCAGCGGTGCCGCTTGGCGGCGAGCGTGATGTTGCCGGTGACCGCGATGACGCCGATGGCCGTCGCCCCCAGCGCCAGCAGCGCGACCGTCCCGCCGTGGAGGTGGAAGGCGTCCTTCGAGTGCAGCCGCAGCAGCGGCGGCCCGACCAGGCCCAGCACCGCCGACAGCACCGATCCGACGAGCACCACCAGGCCGACGACCCGCAACGCCGCGGACCGCACCACGCCGCGGCGCACGAAGTGGGCGATGAGCATCCCCTGGAAGGCGGTCAGGGGCACCATCAGCGGCGCCCGGGTCATGGACATCACGAACAGCAGCCCGGCCGTGGCTGGCTCTTTCATGACCTCGGGGGCGAGGAGAACACCCATCAGAACCGGGTACCCCACCAGGAAGGTCGCCGTGGCGAAGGTCGACGCGAAGGTGTGCAGCGCGGCCGAGGCCAGGGCGCGGGCGCCGTCGTCTCCGCGCACCTGCACGAGAGCCCGCCCGCGTCGCAGGCTCAGCACGACCACCAGGGCCAGCGGTCCCGACGCCGCCGCGACCTTGTAGGCCAGCGGGGCGGCGTCGAGCAGCGGCAGCACCAGGAAGGGCGAGAACCGCAAGGTCGCGTCCAGGAGCAGCACCCACGCCCCGGCCCGCCACCGCCCCTGGCCGTTGAGCAGCCCGACCACGGCCTGCTCGCCGCCGAACAGCAGCAGGCTCCCGGCGACGAGAACCCCTGAGACCACCGGGTCGGTGTCGAAGAGGGCCCCGCTCCACGGCAGAACCAGCAGAAGCGCGAGAGCGACACCGGCGCTCAGCGCCATCATCACCGGTAAGATCCGCACCCCGGTCCCGGCCCGGCCGGCCGCCGCCGTCGCACGCAGGCTCTCGTACTGCGCGCCGTTCATCGAGCCGCCGATCCAGAACAGCAGCGACCAGAACACCGTGAACTCTGTGTACTGAGTCTCTTCCAGCACCACGGTAGCGACGAGCATGACCACCAGCCCGGTCAGGCCCGCCCAGCCGGAGGCCGCCGCCACCCACGCCGTGTCTTGAACCCGGACAGCCCGCTGGCCGCTCGTCGTGCTGTCGTCCGTCATGATCGGGTCACGGCCTGGTCGGACCGATCGCGTGCCGGACCATCTCGCCCACGGCCGCCCGGTGGCCCGACCGCACAGCGGCGGGCAGCTGCGCCAGCGCGTGGGCCCGGGAGGTGGTGTGCCGTCGGGCGGCCCGGGCGGCGCGCCGCCAGCCCAGCCGGACGGCCTGCGTCGCCGCCAGCGCGAAGTAGCGACGCTCCTCGGCGAACCGGCTCCCGTCGACCGCCGCCTCGCTCGACGCCGAACCGGTGTGCCGCCGGTAGGCGAAGCAGACCTCGGGCACCCGGAGCACCGAACCCCCCGCGGTCAGCAGGTCCACGACCAGCGCCAGGTCCAGCACGACCGGGAACCCCTCGCGGAACCCCACAGAGGCGACCGCCTCCCGGCGGAAGGTCAACGACGGCCAGTACAGCCAGTTCCCGCGCATGAGCCCGACCATGGCGGACTCCCCGGACAGCAGCCGCGCGGTGCGCGAGCGGGGCGCCAGGAACCGCTGCTTGACGGTGTCCACCAGGGTGGAGGCCGGGTTGCCGTCCTGGTCGACCACGCGCACACCGGGCTGCACCACCGTCGCCTGGGGGAAGCGCTCGGCCGCCGCCAGGACGGTGGCGGCATAACCCGGGTCGAGCAGGTCGTCACAGCCCGGGAAGACGACGAGGTCCTCGGTCGCCAGGTCCAGGCAGCGCTGAAAGTTGCCCGCCAGGCCGAGGTTGGTCTCGTTGCGCACGTACCGCACCCGCGGGTCGTCGATCCCGCTGAGGTACTCACCCGCGGTCAGATCAGGGTAGGCGTCGTCGACCACGGTGAGAGTCCAGCCCGGGTCGGTCTGCGCGAGCACCGACTCCACGGTCGTCCGGAGCAGCGACGGGTCCCCCCAGTAGGGGACCAAGATGTCAAGCGGCAACGGACCGTTCCTTCTAGGGGGCTGAACCAGCCTAGGCGAACTGGTCGGCTCGCCCAAACCGCCAGCCGACCGACCGAGCCCTGGGGCGACCGCACCTTCGGATCGGCCTCGCTCGTCCGACGGTGTCGAACAACGCCACAATTCGGCACAATCCGACCCAAAGTGGACTAGGCTGCAACCGATGAGCTGCCCTGAGGTCTCTGTCGTGCTACCCGTGCACAATGCGGGACGCGCGCTGCCTGCCACGCTGTCAGCGCTGGCCGCTCAGACCTGCACATCGCTGGAGATCGTCGTGGTGGACGACGGTTCGACTGACGGCACCGGCGATATCCTCCGCGAGTACCCGCAGGTCACCGTCGTCCACCAGCGCAACCAGGGAGTATGGCGAGCCCGCCAGCAGGGCGTCGCCCGCACGACCGGGCGGTACGTCGGGTTCTGCGACGCCGACGACCTACCCCACCCGCGGCTGTACGCGACCCTGGCGGCGCGGGCCGCGGCGACCGGTGCCGATATGGTGGTGAGCGCCTACCGCCGGGTCGACCTCACCGACGGGCACGTCATGGGCGTGGAGATGCAGCGTCCGACCGACGCCGTGCTGCGTCCTGACCAAGACCCGCAGGGTTTCGCGTCGGTGAACACCGCCCTGTGGAACAAGCTCTTCGACGGCGACCTGGTCCGCCGGGTGGCGCAGGCCGTCGGCGACGAGGACTCCCTGCTGTACTTCGACCCCCCGCCCCGGATCATGGAAGACATGCTCGTCGTGGCGGCGTGCCTGCCGTGGCTCCAGACGGTGACCTTCGTCCCCGAACCGCTGTACGACTACATGGTCCGGCCTGGAGCGATGATGACGACCCTGCGTCCCGCAGAGGCCCACGACCTCGCGGCCCACCTGGCAGCGGTCCGCTCCTGGGTCGTGGCGCAGGCCGACGGCCGCCCGCTGGCCGCCGCGGTCGACGCCATGGCCTTCGTCCACTTCGGACTGTCCGCCCTGGCCAGTCTCAGCGCCTCGTCCTCGCCGTCCACGACGCGCACCTACTGGCGCCTGATGCGCGACCGGCTGCGCCGCGACTTCCCCGGCTACACGGACCAGGCGCCAGGGACCGCCGCCGCGGCCCGGCTCCGGCTCGCGCTGTGGCTCGACCGGTGCCACGCACTGGTACCAGCGATGCACGGGTACACCGGTCTCGCCAGGGTCACCGGCTGGGACGCTCGCTGGTGACCCGTCGTTGCCACCGCCACGAGTCGGCGCACATCTGATCCAGGGTGAGCTCGGTGGTGAACCCCAGCCGCTCGGCCGCCAGACCCGGATCGGCGAAGACGACAGACGAACCCGGTCCCTCCTGTCAGCAGGACGCGCACACGCTCACCTCCTCCGCCCACCGTCCCCGGTGACGGGCCGGTCGGCTCGCTGGGCGGGCCCTGCCGCATCGGGGCTCTGGGCGTCGACGAGCTGCCTGATCTCCTCGTGCGTCGACATCTGCGAGATCGCCACCTGCTGGACCAGGTGGTTGACCTTGGCGTCCAGCCGCGAGATCTGGATCGAGGCGGAGAACAGCTTGATCAGCAGCAGGAAGATCACGGTGAGGAACACGAAGTTCGTCGGGTCCGCGACACCGGCCAGCTCGGCCAGCCGCTCGACCCACTGCGGCACGAGGCTGATGAACAGCAGAATGAGGGACAGCGTGATCCAGAAGACCGAGTCCGAGATCTGGACCTGGGCCTTGCGGACCCGCCTGATGATGAAGACGAACGTCAGGAGGCACACCACCAGCAGCGCCACCTGCAGGAACAGCGTCATGAAGACTCCCTGCGCTTTCTGAACCACTGGACGAAGATGATCGACATACACATGTTCAGCATGTAGACCATCGAGTGAAAGGCCGTCAGATAGCTCTGTCCCGCTTCGCGGTCGCGCATGCTGACCGGTGTCTCGACGACGGAGGCGCCGTTGCGGATCAGGTAGGCGATGGTGTCCGGCTCGGGGCCGTAGTTGATGTTCCAGGCGAACTCGCCGACGAGGTTGCGCGAGAACAGCCGCATGCCCGACGTCGGATCGGTGATCCGGGCGCCGCAGGTGACCCGGATCAGGCCCGACAGCAGCCGGCTGCCGGCCATGCGCATGCCTCGGCCCTTCTTCTGGTCCAGGAAACGCGATCCGATCACGATATCGGCGTCCTGGCTGGTCAAGGCTTCTGCGAGCGGGCTGATGAACCGCGGGTCGTGCTGCCCGTCGCCGTCCAGCTGCAGCACCGCGTCGTACCCGGCCAGGTGGGCATACTTCATGCCCGCCTGGACGGCACCCGCCAGACCGAGGTTGACAGGAAGGTCCAGCAGACGAAAACCACGACGACGGCAGACCGCGGCCGTCTCGTCGACCGAGCCGTCGTTGACCACCAGGTAGTCGATCCCTGGGCAGACACCGACCAGCTCGTCCACCACGCCCTCGATGCTCTCCGCCTCGTTGAACGCGGGAATGACGGCGATGACACGCCCCGCGCTGGGCGTCAGGGGTGCGCTCTCGCTGGGTGCCATGCGCTCCTCACTCGTCGGTCTCGTAACTTCCCCACCTCAGCAGGGACTGCGCGGGACCGTCGTGCTCGGCCACCACCGAGCGCACCAGGGTCGACGGCCACGGCGACTGCCGTCGGGCTCCCGCTCGGGTCGGATGCTACCCCGCCAAGGAGAGCGTAGCCGACGCGGCCCGTCCTCCCGTATCGTCCGAGCGCCGGAGAGGTCTACCCCGCCGCTGGCGCCAGGTCGCAGGCAAGGGCCGTCACGGGCCGACGCCGCGTGGACTGATAGAGTCGGCAAGCGTGACGAAATACTTGTCCGAGACCCGTCGTAGCGTGCTGGCGGTACTCTTCACGGCGGCGGCTCTCGTCGCCTGGGCTCTGGCTTCTCCCATAGGCTCGTCGCCCGACGAGAATTACCACCTGACGAGCGTGTGGTGCGGGAAAGGCGAGCGACAAGGTTTTTGCGAGCAGGGCGACGCCAGCGACGAACGCCGGGTACCCGCCCAGTTCTTCGCAGCGACGTGCTTCGCTCTGCAGCCTGAGGTCAGCGGTGCCTGCCAGCCTACGTTCGCCGATGATCCTGGACTGGTCAGCTCCGACCGGGTGAACACCGGCGACTATCCACCCGCCTTCTACTGGACGATGAGCTGGTTCGCCGGCCGAGACGTCGTGCGGTCGGTCGTCGTCATGCGCATCGTCAACCTGATCATCTTCTGCGGGATGCTGACTGCGGTCGCCGTCGCAGCCCCTCGTGGCATCCGACGGGCGGTGATCATGGGAACGGCCCTGACCGTGGTCCCGCTAGGGATGTTCTTGATACCGTCGATCAACCCTAGCAGCTGGGCATTGATATCCGCAGCGACTTTCACTCCTGCCCTCCTCGGGTATCTCGTGGCCGAAGGACCCCGGCGGTGGGTGCTCGGCGGGCTGGCGGCACTGAGCCTCCTCCTGGGCGCTGGTGCACGCGCCGACTCTGCCGTCTTCACAGGGATCGGCGTGGCCGCGGCAGTGGCACTCGGGTGGCGTGCTGGTCGGCGTAACCTCAAAGACCTGGTCCTGCCGGCCGCGCTCGGCATCGCCAGCGTGCTGATGTTCCTGTCGACCGGCCAGTCGAAGGACGCCAGTCGACAGGAAGGAGCTCCCGGACCGGATATCATCGGCGTCTTCACCGAGGTCCCCCGGCTTTGGACAGGAGTTGTGGGCGGTCCCGGAAACCTCTGGCCCTGGGGTCTGGGGTGGCTTGACACAGGTATGCCGGCCACCGTCTGGGTCTTGAGCTGGAGCGTGCTGGCGGGAGTGCTCTTCTCTGCTCTCCCGGGGCGGGACTGGCGCCACATTCTGGTGCTCGTCACGATCGGCGGAGCGCTGTGGGTCGCGCCGACCTACATGCAGTACGTCTCGGGCTTTCCGGTCGGCGCCTATATCCAGCCGCGGTACATCATGCCGCTGGTGATGATGTTCACCGTGCTGGTGGTCGTCCGGCTCCGCGGCGTGGTCTGCTGGTCCAGAACGCAGCGGGTGCTGGTCGTCCTCGCACTGAGCGCGGCGAACTCGCTCGCGCTCCATACGACGCTTCGACGCTTCGTCTCAGGAGTGAACGGTCCGACGAACCTCGACCGCGCGGTCGAGTGGTGGTGGTCGGTCCCGATCAGTCCGATGGTCGTCTGGACCACGGGATCGGTCACCTTCCTCGTGGGTGCGGCCCTGGCCCTCCAGGTGATGCTCGGCGATCCCGCACGACCGGCACAGACAGCGACCGCGCCGTCACCTGAAGTAGCCGAGCACGTCGAGGACGACGTCGGTGCTGCCGACCGTCGACTGCTGGTTGGTCAGAGCGATAGTGCCGTTCGCGGCGACAGGGACGACGACCAGGTTGGGGATGTCCCGCCCGACGACGTAGTTCAACGACGACCCTGACGGTCGCGGCCCGGTCGCGTGCACGGAGAGGTTGCCGACCGAGTTGGGCCCGACAGCGGTGACGTTGACCACGATCGCCTTGGCCCCGGCCGGTACCGCACCCAGTCGCCGCGCGTCCAGACTGACGGTGCCCGTCCGCATCGCACCGAACGGCCGCAGGCTAGCCGGGGCGGTAGACCGCGTGTCGAGGATCCTGGACGGGGTGATCGGCACGTACCCAGAACCAGAGGCCGGCACGTAGCCCGTGACGTCGAGCACCACCTCGACCGGTTGCAGAGAGACGGAGTACAACGAGATCTTGCCGTCAGTCAGACCGACGACGACGGCGTTGGCCTTGGTCTTCCCCGGGGCGTAGTTCAACGTCGAGGTGTCCGTCGGAGTCGACCGGGCCGGATAGATCCGCAGGTGGCCCAGCACTGCCGGGTCGACGACAGTAGCGGTCAGGACGACCGCCTTGGCGTCGCTCGGGACACCGGCCTTTCCGCCGACGACCACGTCGACCGCTTTCTTGGCCGGGATCGCCCCCTGGGTTCCGACCCGGGACGCGGCACGCGTGTCCATCAGCCGGGTCGGCACCTGGGTGACCACCGGAGCACCGGCCATCGTGTAGCCCGAGACGTCGACGATCACCCGGGTAGAACCGCCCCGCCCAGCCACGCACAACCGCGCGCCCGGGCCCACGGAGACCCAGGTAGCAGCCGCTACGTCCTGGCCGACCTCGAAGTTCACGTTCGATGCCACCGGTCGCGCCGAACCCTCGGCCCAGACCACCAGGTGTCCGGGCGCGCTCGGTCGGACCGCGACCAGGTTGAGCAGCACCCCGGTGGCACTGGCAGGCACTCCCGCGGACTGGGTCGAGAAGCACCTGGTGGTCGTGCTGAGGTCGGGCGTCCAGGTGTCGACGACCCTGGTCGGCGTGCCGACGACCACACCGGTCGCAGACGTCGCGGGTGTGACCTTCGGTGCGACGGAAACCGTCCAGCAGCCCAGCGCTGTCGACGAGGACGTGTCCCGCGCGGTCACGCACACGCTGTGCTCGCCCACGGCCGCGGTCAGCGTCGCCGAGAACCCGGCGGGGCCGGACCTGCCCGGCAGGACACGGGGCTGCGACGCGGCCACGGTGGTCGCCGTCTTGCCGTCCAGCGACACCGCGACCTGGACCACCTGGGTGCTGTCGGGGTCGTAGGACCAGCCCGCCACCTCGATCTTGCCCGCTGTCGCCTCGACCGTCTCGACGGTGCCGACCGGCACCCGGTTGGCGGTGGTCGACCCGAACCAGTCGGTGAAGTAGTTGTAGAAGTTGCGGTTCCCGTACGACGAGCAGGCATCACCGGTACCGAAGCTCGCGGCGAGCGACGCGGCGTTAGGGGTGTACGGCGTGTAGATGTACAGGTTCGCGGTGGCCTGGTTCGCGATGTACACCGACTTCTTGCCGCACGCGGCGTTGGGGTGGTAGAGGATCTGGTTGGTGACCTTGGCCCGGTAGCCGTACCTGGTGGGGTTGTGCGTGTAGTTCTGCAGCTGCCAGGCACCCTTGTAGACCTGGGTGAAGAAGCCGTAGTAGGCCGAGTCGCACCCGGTCGAGTCGGGGCAGGCGAAGCCCATCGCCTTGTTGTACCGCGACACGGCCGGCTTGGTGCCGGTGATCAGGCTCTGCTCTTTCTGCAGGGTGACGATCAGCACCTGCGGGTTGATCCCGCAGCCCTGCGCGACCTTGGCGATGATCTGCCCGGCGGACTCGTTGGCCGCGCCCTTGTAGCCACCGGGGCAGTTGGTGTCCTTCGGCTTGTCCGTCGTGGTCTGCCGGTAGTTCTTCAGGCAGGGCATCTCCCCCGGCTGGCACGCGGCACCCTTGGCGGCGAGGAACGCGTCGATCTGCGCCGCCGTCATGCTCCCGGAGTTGAAGAAGACCCCGTCGGAGATGATGTTGCCGGCGTCGAAACCTGCCAGGGTGGCCTCGGCTGGAGCGGGCCTGACCAGCGCCGTTGCCAGGACCAGTGCCAGCACCGCACCGGCCAGGGTCGTGCGGGCAGCCGAGATCCGTGTCGTCGCCATCACGGTATCTTGATCGACACCTCAGCGGCTGTACCTGAGTGCTGGCCGGAAACATACGACAGACCGACCAGCCACTCCCCGGCCCCCAGGCGACCGCCGTCGACCTCGACGGCGCAGCTGGTCGTCATGGGCCCCGGTTCGGCCGACGCCTCCTGGACCACCTGGGTCTGGCCCCGGCGCAGGGTCGCCGTGCAGGTGCCGGACGGGTCGAGCACACCGACGTCCGCCGCCACCCAGGCCACACCCCGAGCCTGGTCCCAGCCGGAGGAGGTGACGAGCACCGCCACCTCGGCACCAGGCGCGACCGGGAGCGGCGAGTCCGCGCAGGGGTCGTCCTGCGAGCAGGGTCGCGGCTCCGCAGGGCTCGGCTCGGCCGACGAGACGGTGCCCGCCGAGGCGGGTACCGAGAGGTCCGTGGTGGGAGCCGGACTCTGACCGGCCGACGTCCCGGGCCTGACACCGGACCAGGCGACCAGCGCCAGCCCGGCGACCACGACCACGCTGACACCGACGAGCACCCAGCGCACGGTGCGCTGGGGCAGGACACTGCCGTCGCTCACAACATCACTCTTCCCTGACAGGCGCGTTCCCCCGCGGTCACCGTTCACCTTAGCTACGGAGTCTGGTACCTGCTCTAGGAAGACCGCCGCCGACAGGGTCTGCGGCAGCGATGGCCGTCAGCGGCGCCGGGCACGCGGGTTCTGTACCTGTCGCTTCCAGGCTCGGAGCCGGGGCAGGAACACCGACGGCTGGCTGCGGAGCAGGCCGTCCCGGGCGTCGAGCGACAGCAGCAGGTCGTCGCGCTCCTCTCGCAGCGCCTGCATCACGTCGGTGTCCTGCTCGAAGACCGCGACGATATCGTCGATGGTCCGGCGCACCGGGATCGTGATGTCGAGAAACTGAGAGAGCCTGCCGTCTGGCGGGTGCCCGACGACGTCAGCCTGGAAGGCGTGCTCCGTCTGCCAGTAGTGCTCCAGCGCGGTCGAGTCGAGCTCGACCCCGCTGACGGGAGCCAGCGCGACCATCAGCTGTCCGACGGTGGTAGGCGTGCCTTCGGCTGCCTCCCCCCGCCACCGGATCGGGAGCAGAGTCCACAGAAGGGCTCGGAAGGTGAGGAAACCGAAGGTCAGAGGGTGGGACACCCGCCAGTCCAGGTCGATGAACGTACCTGAGCCCTCATGGACCATGAGGTTGCGCGGGATCGCGTCGAGGGCTTCGGGCGGCAGGACGGTGTGAGCCTCGAGACGTTCCTCACCGAAGAACTGACCGACGCTGCGTGCCCAGAACCTGAACCACGGCTCGAGGTCGGCCAGCCCCCAGCCGTCCACGGCGACGATCCGACGCACGGTCTCCGACCACGGTCGTCCTGCGGCATAGGGGTGGCTGACCTCGGTTCCCGTCGCGCGACGGTGGGTCCGGACGTCGACCGCGCCGTCGTGCGCGACGAACGTGAGGCGCTTGGCGGCCGAGACGACGGTCGGGCCGAAGTACCACCCCAGCTCTTCCGGCTCGGGCACAGGGCTTGCGCTGGCCCGGACCAGGAAGGAGTTCGACAGCGCTGGCATCAGCCCGTTGCGCAGCACGGCGTCGTAGGCCAGCTCAGGGTCGAACGTGGTGACCGCCGGTTCTTGACCGTCGCCGTGGGCCGTCGCCACGATGAGAGGGCCGGGGTCGAAGCCGCTGGCGGGATCGAAGGCCCGGTGCGTCAGCACGACGTTGGGGAGCTTGTAGTCGGGGAACGGGTAGTACCACTGGCGGTGCACCAACCCAGCCCGGTCCAGACGCTGTGCCAGCTCGGTCCGGCCGAACGTCACCGGTGTCGTGGCGCCGTAGAGACCTTCGACACCTACCATCCGTCGGCCGACGTGGTCCTCGCGGAACCCGGCCAGGTACTTCAGCCCCAGCTGGTTCTCGATCGCGACGACCAGCTGTCCGCGGTCGCCGACGAGCGCGGCGGCATGGTCGAGCAGCACGTCGACCGGGTCGACGCCGTCGGTGTCCAGACCGAACACCCGGGCGTACTCCAGGACCCCGATGAGCAGGACGGTCGGGAACGTGGCCGGTCGGCCGAAGCCCTGGATGGTGTCGGCGACCACGGAGACGTTCGGCAGGTCCCGCGTGCGCTGTGCACAGATCTCTGCCCGCCGCCGAGAACCCTCGACCGAGACGATCTCGAGCCCGGACTCACCGAGCACCCGGGTGATCGCCCCCATTCCCGCACCGAGCTCGAGCACCGGGCCTTCGAGCACCGGCAGGAGAGGGTGGAAGAGGTTCCCCCGTGCGGGACTCAGGTGGTAGAGAGACGGCCAGTCCACGATCTGCGCGGCCAGATCGTCGGAACCGGTGCTGATGTCCGGCGCGGAGCGGATCACCTGGGCCAACCAGGTCTCCGTCTCGTCACCGTCGCTGTACCCGAACTCGGGCGTCTCGTCGCGTGCCCAGACCCCAGCAGGGGTCTTGTGGTAGCCCAGGGACTCGAAGTCGACGGTCATGATGACCTCCATGGTGTTCGAAGCGCGCCGGAGCCGTCACGCGGGCGTCTCGCACCCGACCGGGGCGAGCGCCGAGCGAGCCTGACCGATCGACCGAGCCGATGGGGGGTGCCGACAGGCACGGCGAGGATCAAAGCGGCCTCCAGGCACAGTCCCGGTGGCGCGGCAGCACGACGGCGTGCCGCGAGTCCAGCCACGACGCGTCGAGCATCCCCTGGATGTGGTACGGGTCGTCGCCAGGCAGGCGGACGAGCCGGTGGACCCGGACGTCGTGCAGGTAGAGCCGCCAGGACCGGGCGAGGTGCAGCAACGACGACGGGTCCTCACGGGCCGGGTTGACCACCACCGCCAGACGAGACAGCCGACCGAGGTACCGGGCACCGCCCGCCAGCACGGGCACGGCTCCGCCGTCGACGTCGACCCACAGACAGGCCGAGGTGTGGCCACGGTGGGCGAGACAGCCGTCCAGCGAGGTGGTGCCTGCCGCCGGGTCGTCGGTGCCGACGATCGTCGCAGCCTCGAACCTGGCAGCCGTGCCCAGAGCGTCGAGCGCGTGCGCCAGGGCGTCCCGCGCGGTCTGGTCCGGTTCGAAGACCACCGTCTCGGCGTCGGGCGGGACCGCCGACGAGACGAAACCGGTGTCGGGTGCTCCGACGGCGATCACCGCGTCCCACGGGTGCGCCCGGAGCACGACGTCCCAGGTCGTCGACCGGGATGCCTCCCGGTCGGTCGCCCGGCGAGAAGACCTGGACCGACCGCTGAGTGTCACCGCCACTCCCTTGCCGTCAACATGTGCCGCGTGCGACGCCTTGTGCCGTCGACGACCGGCACACTGCAGCGGACAACCTACCAGTCGTCCGATCGTCGGCGGACACCTTCAGCCGTAGAAAGTGTGCAACGTGTTGTTCCACCCTCCCAGCAGGAGCAAGAGCATCGCCACAGCCAGCACCACGGCGACGACCACCGCTGAGCGTCGGCCGCCGAACCGTTGAGCCAGCAGCGGCGGCGCGGCCAGTATCGCTGGCAGCGCCAAGAGCCCGTACCTACCGCTGAGCAGGTCGTTGAGGCCGCTCGAACGGTAGTAGACCCATGCGGCGGCATACAGGACGACCACGATGCCAAGCAGCATCGCCGCTGTGACCGCGAGCCGGATATCGGTCTCCACCGGCTGCTCTGCTGCCGGTCGTCCTGGCTCAGGCTGCTCTGGCGCTTCTCCTGGTGCCGCTGGACCGCGCCTGGGCCAGTACCGCCGCACCGCGACGACCAGCCAGCCCGTCATGCCGACCGCCACCAGCACACCGCCGCCGAACAAGGCCCAGGTGACGGGCGAGCCGTACGGGATGTGGATCCAGCCGAAGTTTCCCCACAGCTGGTCGCCCCACATCCTGCGCAGCGCGGACGCCTCGGGGCCGACCTGGGCGTACAAGAAGCGCCAGACGGACCGCGCACCGTCGGCGTAGGGCACCTGCGGGTCGGCGATGCCGAGCAGCCTGGCCACGACGAGCCACGTGCCGTACGTCACCAGGAGACCAGCAGCTCCCAACGCCCCCTCGGTCACCAGCACCCGCACCGAGCGGACCCGGTGGCGTACCTTCCCGATCAACCAGCCCACCACCAGCGGGACCGCGACCGCCACGCCGAACGGTTTGCCGAGCACCGCGGCTCCCAGCAGCAGCCCTGCGCCCAAGGACAGCCACGGCGCCTTCCCTCGTTCGGCGAGCGCCAGGGCGACGAGGAACGACGCGAAGCCAGCCAGGATCACCCAGGCGTCGTTGTTGACGATCGCGAACTGATGCCCCGCCATCGGCTGCAGGATCCCGGCCAGGGCGAACGCGGTCTGCGCCACCGGACTGGTCGGGAACAGCCGTCGGCCGACCAGAACGAGCACGACCGCTGCCGCGACGCCGAGCAGCACGCTCCACACCCGCACTGCGGCCACCGTGGAGAAGAAGTCGTCACCGCCCAGGGAGTAGAAGGCCGCCCCACCTGCGTAGTAGGGCGGTGCGTACGTACTGGCCGGCCCGCCACCGCCGCCGGCGGACGACGCGGCGCCGACCTCCTGGACCGTCTCCCGGGCACCGTCGTCGCTGTACGACCAGTGAGCCATCTTCTCCCACGCGAGGTGGACCTGGTCGGAGAACACCGCATCGTCCGCCTGCCCTGGCAGGCGGTGCTCCACGGCGATGTGCTGCACGTTGGAGAGATGAGCCGGTTCGTCCATGCCCCACAGCGGCGGCAGCACCGCGGACCACAGCAGCCCGCGGGCCAGCGCGAGGAGGCACACCAGGACGAGGAACGCCCTAGGCCGACGCACCAACCACGGCACGGCCGCCAGGCCCGCGATCATGACCAGCAGCATCGCGCCGAACGGTCCAGGAGCAGCCCACACCGGGCCGTACACGCCCATCCGTGACACGACCGTGCCCAGATGGTCCCACCAGCGCGGCTGGGGGTCGTAGGACAACCGGAGCAGCACGGTACGCGCGTCCGGCTGGCCGTCCACCACGGCCGCAGGGGTGTCGTCGAGCGCCCCGGCACCCCAGACCGCCACCCCCTGCCCCGGACCGCGGTCGGTGCGACGGACGACCACGTCGTAGGAGAGGCCGGCGGAGCGTTCCAGGGGTTCGAACTGGATCCGGACCGGAGAGGAGTCCGGGACGTCTGCGCAGGAGACCTCGTCCGCGACCAGCAGACGTCCTTCGGCGCTGCGTGGGTCGCCGTCGTCGTCGCGCACCTCGACCCGCAGCGTGCAGCGTGCCTCGCCGAAATAGGTGCCGAAGGTGAGGTCCACGGCGGCGAGCCTGTCGTGCTCGGCCGTCGTCGTCTGCACGACCGCATCGCCGGGTTCCAGCGTCGTGATCAGGCCCTCGCCGGCCAGGGCGGTCTTGGAGTCCCCGGCGATCGGATCTCCTGGCGCCGCGAGCAGCGCCAGGACGAAGAGGACGGCGCCCACCACGATGGCCGCGGAGGCGAGGAGGCGCCGGTCCGTGAGCAGGCCCCCGTCTCTGCGGAAAGCCTTCGGCAGTCGTGTCCCCAACGGTCTCCTCGTTCGTGGTCACGCCAGCAGGCACAGGCGTCTCGGCGGCTCCAGCGCGGGTCGAGCACAGGCCAGCGCACCGGGCTCGTCCGTCGAATCATGACACAGCACCGGTCGGGTCCGTGGGCGCACGCACGAGCCGCCCACCTGTGCGAGCCGTGCTCCGGTGCGGTCGGGCGAGGTCCAGGCGGGCGGCGGCCACGCTACGCTCAGGGTCCCAGGGGGTGACAGCTGCGAGAGAGAGCTCTGATGAAGGTCGTGGGGACGCTGTCCCGTGCCGCTGAGCGGCACCCCCGAAAGACTGTCGTGGTCGCCGCGTTCGTCGTAGCGCTGGGTGTGCTGACGGGGCTGGTCGCCTGGGCAGTATCGTCACCTTTCGGCACGACACCGGACGACGACTACCACATGGTCAGCATCTACTGCCCCGACCCAGGGAGCAGCCAGTGCCCCGTCGTCGGCCACAGCGCCACCGGGCGGGCGATGGTCGAGGCGCCGCAGGACATCCTCGCGCGCCTGTGCTACCTGGAGCGGACGGACGCATCGGGCGAGTGCGTCGGGTGGGCAGGCCCCGACGGGCCGCGCATCGCGACCGACCGGGTCAACCTCGGTGAGTACCCCGGCGCCTACTACGCCATCATGCACATCTTCAGCAGCGACGATGTCAACCAGATGGAGCTCACCATCCGGTTGGTCAACTGTGCGCTCGCTGCCGCCATCGTCTTCGCGCTCCTGGTGCTGCTGGAACCGGTCGGACGGCGCGTCTTCGTCTGGACGGTCGCCGCGACTGCCGTACCGATGGTCCCCTACCTGGTCTCCTCCGTCGCTCCCGACTCGTGGTCCTTCATGGGGGTGACCGCCACCCTCGCCGCGCTGGTCGGCCTGTTCCGGGCCGAGGAACGATGGCGCAGAGCCGGCCTGGCGGTGACAGCGCTGCTCGGCGCGGGCATGTGCGCCGCCGCCCGGGCAGACGCCGGCGCTCTCGCCGTGCTGGTGACCGTCGTCGTGTGCCTGGTCCACCGGCGGCAGCTCGTCGGACGGCAACAGCTGGCGGCCCGCTGGGGCACGGCGCTGACGGTGCTCGGGATGCTCGGCCTCGGTCTGTCGGGGTTCGTCGCCGGGTCACAGTCCAGCGCGGTGTCCGAAGGTTTCGCAGGGTACGGCGACGACGCACAGACCGGCCCGGTGCGCCTGTTCTTCGAGAACGCCGTCTACCTGCCCGACTGGATGACCTATATGTGGTGGCGCGGCATCCTGGACATGGGCACGTTCTCGATCTTGGGCGACCTGCTCTTCGTCGGTGCTGTCGTCATGGTGTGGTGCGGCCTCTTCAGGGGCGGTATGACGTGGGAGAAAGCAGTCGGGGTGGCGCTGACCGGCGGTGCCCTGCTCGGAGCGCCGCTGGCGCTGCTCCAGGCGGGCAACAGTCCGCTGGGGGCGGCCAGCGGGATGCAGCCGCGCTACCTGGTGCCGTTCCTCATCGCGGCAGTGGGGGTGACGCTCGTCCCCGTGGCGGGCAGGACGGGCTGCTACCTGTCGACCCGGGCAGCGGTGAGCTATTGGGCCATGCTGGTGCTGGTCCAGTCGGCCACCCTGAACATCTGGATCCGTCGGTGGGTCACCGGCCTCGACGTCAAGGGCATCAACCTCGACCAGAACGTCGAGTGGTGGCGCGACATCCCGCTGTCCCCCAATGCGGTGTGGATCCTCGGCAGCCTCGGTCTCGCCGTCGCCGCCGGGGCGGTGGTGGCCGTGCGCTGGCAGCCTCCCGTCCAGACCAGCGGCGCAGCCGAGGTCCCAGCCGGAGCCACCGGCCCGTCCGAGGTGGTCGACCCTGCCGAAACCGCCAGCCCGGCCAAGACGGGTGGCTCCACGCCGTCCGCCGAACCCCACGAGTCGGGGGCGGGGTGACCCGGCCCAGCTCCTGGTGCCCTGCGCGGTAGGCTGAGCACCGTGCGGGCTGAGGGCATGCGTCCCCCAGCATGATCGCGACAGGTCCCTATCGATGGAGTGTGTGTGAGCCTGCTCTCCCAGGCGCGAGACTCTTCCGAGCTCATCCGCAACCTCACGGCCCGTGAGGTCAAAGGCAAGTACAAGAGCACCGCACTCGGCCAGCTGTGGTCGCTGGTCACCCCCGTCGCGACCATGATCGTCTACACGCTGGTCTTCTCCTTCATCATCAGGATGCAACCTGACCCGGGCGACCCCAGCGGCCTCAAGACGTTCCCGCTCTGGCTCATGTGCGCTCTGCTGCCGTGGACGTTCTTCACCGCTGTCGTCAACAGCGGGATCAGCTCGCTGGTGAACAACGACAACTTGATCAAGAAGGTGTACTTTCCCCGGTGGACCCTGCCTCTCTCGGCCACACTGGCAGCGCTCAGGCAGTGGGGTATCGAGATGCTCCTGCTGGCGGTGGCCTTGTCGGGCGCTCTATTGGTATGGGGCAGGACGATGGTGCTGCCGTGGCTGCCGCTGGTCCTGCTGGTGATGGTGCTGTTCGCGCTCTTCGCGCTCGGGCTGGCGCTCGTGCTGGCGATCACGAACGTCTACTTCCGCGATACGCAGCACTTTGTCACCATCGTGCTGCAGATGTGGTTCTACCTCACACCTATCATCTACCCGGCGAAGTACGTGAAGGAGCAGCTCGCCAAGACGTTCCCGGACCCGTCACCAGCAGCGACGACAACGCCAGCAGCGACGACGGGGCCGTGCGCCGAACCTGCAGTACCGGACCCGTCGGGCACGGCCGACCTGCTGTTCGGCGTCTACAGCCACGCCAACCCGGTGTACCCCTTCATGGAAGCCTTCCGCAACCTGCTGTACGACAACCGGATGCCAGCGCTGGGCCTCGTCGCCGAGTGCGCGGCCTGGGCGGCGGTGTCGATCGGTCTCGGCATCTGGATCTTCCAGCGTCACCAGGGCCGTCTGGCGGAGGCACTATGAGCGCGAACGCCGTCGAGGTCAGGTCTGTCTCGAAGACCTTCCGCATCTACCACGAGAAGAACAAGACTCTGAAGTCTGCGCTCATGCGCGGACGGCGGAGCCGGTACGAAGAGTTCCGCGCCCTGGACGGCGTCGACCTCGACATCCCCGTCGGGTCGGCGTTCGCCCTGGTCGGCAACAACGGCTCGGGAAAGTCGACCCTGCTCAAGTGCATCGCGAAGATCCTGCAGCCAGACTCGGGCACGATCGTGCGCGACGGTCGTATCGCCGCTCTCCTGGAGGTCGGCTCGGGCTTCCACCCAGAGCTGTCCGGACGGGACAACATCTATCTCAACGGGTCGATCCTGGGGATGTCGCGCCGCGAGATCGACGCCAAGCTGGACGAGATCGTCGACTTCTCCGGAGTGGAGCGTTTCATCGACCAGCCGGTGAAGAACTACTCGTCGGGTATGTACGTCCGGTTGGGATTCTCCGTCGCGATCCACGTGGAACCGGATATCCTGCTGGTCGACGAGGTGCTGGCGGTCGGCGACGCGGAGTTCCAGGACAGGTGCGGGGCGAAGTTCAGCCAGCTCCGCCACGAGGGCCGGACCGTGGTCCTGGTGTCGCACGCGCTGCCGCAGGTGCGCGCCATGGCCACCCAGGCTGTGTGGCTCGACGCCGGGAAGGCCGTCGAGGTCGGCGACGCGGCACCGGTGCTCGACGCGTACGAGAACTTCTCCCACAGCTCTTCCTCGGTGGAGATCGACGGGCTGTCTCACATCGGCGTCGGAGGCGTCCGTGTCGTCAGGGCCTCGCTGCGCGGTGCGGACGGCAGGGCCGGTGTCGCGGTGGTCGGAGAAGCCGCGGTCGTCACCGTCGAGTACGTAGCCGAGAGCAGGTTCGAGACCCCGATCATGGGGCTGGCCGTCGAGTCGGCCAACGGCACCTATCTGGCGGCGACGAACACCCGCGACACAGGGGCCCACGTCGACGTCGTGGAGGAAGGGCGCTTCCGGTTCGAGATCCGCCTGCCGGAGATCTTCCTGCACCCCGGCGCCTACACACTCAACGCAGGAGTGGTCGACGCGTCTGCCGCGACCCGGATCGACCTCGTCCGCGGTATCGCACAGTTCTCGGTGGAGAACGGCGGGAAGACCTGGTCGGGAGGGCTCCTGGCCCTGCCCGCCCAGTGGAGCGGACCGCTGCCGGCGGAAGGGACGACAGATGGCGAATGACAACCCAAAGGTGCTCGTCGCCACTCTGGACACGCTCGGAGAGCGGATGGCAGGCCCTGCGATCCGGGCGTGGACGATCGCGAGCACCCTGGCAGAAGAGCACCCGGTCCGTCTGGTCACGTTCGGCGAGTGCACCCGTTCCAGCGACAGCTTTGACGTCGAGCACACGGACGTCGACCGGTTCAGGAAAGACGTCGAGTGGGCCGACGTCCTGATCGTCCAGGGCTATCTGGGCGCGTCCTTCCCGTGGTTGGAGACGTCTGACGTCGTGCTGGTCTCGGACCTGTACGACCCTTTCCACATCGAGAGCCTCGAGGTCCAGAAGGACGAACCGCTCAAGGACCGTCGGTGGGCGCTCAACCACGCGATGGCCGAGCTGAGCTTCCAGCTGCTCCGCGGCGATATGTTCCTGTGCGCGTCAGACCGGCAGCGCGACCTGTGGATCGGTCACCTCGCGGCCTTGGGCCGTGTCAATCCGTGGACGTACGACGACGACCCCGGACTCGGCTCGCTGGTGAAGATCGTGCCGTTCGGTATCGACCCGGAACCCCCGTCGTGCACGTCAGGGGCAGTCCGAGGAGTGGTCGAGGGGATCGGCCCGGACGACCGGGTGCTCCTGTGGGCAGGAGGCGTCTACAACTGGTTCGACCCGTTGACCTTGGTCCGCGCCCTCGACGTGGTCCGGCAGCAGGTCCCAGAGGTCCGGCTGCTCTTCATGGGGATGTCCCACCCCAACCAGGACGTCCCCACGATGCGTCGGGCGCACGAGACACGCCAGCTCGCCGACGAGCTGGGGCTGACGGGACGGTGGGTCTTCTTCCACGAGGGCTGGGTGCCCTACGAGGAACGGGCCGCATTCCTGCTCGACGCCGATATCGGTGTGTCGTGCCACCTGCCGGGGATCGAGACGGAGTACTCGTTCCGCACCCGGATGCTCGACTACCTGTGGGCTGGCCTTCCGATGGTCTGCACCCAGGGAGACACCTTCGCCGAACGGGTGACCCGGGACGATCTGGGCCGGACCGTCGCCCCCGGTGCGGTCGACGAGCTGGCGACGGCCGTGGTCGAGATGCTGCGCGAAGGACCCGACGAGCGCGAAGCACGACGAGACCGTGTCCGCCGCGCTGCACGGGACTTCACCTGGCCGACAGTGCTCTCCCCGCTGGTGGCGGTGTGCGCGGCGCCGAGACGCGCGGCGGACGCCGGGACCCGTCGCGCTGGCCACCGGACGTCGGCGTCTCTGGTCAGGGCGGTGTTCCGTGTGCTGCGCACGTCCGGGCCGCGCGGCGTGTGGGAGAAGGCCAGGCTCCGCCTGGCTCGCCGGTGAGCGGACTGCCGGGCAGCGGAGGCGCCGTCGAACGACGCGGCTGAGCCTGGGCAGGGCGGCCAGCGCCGTTAGCATGGTGCGATGCGTGTGGTCCAGGTCTCTGCCCACTACCCCCCCAACTTCACCAGCGGAGGCGTCCTGGTCCCGCAGCGCCTGGCGCGGGGGTTGCTGGCACGGGGGCACGAGGTCGCCGTGTACGCCGGGTACCTGGACGAGTCTCGTGAGCCGTTGTCCACCTGGGAAGAGACCGACGAGGCCGGTGTACGTGTCCGGTGGGTCGTCACCACCCCGTGGACCGGGTGGGGCGACCGCCGCAGCTTCGACAACCCCCCGGTCGCGCAGGACTTCGCCGGGTGGCTCGCGCAGGTCCGGGCCGAGGTGGTCCACCTGCACTCCTTGCAGACCCTGGGGGGCGACCTGGTGCGGGTCGCCAAGGAGTCGGGCGCGCTCGTCGTGGTGACGATGCACGACTTCTGGTGGAGCTGTGCGCGCCAGTTCCTCGTCGACACGTCGGGCACCCCCTGCTCGCTGGTCGTGGACTGCGGGCGGTGCTCGTGCCAGGTCACGCACGCCTGGGGGAAGGAACGTCGGGCGTGGCTGGCCGAACGTATCGCCCTGGCGGATATGGTGCTGGCTCCGTCCGGCACCGCGGCCGACGTGCTCGCGGCCAACGGCGTGGACCGTCGGCGGCTGCGCGTCGAGGAGAACGGCGTACCGAGGCTCGCCCCCGCCGTGGACCGCGTGGCGGCCCCGGACGGTAGCGTGCGCCTGCTGTATGCCGGGGGCGAGGACCCGATGAAAGGGTTCGGTGTGCTGCGCCGGGCGGTCGGCCAGATCCAGGCTGAGCGCCCGTGGACCCTCGACCTGTACAACGTCAGCCACGACCTGCACGACCCGAGGGTCCGCTCCCACCCGGCCTTCGCACCAGACGAGCTGCCCGCGGTACTGGCCAGGCACGATGTTCTCGTCCTCCCGTCGGTGATGCGCGAGTCGCACTCGATCCTGACGCGTGAGGCGCTCACCGCAGGGCTCCCGGTGGTCTGCACCGACAGCCTGGGCCCGGAAGAGGTCGTCGTCGACGGGGTCAACGGGCTGGTGGTGCCGAGCGCCGACCCGGCAGCGCTGGCCCGGGCGCTCAGTGCGCTCGTCGACTCGCCGGGCACGGTCCAGACCATGGCGCAGGCCGCCGCGCAGGTCACGGTCCGGACGGTCGAGTCGCAGGTAGAAGCCACAGAGGCGCTCTACCGCGAACTGCGCCACCGGACGTCGCAGACGGTGGAGGAAGAGGACGGAGTGCAGTCCGTCCTCTTCGTGGTCGGCATCACGGGGGCGCCGCTGCGCTACCGGGCGCACCTGGCCGCGGAGGCACTGGCGACCTGCGGAGTGTCGTCGCAGGTGCTGCACTACCGGGACCCCGCTGTCCGCGAGGCGGCAACCACGGCGGGAGCAGTGGTCTTCTACCGGGTGCCGGCGACGGTACAGATGCTCGACCTGGTCGAGGACGTCCGGGGTCGTCAGCCGACGGTGCCGGTGCTCTACGACGTGGACGACCTCATCGTCGACCCGACCCTGCGGGGGTCGCTGCGCGGCCTGGACGGGATGTCCGACGAGGAGCAGGACCTCTGGTGGCACGGGGTCGAGCGGTACCGGACGATGCTGGAGGCGGCAGACGGGTACGTCGGCAGCACCAACGGCCTGTGCGAGGCGGTCGACCGGCTGACCGGGATGCCGACCTACCGGTTCGCCAACGGGGTGGGTGCTGCACTGGGACAGATCAGCGAGCAGGCTCTGGCCCAGGCACGGGCTCCCGGGCCTCTGCGCGTCGGCTACTTCTCCGGCACCACCACGCACGACGCCGACTGGGCGCTGGTCGCCCCGGTGGTCGCCGATCTGCTCCGCCGCCGGGACGTCGAGCTGTGGCTCGGCGGTCCGGTCACGCTCGGCCCGGACTTCGACGGTCTGGACCGCGCCGTGCACCGGCTGCCGCTGATGGACTGGACAAGGCTCCCCGCCCGCTTGCGCCAGCTGGACGTCAACCTCGCTCCGCTGGTGCCAGGATCGGTGTTCAACGAGTCGAAGTCGGCGATCAAGTGGTTGGAGGCGGCGCTGGTCGCGACCCCGACCGTCGCCTCACCCACCGAACCGTTCCGGGAAGCCGTCGACGACGGCGTCACCGGCCTGCTGGCCACGACAACCGACGAGTGGGCGACGGCCGTCGAGCATCTGCTCGACGACGCGGTGCTCCGCGCGCGCATGGGGGGCCGGGCCCGCCGGGCGGCCCTGCTGCGCTGGGCCCCTGCCGCGCAGGGCCACGTGTACCAGGACATCCTGCGCGACGCGGCGCACCACCGGCGCACCCAGCCGGTCCGCACCTCGTCGTGGGTGCCGGTCGCCGACGACGAGCCGTACGACGCCGCGGCGGCCTGGGTCGACCCGTACCCCCCCGCCAGGTCGGGCGGCGAGGTCCCTGCGTGGCGGCGCAGGGCGTCCGCCGTCCGCCGGGTGTACCGCGACCAGGGAGCCCGCGGGGTGGTGGCAGCGGTCACGCGCCGCTGGCGCTGACCGCGTCGCCAGTCGTCCCGTCTCGGCCCTCGTCCACCGCTACCAGCAGGGCGAGGGGAAGCAGCCACAGCACGACCTGCGCGACCAGCGTGTAGCGCGGATTGGGCGCCATGCTCGTGACCAGGCCGAAGAAGGTCCCGACGAGGAACGCAGGCGCCAGCACCGCCAGCACCGGCAGCGCGAGCCCGCGGCGGCCCGCACGGACCGCGAGGACGAGCGTCCAGACGAGCAGCAGCCCGGTCGTCACGACGGACCAGGCCATCAGGACGGCGGTCCAGCCCGGCCGGTGCTGGCTCATCCGGGACAGGTCCCACTGCGCCGACGGGCCGTCACCGGTGACCCAGTACCAGGTGACCGTGTACGGCCCGAGCGTCCCTTGCGCGACGTCGCGTACCGACTCCGCCGCGATCTCGGCGGCGCAGCAGCGCACCGCGGCGCCGACGGCTGTGCGGACCCCGTCCTGCCCCGCGGCCGCCTCGACTGCCGCGTACGTCTGGTTGGTGTTCCCAGGGTCGGTCGTCAAGGCCACGGCGATCTCGTCCGGCACGCGGGCCGCCACCGCGTCGACGTGCTGGTTCACCGTGCGGTCGAAGACGCTGCTCAGCACGCTGGCCTGCCCGCGCCCCAGGTCCGCGGTCTGGGTGGCCCGGTTGACGGCCGTCATCATCCCGGCGGGGACCAGAGCGACCAGCACCAGCCCGACCAGGACCCGCACCGGACGGGCCGGACGGGGCTGGCGGGCTCGCCGCCACCAGCAGACGCCGAGTGCGAGAACGGCGGCGGCCGTCAGGGCGAGGATCATGTACAGGCGTTCCGGCCGGACGGCGACAGAGGCACCGGCCCCCACGGCCACCAGGGTCGCGGCCCGCCAGGACCGGTCCTGGTGCACCGTCGCCCGGACCAGGCCGGCGACGAGGACCAAGAGCGTGGAGGTCGCGAACGAGTCGGTGAGGATGGTCACGGTGTAGTGGAGCGGGAGAGGCACCGTCGTCGCGACTGCCGTCCACGCCGCCTGCTCTGCCCGCCGTGCCTCCGGGCGCAGGGCTCGGACCAGGACGAGGTTCGCCAGCACCGAGACGAACAGCTGGACCGTGTACAACGGCACCACCCAGGGCACGGGCAGCAGGTCGCCGAGCTCGATCGCGGCCCTGACCACGAGAGGGTAGGCCAGCGTGCGGTACCCGTCGACCTCGAAGGTCGTCGCGGTGCGCAGGTACTCCTGGGTGTCGCCGTACTCGGGCACCGCGGTGACGTTCGCCACCCACCAGGCCAGGCCGAGCCCGACCTGTACCGCGAGGGCGACCACCGTCACGACCAGCAGACCGCGCCCGACAGGGCCAGCAGGCAAGCCAGCCGCGGTCCCGCCACCGTCGGACGGGTGCCGCACGGACCGACCCAGAGCACGTCTGCCCGACCAGATGGGGTACTTCACACGTACGACCTCTCTCGGTGTCGCGGTTCACGCAGGCACGGGACCAGGCTGGTCGGCCTCCGATCACCCTACGGGGAGATACTGCACCGAGTACGACGCTGCGATGGAACTCCTGGGCCGACCGCGCCCTACTCCCGCACCCAGCACCCCCACGGACCGACCGTCACCGCGGAGGTGAATCCGGCCGTCTCGAACAGCTCCTGGGTCAGGTCGTCGTCCCAGGCGACACAGGCCAGGCTGACGTCCAGGTCGTCGAGCGCCTGACCAGCCGCCGGGAGCGCCTCCCGGCTGCGGCCGTGGGGACCGTCGGCGAACTCCTGCAGCACGATGCGCTGCTCGGCGCGAGCGCCGTCGACCTGGTGCAGCGACTCCATGTAGTCCAGCCGGTTGCCGACGGGCCGCGGTTCAGAGCTGACCACGCTGGTGGCAGCCGCGAGCCTGTTCCCCGCCAGGAAGGTGCCCGGACGCTGGGCCACGATCCACCGGGCCACCTCGAGATCGACCGGTTCGACCTTCCACGCGCCCACGGGCCCGAAGCGGGCCGCGTTCGTCGGCGACCACAGCGGGAGCCCCGCGACGACCAGCACCGTCGCGGCAGCGACCGTGGGGACGATCGCGGTCAGCGCCGGGACACCGGTAGCCTGTCGCGGCGGTGGCAGGCTCGCGAGCAGGCCGACGAGGGCGGGCACCGGCAGCACCCAGGCCACCCGCCAGCCGATCGCGTCACCTCCGACGACGACCTCGACCAGGCCGAAGAGCGGTGGCAGCGTGAACAGGGCTGCGACGACCACCGCCAGCGCCAGCGCCCGCTGCTGGTCCGCTGCGGTCAGGACGGCCACCTTCGGCCAGCGTCCGCCGACCAGCACGACGAGCCCGGCGGCCAGGACCACCGCACCGACCGGGAGGCTGGCCACGACCATGGTCCACGGTGTCGTGATGTCTCGCTGCCAGCCGCTCTCCCCGCCCCCGGGCGAGAAGAAGACCGCCAGACCTGACGCGACGGGCACCACCGACGCCGAGGCGACCAGCACCCCCGCCAGCCGGAACCGCCGTCGCACGACCAGCGGCACCGCGGCGGCCACGGCGGCCAGCGGCACCACGAACACGGCCGTCTGGCTCAGACCCACGGCCGCGGTGCCGCACACTGCCAGGACGACCAGTGCCGACCGCACCTGGCGCCGGTCCGACGGGTCGTCCGTCCTGGCCCACAGCGAGGCGAACACCGTCCACAGACAGGGCACGAGCAGCGAGACGAACACCACCTTGCCCTGCCAGATACGCCCCAGGAACAGGTTGCCGAAGCTGGCGTGCGCGTACCCGCCCCACAGCAGCATGACCAGGGCCAGGACCAGCCCGGTCGCGGGACGGCGGACCTGCCACGCGCGCAGCAGCCGCCACAGGGCCCACACCGCCGCGAAAGTGGCCAGCGGCACGAACCAACGGTAGGCCACCGACCCCGCGGCGGTGCCCGACGCCCAGGCGATACCGCCCTGCAGGGAGTCCAGCGCGGAGAAGTCGGGGTCGACGTAGTAGACCGCCGGCCAGCTGCCGTCACCGAACAGGAAGTCGCTGGTCGGCACGGCACCGTGATCGGCCGTCCAGGTGGCCCGGGCCATGTAGAACGCGTCGTCCAGGTCCGGTCGGACCAGGACCGTCGAGAGCGCCGCCCCGCCTGCCGACACCGCCAGGGCGACCAGCGCGGGACCGCGGGCCGGTTCGGCACCGCTGGCGAGCCACGGCCCCCGGGCCCGCCACCAGGCCACGAGGACCGTGCCGAGCCCCCAGACCGCCAGTGCCGTGCCGAGCGGCAGACCGACCAGCGCGAGAGCGTGCACCACCGTCCAGAGCGCGAACGAGGCGACAGCCGTGTCCAGCCCGGCGTCGAGCAGCCGGGTCAGCCGTCCCACCACCCCCGTCGCCACCGGGGGCACAGGCGGTCCGCTCACCGGTCCGTCACCTCACTGGCCCATCACCTGCGCCGCGGCTGCCTGCCACCGCGTCCGCCAGTCGCCGATCGGCGCGACACCGATGCGCTCCAGTGCCTCGTGGCCCAGGACCGAGTACTGCGGGCGCGGCGCCGGACGGACGAACTGCTCCGACGTGGTCGGGGTGACCACGCCCGCGTCCTGGCCCGCGGCGGCGACCGCGGCCTGCGCGAGATCGAACCACGACGTCTGTCCCGAGGACGTGCCGTGGTAGGTGCCGCTGGGAGCCCCGGCGTCGACCAGCCGCAGCACGAGGTCGGCCAGGTCGACGGTCCAGGTCGGCTGACCGGTCTGGTCGTCCACCACGGCGACCTCGCCGCGCTCGGCGGCGATCCGGGCGATAGTGCGCGGGAAGCACGGTCCGTGCGCACCGTACAGCCAGGCCGTACGGACGACGAGGCAGTCGCGGGCCTCCGCCCGCACCGCCCACTCGCCGGCCGCCTTGGTCCGCCCGTAGGCGGAACGAGGCCGCATCGGGGTGCCCTCGCCGTAGGGCGCACTGGCCTGGCCGTCGAACACGTAGTCCGTCGAGACCTGCACCATCCGTGCCCCGACGGCGGCAGCGGCCCGGGCCGTCAGTGCCGCACCGACCGCGTTGACGGCGAAGGCCTCGGGTTCGTGGTCCTCGGCGGCGTCGACCGCCGTCCACGCGGCGCAGTTGACCACCACGCCGGTGCCGCTCAGCCACGGGTCCAGCGACCCGGGCACCGTGATGTCGACGTCCCCCCGGTCGACCCCCACCGCCTCGTGCCCGGCCGCGGTGACCACCCGCATCAGGTCCGTACCCAGCATGCCCTCGGCCCCGACCACCAACCACCGCACGTCACAGCTCCTGCCTGTGGTCCCAGACCACCGTCGACCAACACATGTCAGGGCTAGGGTAGAGGCCGCCGTGGCTGCGAGCGTGAGAGCTGAGCCGGTGAACCGAACAACAGCGGCAGAAGGAGATGACGACGGTGGAACGTCACGAGCTTGGTGTGCCCGGAGCCTGGGTGCTGGAACCGCGACAGTTCCGGGACCCGCGCGGCACGTTCCTGGAGTGGTTCACCGACGAGGACTTCCAGGCCGCGCTCGGGCACCGGTTCGACCTGAGACAGGCCAACCTGTCGGTCTCGGCGGCGGGCGTCGTCCGGGGTGTGCACTTCGCCGACGTCCCTCCGGGCCAGGCCAAGTACGTCACCTGCATGGCCGGTGCCGTCCTGGACGTCGCCGTCGACATCCGGGTCGGGTCGCCGACCTTCGGCCAGTGGGACACGGTGCTGCTCGACGACGTCGACCGGCGGGCCGTCTACCTGGCCGAGGGGCTCGGCCACGCGTTCATGTCGCTCGGCGACGGCGCCACGGTGGCCTATCTCTGCTCTACCGGCTACGCACCGGAACGTGAGCACGGGGTAAACCCTCTCGACCCCGACCTGGGCATCGTCTGGCCGACCGCGGACCGGGCGGGGAACCCGGTGGCACCGCTGCTGTCGGCCAAGGACGAGGCGGCCCCGTCGCTGGCCGAGGCGCGGGCCGCGGGCCTGCTGCCCACCTGGGAGGTCTGCGCCCCCTACGCCGGTCGCTGACCGTGGCGGCCCGCGTGGTGGCGGTCGTCGTCACCTACCATCCCGACACCGACCAGGTCGGACGGCTCGTCGACGCCCTGGCTCCCCAGGTCGACGACCTCCTGGTGATGGACAACGGCAGCGACGCCGACACCCTGGCCCGGCTCGACCAGGTCCTCGACCACCGCGGCACCGTCGTCCCGCTGGGCGACAACCTCGGCATCGCGGCGGCCCAGAACCGGGGCATCGACCGGGCGCGGGCCGACGGGGCGACGCACGTCCTGCTCTCCGACGACGACTCCGGACCCGCACCCGATATGGTCGCCCGGCTGCTCGCCGCTCTCGACGAGGACGCCACCGGCCGCCTCGGCGCGGTCGGCCCGGTCGCCGTCGACGCCCGCACGCCGCAGGCCCCGCTGGTCTTCACCGACCAGGGCAGCGGCCCCCGCCGCATCCGGGACCTGCCCCGCACCGAGGGGACGGTGGTCGACGTCGCCTTCCTGCTCGCCTCCGGCTGCCTGATCGACCTGCGCGTGGTCGACGATATCGGCGGCATGGACGAAGACCTGTTCATCGACCACGTAGACCTGGAGTGGGGGCTGCGGGCCCGACGGCACGGCTGGCGGGTGGGCGTGGTCGTCGGGGCCCGCCTGGAGCACCAGCTGGGCGACGCCACCCGGCGGGTGCTCTGGCGGTCCCGCGACGTCCACATCCAGCACACGGTCCGCAACTACTACACCGTGCGTAACACCTTGTGGCTCGTCCGAGGACGCGCCATGCCGACCCGCTGGCGCTTCGGCTACCTGGCCTGGATCAGCCGGTACATCGTCTACTACCTGGCCCTGGTACCGCCGCGGTGGACACGAGCCCGGCTGATGGGCCGGGCCGTCCGCGACGCCCTACGAGGTCGTCTCGGCCGTCTGTGAGCCGGTCGACGCACTCGACCCCTGCCCGAGCCGACCATTCCCGTTCGCGTGCCATGGTGCCATGCCGAGGTGGTGGCCCGCCGACGTGACAGCAGACCACCACCCTGACCTGGACCGCCTGGAGACTGCTCAGCCGAGATAGGCGCTCGGACTGCTCCCGCTCATGACAGCCAGGCCGAAGTTGTCGACCTGCCAGGCAGTACCCGTCCAGCGCGTCAACCGCAGAACCCCAGCAGCGTCCACCCAGACGATATTAGGATGACCGCCCGGATCGGCGAACGCGCTCGGGCTGCTGTCCACCGCCACCTGCGAACCCAGGTTGTCGTGCTGCCACACCGACCCAGTCCAGTGCGACAACCGCAGAACCCCAGCAGAATCGACCCACGAGATCCACTGCGTACCATCAGCGCCACGGTAGGACGACGGGCTCGTCCCCTGACGGACCGCGAGACCGCTGAAGCTATCGTGCTGCCACGCGGTCCCGGTCCAGTGCGAAAGACGAAGCGCACCAGTGGCGTCGACCCAAGAGGCGAACTGGAGAGTGCCACCGTAACCTGACCCCGCAGGGTCGTCTACCACATTGTTGTAACGCAGCGCGACATAACCTTTGCTGACCATGTTCGACCGGCTGTAGGTCGCGACCACCGCGCCTCTGCTAGGGGTCTCTTCCATGGTTCTTATCGTCGTTCGCCCAGAGTCTACCCACCCCACGAAGAGACGAACGTGATCGCCAGATTTATTCAAAGCGTCGCCCGGTTGGAGCTGGTCGTAAGATATCTGGGTCGACACGGCCGACAGGGTGCTGGTGGACAAGGACGTCGTCAGGTGCCAGGCCATCGAGACGAATCCCGAGCAGTCCTGCCGGTAGGTATGCGCCCCTTCTATATCAGTGGCATACGACCCACCGTACGGAACGGCTCGGTCTACCCAGTTCTGCCCACGAGCGACGACCTCGGAACGGACGATCGGTCCGCCCTGAGACGAGGCCGCCTCCGCGCTCGGTGCGACGATCGTCGCTACGAGCGCGAGCGATGCGGTCACGGCCCACAGGTGAGCCACCCGGGGGTGGCTGCGATGCGGTCTCCTGGCGACAACCCGTCTTGATCGCGGTCGGCGACCAACAACCAACTCGTTCATCTGCTCTCCGATCTCGAACCAGTCATGATCTGACCGGTAAGAAACAGACTAGTCGCTCGTTGCCGCGGTTCTCAAGACTCTGGTCCTGCAGAGTTCATGACTTAAGACAGCACATGTCACAACTGAAGTTCAGGCGCCCAGACGCGTACGGTGCTCCCAGCAGGTCCACCTCAGGACTGCGCCTTCGTCAGCCCTGCACCGCTGCTCCGCACCGAATCCGTGCAGCACGCAGCGACCGACGATCGCGAGACCCGTGCCGGACGCTCACCTGAACACGGCGTTGACGTCGACGACCAGGTGGGTCGAACCCACGTTGTTGTACACCACGGACCGGCCCGCGGAGTCCCAGACCAGCACCGCGAGCGCGGCCTGGTCGCGACCGGCGCCTGTGTTGAGGTCCGACGTCGACGGCGGCACCGACATTCCTGCGGCGCCGACGGTCAGGTAGGTGGCTGGCGCTGTCTGCTGCGTCGCGGTGATGGTGGCCAGCGCCGCAGCCGGAGTGCCGCTGGTCGTGATGGCGCCGCGGACGGCCAGGGTTCGAGCCTCTCCGCCCCGCAGCGGCGTGCCTGACACCCGGGTGTCCACGACCCGTTGCGGCACCAGCGGGGTCAGCCGGTACTTACCGGACGGCCCGTACCAGCCGACCACGTCGACGACCACCCCGGCCGGCCCCCCGTGCAGGTAGACGTCGATCTGGCCGTTGGACAGCGGTACCGTCGCCCGGTTGGCCACATCGCCCCCGACCCGGTGGTTCACCACCGACGTAGCGGTGGTGTCACCGCCCGCGGGCACCACCACCAGGTGTCCGCTGCCCCGGGCCGCGGCTGAGGTCACGTTCACCACCACGGCAGTCGCGTTCGTCGGCACCCCTGCCGCCGCGACCGCGACCCGACGGGTCTGACCGTGCGCCAGGCCGGCATCGGTGCGGGTGTCCATCAGCCGGTAGGCCCTGTCCAGCGGCGTGAACTTCTCACCCGAACCGGCGGCGTAGTACCCCGTGACGTCGACGATCAGGTGGACCGAACCGGCGTTGTTGCGCAGGCTCACCTTGCCCTCGCCACCCACGCCGACCACCGTCGCCGCCGCGGTCGTCGCCGAGGGATCGACGTTGAGCATCGACGTTCCCGGATCGGCCGCACCGGCGGGCCAGGCGCGTATGAACGTCGGGATCGAGGCGTGCACCGCGGTCACGTTGAGCGCCACGGCCTTGGCGTCCGCCGGCACCCCTCTCACCCCGGCCACCTTCAGGTCCAGCCGAGAGCCCTGGCCCAGCGACTGGCCGGTCGTCCGGGTGTCCAGCAGCCGGGCGGGAGTCACCGGGACGAATCCCAGGTCGCCGGTCAGCGGCACCGCGGCGACCGTCGCCGGGGTCTGCGAACCGGTCACCTGGACCACGGTCGACCACCGGTTCGCGGCCAGGCCGGTACCGACACCCTTGCCGGTCAGGGTGAGCCGGAAGGGCCCCGGCCCCACCGGACCGGCCGGGCCGCGGCCGTCCCAGGTCGCCGACAGGCCACCCAGCAGGGTGCGCCCGGTAGTGGTGGACATCACCACGCCGGTACGGTCGTCGGTCACCGTCAGCGTCCAGTCGACAGCGGCCGTCGGCGTCGTGCTGACCGTCACCGACCCGTCGATCGGTAGCGACGTGCGGTTCAGGGTCGGGCTGACGAAGATCGGCCCGGAAGAGTCACGGGCGAGCAGGCGCACCGCAGGCAGGATCGCGTGGCCGCTCGTACCAGGGCAGGCGGTGTACGCCACGTCACGGTGCCCGAACACCCGGGGCAGCGTCACCGTCTGGTTGCGGTACCGGGAGTTGTCTCCCGCACCGGTGTAGTACGACATGGAGCTGGCCGGGTCGAGCGCAGCCTCACCGAGCTTCCAGCCGACGACCCGCGCCACAGAGCTGACCACCGCCTGCGACGGGGTGACCGAGGAGTAGTCGCCCAGCATCGAGACACCGACCGTCCCAGTGTTGAAACCACCAGAGTGCACGCCGATCACCGACGAGGTCAGCGACCCGGCGCGGCCCTCGTAGATGTTGCCCCACTTGTCGACGACGAAGTTGTACCCCAGGTCGCACCAGCCGCGTGACTGCTGGTGGTACCGCTGGTCGTTACGGATCTGCTGCATCGCCGCGGCGGTCGTGGCATAGGCGTTCGAACCGGCGGTGTGGTGCAGCACCGCACCCACCAGCGGCGCGGAGTCCATCACGCAGGTCGGCGCGGCCGCGCCCCACTGGGCCCGGGTGACCAGCGTCGGGGCCGTCGCCATCGCCACCGTCGGTACGGCCAGGGCCGGTCGAGCCGCGGTCGGATCGGTCCAGACCGCGGGCTGTGCCGACGCCGACCCGTCCGCGGGCGCCGGTCCGGGCGAGGCCGGTGCCGACGGCGCCGCCGGTGCGCCTGCCCCAGACGCGTCCGGCGGTTCGGAGCCGATCACGGCCAGGCGGACGTCGGCTATGTCGACGGCCGAGTCGACCACCGACAGCTGGACCGCGTCGGCGTCGCCGATCCACACCGGGTCGGTCCC
The DNA here is from genome assembly GCA_009777345.1 of Micrococcales bacterium. GTDB lineage: Bacteria > Actinomycetota > Actinomycetes > Actinomycetales > Cellulomonadaceae > Cellulomonas. The sequence goes on along the minus strand of WRMB01000010.1, from coordinate 2,082 downwards.
GGCCCGAGCCTGCGCCTGGAGGGCGTCGGCCGTGCCCTCGTCGGGCGCCAGGTCGGAGACCGGCATCGGGGTCCACTCGCTCCACGTGCCGCCCGTCCGGCTCCTCATCTGGAGGGCGAGACCGGCCCCCGGCTCGGACTGCGGCCACGTGACGCCGACGGTCTGGTGGTCGGTGGTGTCGACCACCTCGGTCGCCACCCGACCACCGGCCAGCGCCCGGTCGGCCACCACGGTGTCGTCGTCGACCGGGTCGACGGTCGGACCGCCGGTCGTCGAACCTGCCTTCGGGTCGTCGACCTCCACCACGAGCTCGTCGACCTGTACCGGATCGGCCGCGGCAGCCACAGGATCGGTCTCCACGAGGACTGCGGTCTCAGCACCGACCGGCACCGCCGACCCACCTGCCGCCGGAAGCGGCCACACCCCGACCGCCAGCACCGTGCCGACGACCAGTACCCGTCGGATCGTCGTGTTCACAGTCATCGTCCGCCTCTCAGCATCGTCCTGGTGTACCGGATGCCTGCTGTCCCGTCTATCGACCAGGGCGCTCGCCTACTGGAGGAAAGGCAGACCATGGGACCGGTTCTCCGTACCTTCAGTGGAACACAGCGACGACGTCGACGACCACATGAGTCGAGCCGGTGTTGTTGTACACCACTGACGCACCCGCGGAGTTCCAGACCATGAGCGCCAGCGCCGCCTGGTCCCGGCCCGCCCCGGTGTTCAGGTCCGACGTCACAGGCAGCGCCTGACCAGCCGCCCCCACCTTCAGGTGGGTCGCGACCGCCGTCTGCTGCGTCGCGGTCAGCGTCACCAGTGCCGCCCTGGGCACCTGGTCGGTGACGATCGCGTCCCGGACCGACAGCGTGCGCGTCTGCCCTTGCCCGACCGGACCACCGGGCGACAGGGCGGCGTCCCGGGTGTCGACCACCCGTTGCGGTACCACCGGTGTCAGCCGCAGCTGACCGGACGGCCCGTACCAGCCCACCACGTCGACGATCACCCCGGACGGCCCAGCGTGCAGGTAGACGTCGATCTGGCCGCCGGACAGCGGCACCGTCGCCCGGTTGGCCACGTCGGCACCCGGCCAGAGGTTGACCGACGACGTACCGTGCACGTCGCCACCGGCTGGCACCACCGAGATATGTCCCGGTCCCTGCGCCCCCGCCGCCGTCACGTTGACCATCACGGCCGTGGCGTCCGAGGGTATCCCCGCCCGCCCGGCCACCTGCAGCCGTCGGGTGCTCATGGACGCGTGCCCGCCGGAGGTCCGGCTGTCGTACAGCCGGGCCGACGACGCCAGCGGGCTGAACCCCGCACCCCCCGACGACACGTAGTACCCGGTCACGTCCACCACCAGGTGCACCGACCCGGTGTTGTTGCGGACCGAGACCTTCCGGTCGGTGCCCAGCGCCGAGACCACGGCAACGGCGGCCGTGCTGTCCCGCGTGACGTTGAGGTTCGACGTCCCGGGCATCGTCTGGCCCGTCGGCCACACCCGCAGGAACGTCGACGCCGACGCGCCCACCGCCGTCACGTTCAGCGCCACCGCCTTGGCCTCCGGAGGCACCACGCCTGCCAGCGGCACCTCCCGCACCGCACCAGCACCCAGCGGCTGGTTCACCGTCCGGGTGTCCAGCGCCCGCACCGGGGTGATCGGCACGAACCCCAGGCCGCTGACGACCGGCACCGTCGGCAGCGCAGCCGAGACGACCTCGTCGCCGCTGGCCCCCGCCCGGACCCACACGAGGGTGCTGGCGCTGATCGCGACCAGCGGTCCCGCCGAACCGTCGGCCACGACCTGGCCGACGGTGCGGGCCTGGGCGTCGCGGATCTCGACCGTCTTCGTCGCCGGGTCGGCCAGGACCGCCGAGCCTCCCGGCCCCGCGAACAGCACCGTGCCCCTGGCCGTGCCGACCGGCCCGGCCGCGGTACCGTCGGCCACGGTGGCCGCCGCCGAACCGTCGGCGGGGGGGGACCCCGTGGGACCGCCCCAGGGCCGACGCGCGGTCCAGCGGACCGGCGCACCGGCGGCCTCCCGGCCGACGACCCCCCGGCTCCCGGCCCCGCCGGCCACCCCCG
>WRMB01000009.1 GCA_009777345.1 Micrococcales bacterium | reverse complement strand
TTCGGCGGTTGGATGCCACCGCAACGGAGCCTGCCCTACTCGGGCAGGGAAACCCTCGATATCGTGGGACCGGTTCGGCGGTTGGATGCCACCGCAACGGAGCCTGCCCTACTCGGGCAGGGAAACCCTCGATATCGTGGGACCGGTTCGGCGGTTGGATGCCACCGCAACGGAGCCTGCCCTACTCGGGCAGGGAAACCGGCGGTGTGGGGTCGAAGCTGGGTGGTGCCTTCGGACCGCAACGGAGCCTGCCCTACTCGGGCAGGGAAACGGACGCACAGGCTGGACTTCCGCCCGGACTATGCCGGACCGCAACGGAGCCTGCCCTACTCGGGCAGGGAAACTCCCTGTGGGCCGGGGTCCTCCTCGCCGGCGACGACACCGCAACGGAGCCTGCCCTACTCGGGCAGGGAAACTGCGACGCCGTGTGCCGCACGCCCTACCAGGCGTGACCGCAACGGAGCCTGCCCTACTCGGGCAGGGAAACACGCTTCGTCGAAGCGATCATCACCGTGCTCGGCGAACCGCAACGGAGCCTGCCCTACTCGGGCAGGGAAACACGCTTCGTCGAAGCGATCATCACCGTGCTCGGCGAACCGCAACGGAGCCTGCCCTACTCGGGCAGGGAAACGTGGACGTCCAGGATGCGCTCGCTGCACAACAACGGACCGCAACGGAGCCTGCCCTACTCGGGCAGGGAAACTCGGCCTGTACGCCGGGGTCTCGGACGGTGCGTCGTACCGCAACGGAGCCTGCCCTACTCGGGCAGGGAAACGGTAGGCCCACCCACCCGGTGCCCGGCGTGTAGCCAACCGCAACGGAGCCTGCCCTACTCGGGCAGGGAAACGTGCGGTAAGTCTGCGGGTATTTCTGACGGTACGGTACCGCAACGGAGCCTGCCCTACTCGGGCAGGGAAACCAGCCCATCGACTACGACGCACCGCCCGAGGACCCACCGCAACGGAGCCTGCCCTACTCGGGCAGGGAAACGCCCCCAGCGCCCCTCGATGTTGGCGTGCCACCACCCACCGCAACGGAGCCTGCCCTACTCGGGCAGGGAAACGTGCGCAGACTGGCCCAGCGCGTGGGAGAGAGACGACCGCAACGGAGCCTGCCCTACTCGGGCAGGGAAACCCGCGGGCGCCGCGGTCGGGTTCCTCGCGGCTGGCTTACCGCAACGGAGCCTGCCCTACTCGGGCAGGGAAACCCGCGTCGCCCCTTCAGCCTCTGGCGTGCTCGCCGACCGCAACGGAGCCTGCCCTACTCGGGCAGGGAAACCCGGCGTGGCCGGTGTGGGAGGTCACCGGGCCCGGGGTACCGCAACGGAGCCTGCCCTACTCGGGCAGGGAAACGGCGCCCGCCTGACCGATCTAGCACCGCACCGAGAGACCGCAACGGAGCCTGCCCTACTCGGGCAGGGAAACTCCGTGACCTCGTCGGCTGGTCGCTGAGGGTGAGGGGACCGCAACGGAGCCTGCCCTACTCGGGCAGGGAAACCCGGACTGGATCGTCCGGGCGGTGGCGCAGTCGAGACCGCAACGGAGCCTGCCCTACTCGGGCAGGGAAACCCGGTCGCCTCTACCTGGACATCACCGAGACGTCGACACCGCAACGGAGCCTGCCCTACTCGGGCAGGGAAACACGCACGACGGCGACAAGACCAAGCGCCGCATCGTACCGCAACGGAGCCTGCCCTACTCGGGCAGGGAAACTTCGCCACAGTCGCACGGCTGACGCCGATCTCCTCGGCACCGCAACGGAGCCTGCCCTACTCGGGCAGGGAAACCTCGCCGATCGCTATCCCGAAGAAGACGAGAGAGAGACCGCAACGGAGCCTGCCCTACTCGGGCAGGGAAACCAACCACGGGGAGGACGGCACGGTCTTGCAGTTCCGACCGCAACGGAGCCTGCCCTACTCGGGCAGGGAAACCGGCGAGGCGTACGTGTCGGTCCTGCCCGAGGCGTGACCGCAACGGAGCCTGCCCTACTCGGGCAGGGAAACGGCCGTGGCTGGTCGGGTGGTGCCCGCTGCCAGCAGACCGCAACGGAGCCTGCCCTACTCGGGCAGGGAAACAACAAGCAGCGGACCCCGGCCAACAAGTAGGTCCACACCGCAACGGAGCCTGCCCTACTCGGGCAGGGAAACGGCTCACCATCCACGGTAGTTCTGATCTGCGCAAACGTCAACATCGGCGAGTGGTCGCCTGGGAGTCTCAGGGCTATGGGGGCCGACCAGGCACACCTCCCTTCGATTGCCACTCTGACCTGCGAACGAGCGCTTGAGCGCATCTGCCGGGTCACCCGACCGCTCGACGGTGTCAGACAATCTGCGGGCCGGTGGTCGGCAGCCTTCGGCTGCGGCCGAGGAATGTGAAGCGCGCATCGACTGTGTCACCCAGATCGACGATCACGACGGAGTCTTCGGTGAACTGCATCTGCTCCTCGACGGTGGTCCGCAGGCGGACCAACTCGGTGCGGTTGAGGTCGCAGACGAAGACCGAGTATTGGAGCCTATCCCCATACCCCTCCATGGTCTTGCAGATCTGCCGGAGACGGCGGTCGTCGCAGATGTCGTAGGCAACCAGGTATCTGCGTCTGGCCATCGGTCACCTCGTCGTGAACGGCGTGTACTCGGGCAGTTCGCCTGACAAATGCGCTCCGAGGATCCTGGCCTGCACGTCTATCGCCCGACGATAATTGACACGGTAGCCGAATACAGGATGTTTGATTTCGTGCGACATCCGGCGTTCGTAGGCCGTGAGCACGGCACGTCGGCCATCGGCCGTGAGAGAACAGGCGCCAGCCCGGGAGATGAAGTGGCTGGCGCGGATCTCTCCGTTGTTGACCAGTTGGAGCACGACGGAGTCGGCAACCAGGGGACGGAACTCTTCGGCGAGGTCGAGCGCTAACGCTGGTCTTCCATACCGTGGCCGGTGCAGCACACCGACGTAGGGATCGAAGCCAACGGCCCGCAACGTCACCGTCACGTCCTTGACCAGGATGGAATACAGAAACGACAGCATCGCGTTGACGGGGTCTGGCGGCGGCCGACGTGCACGTCCGCCAGCGTCGAACGTCTCGATGTCCACCGACGAGTCGTCGGAGAACATCGAGACGAACTCGGAAAAGTACAGCCGCGCGGCGGTCCCCTCGACCCCCAGGAGGCTGGGATAGCCCTCGACCTGCCTGGCCTGGCACGACAGATTCTGGAGTTGGGCCAGCGCTGTAGACACGTCCGTGCGGGAGTTCCTGCGCAGCAGCGTCCGGCTGTTCTTAATCTTCCCCTCGATCATCCTGCAGGCCACGTCGAGGAGCACCGCCGCGCTGGTCGTGTACTGGGAGCGACGCAGGTCGATGTTCTTGGTCGGCAGCCCCTCTGCGAGCCCGGAGAACCACCCGCCGTAGGAGAACCAGCATACTGGGATCTCCCGGGCGAACAATTCACGCATCGCCTGCGCACTCACCGACACATTCCCGAACAGGCACACCTGCGAGACGTCGATCAACCTGAAACTTCCAAGCGTCTCGTGGTTGAGTGACGCCTCTAGTCTGCCTCTTCGAAACCCGACGGTAGCCCCCTGCTCCGAGACATACACCGGACGGTTGTCAGGGTCAGCAGCCATCACCGCACGGGGCCGACGAGACTCTTGCTCGCGTGCACGCAACACGTTGATTTCGTCGGGAAGGCACAGCCCTACCAGGGAACAGCGCGGGCACTTTGGGCTGTTGTCCAACGGAAGGGGCGGATGATCTGCTCCGGCAACTTTCCACAGGCCCGCCAGGAGCGTCCGGACCTCGTCAAGGCTCGTCTCGTCGACAGGTACCTCGACACGTCGGCGGGTCTCGGCGTACCACACCTCGGCGCTCCCGACCTGGTAGCCCGACTCGCGCAGCAGCAACGCTTGCAGCAATGATTGAACCCGATCAGAAGGCCATGGACGACCCTGCCGGTCAGGATGCCCCTTCTTGTAGTCCACCGGCGTGACTTCACCAGACGGGCCAACCTCGACAATATCCAGCTTGGCGCTCACGCCCAGCGACGTCGAGGTCAACCACACCGACCGGTACGTGCGCCCGGCGAAGCGTTCGAGGTCGTCGGCTGACGACGGAACCTTGACACTAGGCTCGTCCACCACACGGTGCACATACAGACCCTCTTCGACGTCGTCGCTGGTCGCGAATCTTCCCTCGACCCACTCCAGATAGAACAGCCGCGGACAGTAGACATACTCATTGACCATCCGCGCCGGTACCGTCTCGGGCATTCCAGCGTAGCCTGGTTCCGTCTCGGTCATCTTCCGCGTGACTTTCCTGGAACCGTGACTAGTTCATCAGTCGGTGCTAGAACCCCGGCGAACGTCCGCCCCCGGATCTGGCGCCGTCGTGCGTGCCCGATCCAGAACACCGACAAGACCCGTGCGGGCTCGGCTCCGCTGCGCAGGATACCTGGCTGAGCGCGTTTGAGCACTGGGTGGGTCAACAACATCTGTACGGCTGCAAGGTCCAGCGGCTTCGACCAGAGTGGATACACTAGACCACGTCCGTTTCCCCGGCCGAAGTTCTGCCAGCAGGTTGTGATGGGGTCGTTTCCTTGGGCGCTCGTCAACATGAGCGGGTACGACATCAAAGCCAACCAAGTGGCACCTGGGACGCCACGCTCTGACGACTTCCCGTCTGGCGCGTCGGCGGCGTCGAACAATACCTGGTGATCCAAGTACTCACCGGTGACCCCCGGGTAGCGTCGCCACTGGATCAACGCCTCTCGCAAGACCTCACGGTTCTTCCGGACTGCGGCGAGCGGTTTCTCCAACATGGTACGCATCGACTGCTTCCCCGACGGCGCCGCGAACAGCGTGATGTCAGCACGTCTATCGGGCTTGTGGTCATCGAGCGACAGGTCCGTTACCAGAGAGGCCACCCAGCGATCCTGCTCTGGCGAACTAAGCCCATCTACGTACTGGCGGAACTTCGGACGAGGCAGCCTCAGCCCATCGGGAGCCTCGCCTGGCGGAGGAAACACAGAAGGCTCGCCCGGGATCACACCGTCAGGGTCGATACTATCGACGACGTCCTGCAAGCCCTGGACAAGACCATCGACGTCTGGGAAAGCATTGGACAACACTGCCGTGCAGTCGTCTGTCGACCACGACAGACGCGCCGGACGCCCGAGGTGCTCAGTCACCAGCCGCAGGACTCCGAGCGCCGCCAGGAAGCCCAACGGCTTTCGTCCGTCCAGCGCCACAAGACGCAGGTCTTCGTCGGCGTTCATGATCCCTCCCCAGAGACGGTCTGGTCGGCGCATCGCACGATGGACTCCAACAATGCCAGGCCCCACCGTCCGTAGTGCCTGTTCAGGCGGACGAACCGCGTGGGATGACTCAAGGAGACCGTCTCGCCCGACCAGACCTCAACAGGTGTCCCGTCGATGTCCGCCCGCACCAGGCTGGGATGGTCGTCGACGACCAGGGGCAGCCAGGGTCGGGCGTGGCCGTGATGGCTGGCGACCAGGTGCAGCAGCAGGTCAATGTCACCGTCGTAGCCGTCCTGCATCGCCTTCTCGACCAGTGCCGCCGACCACGCCTCGTGACGTGCGCCACGCGGCAGCCCGCTGGCGACGGCTGCCCTGCGGAAGGCGCCCCGGTCTGACGGGTCCATCCCTGACTTGGCGAGCGGCCAGTCCGCTACCTCGGCCTCGACGACGTCGCCGTCATGAAGCATCACCTGGAAACGCTTCTCGCACTTACCGAGGTCGTGCCATCGCGCCGCGTCGCGCAGAACTCTCACCAGGTCGTCGGGAAGCCCGATGGCGTCTGCGATCTGCTGGGCCCTGGCACCCACCGCGTTCAGATGTTTCTTGAGCGTGACCGGCTGGTCCGAGCCCGAACTTGCGGCCACCTCGTCGTCGTCCACTCCGACATGGTCAGCATCGTGCTGCTGGTCTTCTGGGACGATCTTGCCCTTGAGTAGACGTTGAATCACGGGCTGATCCCCGGTGGAAAACTGGTGTTCTGCAGATGGATCAACGATATTAACCACCGACAGAGGCGAGTCCAGCCAGCGTCGTAGCGCGGACCAGCGATCCTTACCCCAATTTTCTGCCGGCAGGCCGGGAAGCCACATCCTGATGGTTTCTAGGATATCTTCCTGCACCGCGCTGGCATCACGAGGGTCGACGCCGGGGTCTTTGATCTCTTTGATCAGATCGGCCAGACGGTCACACGCCTCGTCGCCGAGGTGCAGACGATCAGCGAGTTTGTCATCAAGCCACAGCACACCAGCACCTCGACGACGCGAGAAAGACGCCGGCTCAGAGACATCGGCCACCAAGGGTTCGGCGGGCGCCCATCCGAACTGGTCGTGCCCGCCACGCTGACACGGGACCACAACCTGGTCGCCCGGACGCAACTCACCAGCACCGATCCAGCGCCACGCGCCGCTGGGGTTCGACCGCTGGTCCCCGGTGTCGTCGGCCCGCCACACCAGCGCGCGGAACGGCTCTCGTCCCGCCTTGGACCGTACCAAGGGATCGCCATCGGCTGCCTCGATGTCGGCCACCACCCCGGGAGCCTCACCGTTCATCCATCTTCGCACCGCGACGAAGGGAACCTCGACGATCTCGTCGGCGCGAACTGGAACCGCGGTGAGCAGACTATCGGCTATGACGACGAAGACCTCGACATCATCCTCCGACGCGAGGTCAGGCTCGACGAGGCGGTCCCGCCAGGCGACCTGGACTGCCGCCGACCCAGAATCGAACCCGTGCAGGAAGGGCTGCACCGGAGGGTCGACCATCGGGATGGGGGCTGTCTGCACCCAGGCGTCAAGGATCGGTGCCATGAGCACCGGAGACTCACCGGCCCGACGGACAAAACCACCGTCAGGCAGGTCGTTGTCGCCGGGCAGCACCAACTCTCGGCAGTTCAGTGGCGAGACGTCCAGTCCCTCGCTGGACATCTCGACCAGGCGACGCCACGTATTGTCACGCGGCTGGCCGTAGACCGGCCCGTCCGCCCTCCCGTCGTGGACGACAACCACCGTCGCCGTGCCGCCCGGAATCCGGCCGCCCAGGTCCCCCAGACGGTCGAGACGACCGAAACGCTGCACCAGGGCATCCCACGACGCCGACTCGGTAACCAGCGCGTCAACGTCCAGGTTGACGCCGACCTCGACCGTCTGGGTCGCCACCAAGACGGCAGGGCGGTCGGCACGGGCGCGTTTGCTGCCAAACAACTCCAGCACCCGCCTCTGGACATCCCCCTTTGAGACGCCCCGGCACCGCCCGATGAGCAGCTCGCAGTCAGCGTCCAGAGAGTCTTTGCGGGCCGACTTGCGGGCCTGCAGCTCGGCGTGGACAGCACGAGCCCGGTCCACGGTGTTGCACACGATCAGGACTGTCGGCGGCCACCCGCCGAGACTCGTCAGGGCGTGCACCGACTCGAGTGCGGCGTCGACCATCGCCCTCTCTGTCGACTTGGGGGCCTCCAGACAGCGCAGGATCTTCGGAGCGGTCAGGCGACGCCACGCTGTGCCGACCGCCCTGTGGGCGTCAACGTCCAGGTCGAAGCCCCAGGCATCGGGGGCTTTGTCGCCCGTGGCCGACAGCTGGACCACGTCCAGACCGGGTACAGGAACACCCAGCGCGTCCCGCTCCTGGGCTGATCGCACGGTGCGCAACAGGGCGCGGGACAGGTGTGCCTCGTCCAGCAGCAGCAGCGAGTCCGTTCCGACGAACGCCGCGTCGATGGGCGCGCGACGGGGGCTCGCCCCGTAGCCACGGAAGAACAACCGGCTACCCACCTGGTCGACGGTGCCCAGGACGACCGCCGGGCGGTCTGGGCGGTCGAGCCAAGCCGATGCCCACGATGCCCCGCCTCGCATCCGGGCCACCGACACCAACGGCCCACCTGCGTCCGGGGCCAACAGCTGCAACGCCTCGGCCACCTGGCGCACGACACCGTCACCCGCCGTAGTCAGTACCTCGACGAGTTTGCGGGCATGGGTGTAAGCCTCGTCAACCACGATCCTGCGATCGACCACGAAGAAACAGCGCCGTCGCCCGAGCCGGTCAGCCCCTGCCTGGTGAGCGGTCGCGGCCAGCACGAACAACGACACGTCCAGCATTGCCGTCTTGCCCATGCCAGTGGGGATATCGACGAGCGATGGCCACTCCCCTCGGTCCAGCACCTGCCGCACCAGGTCTTTCTGCCAGGGGAACGGCGGGAACCCGTGCACCACGCGGAAGAACTCCTCGAACGCCTCGGCGTTGAGGTTCGTCGGTTCGCTCATGGTCATACAACTCCTGTCCGTGCCACGCCCGAACAGTCTGGCGCCAGCAGCCCCACGCCGAGGTAACGCCCGGCCCCGACCATCACCGGGCCGTGGACCGTACGGTCGAACGTCAGCGCCACATGCTGGTACGGACGGCCACGCGTCCGCTTGGGCAGATCGTCGGGACGCAACTGCACCGCACCCGGCTGCAGCGCACCGCGGCTGACCTGGATGTCCACCGGCTCGGGCAGGCCCACCATCACGACGCTCTCGCAGATCGTCTCTTCGAGCCGGCCGGCCGACTTCGGGTACCTGTCGAGCACCACCGGGGTCGCCGAGACCCACCGCTTGCTTCCACTCCGCCACCGTTCGGCACTGGCACCGAACGGACGTTGCTCACCTGGTGCCCACAGCAGTTCGACGGTGCCCAGCCGCCCGACACGCAACTGCACGGTCTGGTTTTCTCGTCTCAGCCTGTGCACCGCCTGTAGCACCGTCCGCCGCTCGTCCTGCGGCAGTTCTGGCACAGCCACAGCCATGCCCAGCAGGTGCCCGTCCGAATGCTCGTACCCGACGTGGGGCAACGCCAAGAACGCGACGTGAGGACGCCCATCAGCACCGTGCCCGTGAAGCGCCGAAGGGGCGTCGTCACCAGCTGCGCTGAGCACCGCCGCACGCAACGCACTCGTGAGTAGGGTCGTCATCCGCCCGTCAGGCTGGAAGCCCTGAAGAAATCGCATCACCACGACATCGGGGTAGGCGGACGGGATCTCTCCAGCCCTCTGTGGCACCGCCACGCGGTCGCCGACGGTCCGGTATCCGTGCTCGCGGCTCGTCTCCCACGCAGGCCGACCCGCTTCGAACTGCTCGTCCAGCTCGGCCAGAAGCCCGGGGTACGGGACACGCACCGGCACCTCTGCCTCCAACAGGCTGCACGGCTCGTACCGGACCGTCTGGTCTGAGCCCAGGTCGTCGGTGGTGCCGCTGGCTGAGGCCGACACAACCGCCACTCCCGTCGACCTGCCTATGTACGGAATCCGACGGGCGATGGCATCGATGGCTGCGATCTGAGTGTCATCCACCTCGACCGGCCAGGTCATGCGAACCGTCGGACTCGTCGGGATCGTCCCGGCACGCGCTCGGAAACTGTTGGTCCGTCCGGGGTGGGTCTGGCTCCCACCTTTGCTCTCCAACTTGTTTGACACGACCCACGCCTGGTGCCGATAGGTCATCAGGGGCGCCGCGACGTCGATGAACGGGGGTGCCTGGTTCTCCAGCCACCGCAACACGTCGCGGTCGTCCTCGCCGCGCGCGGCAGCGACCATGGCGTTGAACAACCGCGCCGGGTGGGGAGGCCACTCAGCGTGCGCCCGGTCATCGACCCTCGCTGCGTCGTAGCGGCCGTTGAGCAACTCGATCGTCAGCGTCAGGGCCATATCAGTCGCCATCCCCAGCCTCGGCCTTCGTCAGGCTGAAGTCGATCGCGGAAGCAAGCGCCTTGGTCGGCGTCAGGCCCACGGGCTCTAGGTCCATCGCCACCCCGAGGTTGTCTGCTGCGTCACGGGCGTGCTCGAACAGCTTCAGGGCGTCCGACGTGCTCAGGTCCACGGTCTCGACACGACCACCCCGATTGACCCATTCAACACGCTCGGACTCCACGACCAACTCGCACCCACTGCGCAACCACAGGCTCGGGCCACCGAAGGCCAGACGGTCAGCGACCAGCGCGTACGCAGCCAGAGCAGCACGCGCCGCCACGGCAGTCTCGTGGGAGGCGTCGCCAAACCCGATCCGGTCCAACCCAGCCAGCGACAGGGTGACGAACCGTTGCGCCGACGAGATCGTCACGCCACCGTGCGCGGGCTGAGGGGCGATGTTGCCGTGACCGATCTCGCTCAGCTTCTCACCCTTGGTCTTCGTCGCGACCTTCGAGTACTCCCAAAGATCGTCACCCTTCACCGGTTTCTGGGCACCTTGGAGGTTGAAGGGATCCATCCGTCCCGCCTTGCGCTCCCCTACCTTAGGGTCCCAACCCACGACCTCGCTGCTGTAGACGCGCGGGAACTTCTGCTGGCGTCCCTTACGGTGGCTGTTCCACGCCCCGTACACCAGCGTCCCCGGGTCGTGGCTGTACAGTGCCGAGGCGTCGGCGAGGGAGGCCGCGAGCAGCGACTTACCCAGGTCGGTCCTGTCGAACGCAACACCACCAAGTAAACTGTCACGCAGGTAGGCGTCGGCGTAGCGGTGCGGGAACTCCAGCGAGGTCAGCACCACGTTGGTGTCTCCATGATGCTCGACCTGGAGCAGGGGGATCCGCACCCGTCCTGACCGATACGCCTTGAGGAGAGCCTCCTCAGCCCGGTTCGCCTGCGACGGCGTCGAGTCAAGGATCACGACATGGTGCGGCTTGCCGTCTCGACGGCGCTTCTCCAACACGTAGGGCGACTCGCCAACAGACGTCGGATACGTCGGCGGGTAGACCTTGCTGCCCGGACCGCCCGCGGGCTGGTACACGGTGACGATCCTTAGCACCGCCTGGTCGCCTTCCAACGCGACAGCGGCCCTGACCTGCTCGTACAGACTCTCCACCGACACTTCAAACTCCCTTCGACTGGGTGAGTCAACTCGTGCCACGTATCGTGCCACCGACCACCGACACGCGCCGCGAGGCGGCGGGCCGACGGAGACCGGAGACCGGGAGTACAGACAAGTACAGCCTCTGACGCCGACCCTCGAGATGCCGCAACGGAGCGCCAGCCCAGCCACCTCGTGGTGGATGACGCTACCACTCTATCCGGTTCATATCAAGGGTTGGTGTGCGAGGAAGGCAAGAACGGCCGACCGATCATGCAGGGGTCTGGTGTGATCGCTAGAGATGTGGAGGAACCGGTGCCCAGCACGCCAGGCACCGCGGGACGACTCGCTGACACAGCAGATGACCAGCGCGTGGGTTCAGGACGCCGGAGATCTTGCCGACCCGGCCGACCCAGGCCAGGCTCTGCTCATGGAGGTCACGACGCTGGACCTGGAGCATCGGCTCCGGGACGCTGGGCTGCGCGTGACCCGGTCTCGTACGACGGTGCTCGCCGCGGTGCAGGCGCACCCGCACGCCGACACGGAGATGGTCGTGGACGTGGCGCGGCGGACGTTGTCGGACCTGTCGCGTCAGGCGGTGCACGACTCGTTGCGGGCGCTGGTCGACGTGGGGCTGGTGCGGCGCTTCCAGCTGGGGTCGGTGGTGCGGTTCGAGACGCCGACCGGTGACGACCACCATCACGCCGTGTGCACGTCGTGCGGGCGGATCGCCGACGTGGACTGTGTCGGCGGGGGTCTGTCGTGCCTGGCTCCGGCTGACAGCCGGGGGTTCCTCGTCAGTGCTGTCGAGGTCGTGTACCAGGGGTTGTGCCCGGACTGTGCCGGGCGGTCCGGCGGGTACCCCCGGCCGCTGGGCAGGCACGACGATCGGCTCCCGGTCAGCCAGGACGGGACGCGACCCGAACCAGAGCGCCTCGTCCGGCAGCCGCCTGAAGTCCCGGCCTCTCCTGCCCCGCTGCCCAGCGTCGCGGAGGCTGCTGCACGAACCCCGTCGCACCCGGCTGGTCGCCGCGCTCGTCGCGGTCGCGCCGCCTCGACGCCCCCGCCCGAGACGTCCGCTCCCCAGCCAGATCCGCCCGGCTCCTGGACTCGGCCCGACTCGATCCTCTCCCGGCGCGAAGGGCTGCCTGCCTCTCACGCCGGACCGAAACACCAGCCGTCACGACCCGAGGCCGACCCGCGGACCAGTCCCGAGCCCGTCGTCCGCGACGAGCCTGCACCGACCGCCCGGCACCCCCGGTCGAGGCGAGAGGCGAACAAGCCTGCTCGTCCGACGGCGCCGGTCGAAGGCGTCGACCACGGTGCGTCTACCCGACGCCCCACGGCCGACGCACCACCGACCCGACGACGCCCCCGCCACGAGGCACCCCGGCCGCAACCTGTCTGACTCGTCCCGATCGAAACCTCACCTGGTGGACACTTCGTCGGAGCCCAGACGCAGCGACACCGCCGACCCCACGGGGCGGCGGTGTCGCTGTCGCTAGATATCAGGCCAGGGCGGCGGCGAGGTTCTCGTCCAGGGCCCCGAGGAACTCCTCGGTGGTCAGCCACGGCTGGTCGGGGCCGAGCAGCAGGGCCAGGTCCTTGGTCATCTTGCCGGACTCGACGGTCTCGACGACGACCCGCTCCAGCGTCTCGGCGAACGCGACGACCTCCGGGGTGCCGTCCAGCTTCCCGCGGTGCTTGAGCCCGCCGGTCCAGGCGTAGATCGACGCGATCGGGTTGGTCGACGTCGGCTTGCCGGCCTGGTGCTGCCGGTAGTGGCGGGTAACGGTGCCGTGCGCGGCCTCGGCCTCCACGGTCTTGCCGTCGGGGGTCATGAGCACCGAGGTCATCAGGCCGAGCGACCCGAAGCCCTGGGCGACGGTGTCGGACTGCACGTCGCCGTCGTAGTTCTTCGTCGCCCAGACGTAGCCGCCCTCCCACTTCAGGGCGGCGGCGACCATGTCGTCGATGAGCCGGTGCTCGTAGGTCAGCCCGGCGGCGTCGAACCGGGCGGCGTACTCCTCGGCGAACACCTGCTCGAAGATGTCCTTGAAAGCCCCGTCGTACGCCTTGAGGATGGTGTTCTTCGTGGACAGGTACACCGGGAAGTGCCGCTCCAGGCCGTAGGTGAAGCAGGCCCGGGCGAAGTCGGCGATCGAGTCGTCGAAGTTGAACATGCCCATGGTGACGCCACCGGTCGGCGGGAAGACCGCAACCTCCTGCTCGATCGGCTCGGAGCCGTCCGACGGGGTGAACGTCAAGGTGACCCGCCCAGCGCCGGGCACCTTGAAGTTCGCGGCCTTGTACTGGTCGCCGTGGGCGTGACGGCCGATGATGATGGGCTTGTTCCAGCCCGGCACCAGCCGCGGGATGTTCGAGATGATGATCGGCTCGCGGAACACCACCCCGCCGAGGATGTTGCGGATCGTGCCGTTGGGCGACGCCCACATCTTCTTCAGGCCGAACTCCTCGACCCGGGCCTCGTCGGGGGTGATGGTCGCGCACTTGACGCCGACCCCGTGCTCGGCGATCGCGGCGGCCGCGTCGAGGGTGACCTGGTCGTCGGTGGCGTCGCGGTTCTGGATCGACAGGTCGTAGTACCTCAGGTCGATGTCGAGGTAGGGATGGATCAGGCGATCCTTGATGAAGTGCCAGATGATCCGCGTCATCTCGTCGCCGTCGAGCTCGACGACCGGGCCTTTGACCTTGATCTTCGCCATACCGGGTCCACCTCTCCTCCGCAGGGGGGCACGGGACGGCGTTGGTGACGCGGTGTGCCCGGCACAGAGATTACTCGATATCGAGAGACTGTCGAGAATCGTAGCGCGCCGCGGCGGGTCGAGGACGGGGCCAGAACCGTCTCACCAGGCATAACGGGGCCGGTCGCAGCACCCACCGAGAACGACGCACGGCCCGGACGGCCCAGCCGAGACCAGGTGCGAGTCGACCCGCAGCCTGCGTGGTCCGTGGTCTGAGGTCCTGCGTAGGCTGGGGACATGCACGGTGAGTACAAGGTTCCGGGTGGCAAGCTCGTCGTCGTGGACGTCGAGACTGACGACGGGCGGCTGGCGGACGTGGTCGTCTCGGGGGACTTCTTCCTCGAACCGGACGAGGCGCTGGACGTCATCGCCCGGTCGCTGGTCGGGCAGGCCGCCGACGCCTCGGTGACGGTCCTGGCGCGGGCCGTGACCGACGGGCTGGACGCGGCCACCGCCGCCGGGCAGGTCGCCGCCCCGGTGACGATGGTCGGGTTCGACGGTCGTTCGGTGGCCATGGCGGTGCACCGGGCGCTGGGCCTGTCGACCACCTGGGACGACCACGAGTTCGAGGTGCTGCACCCCGGACCGCTGACCCCGGCCACGCACGTGGCGCTGGACCAGGTGCTCACCGAGGCGCTCGGTTCCGGGCTCCGCGGGCCGACGCTGCGGTTCTGGGAGTGGACCGAACCCGCGACCGTCATCGGCTCGTTCCAGTCGCTGCGCAACGAGGTCGACCTGGAGGCGGCGCAACGGCTCGGGGTCACCGTGCTGCGGCGGATCTCCGGCGGTGGCGCGATGTTCATGGAAGGGGGCAACTGTGTGACGTTCTCCCTGGTGGTGCCCGCCTCGCTGGTCGACGGGATGAGCTTCGAAGACTCGTACGCCTTCCTCAACGCCTGGGTGGTCGAGGCGCTGGCCGATGTCGGCGTCAAAGCCTTCACCACCGGTATCAACGATATCGCCTCACCGCTGGGCAAGCTGGCCGGGGCGGCGCAGAAACGGCTCGCCTCCGGCGCGGTGCTGCACCACGTCACGATGGCCTACGACATCGACGCCGACAAGATGATGCAGGTGCTGCGGATCGGCCGGGAAAAAGTCTCCGACAAGGGCATCCGCTCGGCCAACAAACGCGTCGACCCGGTGCGCTCGCAGACCCACCTGCCGCGCGCCGAGGTCGTCGCCAGGCTCAAGGCCCACTTCGAGGGCCGGTACCGGACCCGCCCCAGCGAGCTGCGTGCCGACGAGCTGGACCGCGCCGCCGAGCTCGTCGTCACCAAGTTCACCGACCCGTCGTGGACCGCCCGGGTCCCGTGAAAGGCTTGACGGCAGTGACCAGTGACTCATGGGCTGCCCAACGTCTGCATCGACGCAGGACTATCGGTGGGTCTGGCAATACGTGATGTGGAGGTGGGGGTCGAAACAGTAGCCGCCGATCTCGGCGCAACAGTGCCTGCCGGGAAATGTTGCCATGTCGCGGGGGCAGTCTTCGACCAGCTCTCGGATCTGGTCGGACCACTGGGCGAAGGCTGGTCGGCTGCCGACCACGAACAGTGTGTCCGCGGCCAGGTCGAACCGGAGGGTGTCACGGTTGGTGGCCCGTACCACGCTGGGTGGACGACCGCGCCGGTCGTGGTACTGGGCGGTATCCCAGTCGACGGCGCTGAGCGTAGGAAACGGTCGGTGCGGCAGCTCGACCGTGTGGAGCGCCCCAGTCGACTCGGCGCGGGCTCGTACCCGCTTCCACGACGACGCCCGGAACCCGAGGCTGTGGTGCACCAGGACGATATCCAGGCGTTGCGCGTCGTCGGGCCAGCTCTCGCAGGTGCACCCGGTGGTGCGCAGCGGTAGCCACACCAGTGAGCGCGGCGACCTGGCGGCCAGCCACCACGCACAGGCCAGGTCCACGGCGGCAGCCTTGTCGACCACTATCGTGGCTCCACCGCTCCGCTCGTCGTAGTAGGCCGGTGCGTGCCGGACCGGCTGGGCCGGGCGGACCACCCGGAGCTCTTTGCCGCCCAGCCTGACGGTGCTGGCCAGGACGCGCCAGGTCCGCCCCCCGAGCCTCACTGCCCGACCACCTCGATACCGACGTCTCGCACCGGCGGATTCTCTCGTCCCACGCGTTGCTGGACCAAGGCTATTTTCGACGGACCGCAGGTCGCTTCAGGGGTCGCCGGTGCTGCCGATGAGATGGGCGCCAGTCGTGTGCGACGACCTTTACGGAGCAATGATGGGTTCGGCTACTGAGGTGCTCGAGGCTCTGAACGAGGCCGCTTCGGCGATATGCATCGCCCGGCAGCGGCTGGAGGACCGTGCGGGACGCCTCGTCGGTTTCGAGGTGCTGTTCCGCTCTGGTGCGGGTGCCACCACTGCTGACGAAGGCTGGTCCTTCGACGACGACGTGGCTACCGCCCAGGTGGTCCTGGCCATCGCTGGCGAGTTCGGTCCGCAGGACGTCGCCGGGGACGCGCTGATGTTCATCAACACGCCTCGGTCCTTCCTGGTCGGCGACTTCTCGGTCGCTATCGAGCCGGAGGCCGTGGTGCTGGAGGTCCTGGCGACGGTGGACGTGGACGACGAGGTGCTCGCCGGGATCGACCAGCTGCGCCAGACGGGGTACGCGCTGGCCATGGACCGGCTGGTGCCCGACGACCCTCGTCTGCCCTGCGTCGACCGCTGCGGCTACGTGAAGGTCGACGTGCAGCAGGTGACCGGTGACGCCCTGGCTGCCCTGGTCGCACAGGTCCGGGCGGCGAACCCGACGGTGTCGCTGGTCGCCACGAAGGTCGAGACGCCCGAGCAGATGCGAGCCGCCCGGGACGCGGGTTTCGACCTGTTCCAGGGCTACCTGGTCGGCCGTCCGACCATCCTGGCGCGCGAGGCGGTGCAGGTCCACGTGCCCATCGCGGCCCGGCTGGTGTCCGAGCTGGGTGGCCCAGAGAAGGCCCCCGCCGACCTGGCCGAGCTGGTGCTCGCCGACCCGGCCCTGGCCCGTGCGGTGATGGTGCAGGTCAACTCGGTGTCTGGGGTGTCGCAACCGGTGACGAGCGTGGTCCAGGCCCTCACCCTGCTGGGGCGGGACCGTCTGCGCGGCATCGTCATCGCCGAGATGGTGCGGGCCGCTGGTCACCAGGACCGGGAGATGGCTGTCACGGCGCTGGCACGGGTCCGCGCGGCGGCGAACCTCGCGCCCGACGACCCTGTGGGTGCGGGTACCGAGGCCCTGGCTCGCATGTGCACGTCGCTGCTGGGTATGGACGCCGAAGACGTAGCGCAGTGGTTGCCGCGTCCTGAACCAGGGTCGGCCGCCGTAGCCGCGTGCGACGCCTTCGACGCCTACCTAGAGGCGGCCGACCGCGGCGTCACCCCGCACCTGCCGGAGGGTTTCACCCCGCTGGCGGTGTCCGTGGCCTGGCTGGACGGTCTGCGCCACGCCCACGAGTTCCTGGTGTAGCTCAGCCGACGGTGGGGCGGGGGCCGAACACCGCGGTGCCGACCCGGACGATCGTCGCGCCCTCGGCGACAGCGGCCTCCAGGTCTGAGGTCATGCCCATGGACAGGCCGGTGGCGGTGGTCAGACCGTCGGCGACGGCCGTGTCCCGGATCGTGCGCAGAGTAGCGAAACCGGCCCGGACCACGGTCTGGTCGTCGGTGTTCGCGCCGATCGTCATGAGACCGGTCAGGCGCAGGCCGGGCAGGGTGCCGACGTGGCGGGCCAGGGTGAGGGCGTCGTCGGGGGTGACGCCGTGCTTGGTCGTCTCGCCGGACACGTTGACCTGGACCATGACGTCCAGCGTGCGACCAGGCCCGACACGGGCCGACAGGGCGTCGGCCAGGCGGGCCGAGGCGACCGACTCCACGCAGGTCACCCAGCGCAGGGCCGCGTTGATCTTGTTCGACTGCAACGGGCCGATGAGGTGCGTGGCGGTGGGCAGGTCGGCCAGGGCCGGGCCCTTGGCGACGAGCTCTTGGACCCGGTTCTCCCCGCGCAGCAGGCCCGCCGCGCCGGGCAGGGTGAGCACCGTGCGGATCGTGGCCGCGTCGTGGGTCTTGGTCGCCAGCAGCACGGCGACGTCGTCCGGGTCCCGTCCGGCGGCCTGGGCGGCGGCGGCCACCCGAGCCTGCACAGCCGCCAACCGTTCGGCGAGCACGTTCTCCACGCCCTGACGGTACCTGAGGACGTGGTCGACGGGCACAAAGTGCGAGGTAGCGCACCAGGTACGAGGTTCGTACCTGGTGCGCTACCTCGCACTTCAACCCATCCGTCAGGGTCAGACGGCGACGCCGACCAGGGTGCCGATGCCGAAGGTGACGGCCATCGCCAAGGAGCCGCCGAGCGCGACCCGCAGCACGGCGCGGCCCACCGGGGCGTTCGAGGCGCGGGCGGAGACCCATCCGGTGACCACCAGAGCGAGGACGACGGCGACGAACGTGGCGACGTCACGGCGGTGGCCCCACCACGGTGCGAACGCGACGACGGTCGGGATCATCCCACCGGCCACGAAGGCGAGGAAGGAGGCGATGGCGGCGTGGGTCGGGCTGGTCAGCGTGATCGAGGCGACCTCGCCCTCGTCCGCTCCTCGGTTCTGGGCGTGCTTGCGGGCGACGAGCTCCGCGTCGCGCTGGCTGCTCACGGAGACGTACTCGCCCGCGGCCATGGACAGCGCCCCGGCGCTCAGGGCGGCGATCGCCGCGATGGCGAGGGTGGTGGTGTCTCTCGTCGCGCCGATGACGCCGAGCAGGACAGCGGCGATCGAGACGATCCCGTCGTTGGCGCCCAGCACCGCCGCGCGCAACCAGTTCAGCCGCTCGGCGGTCAGGGGCACGACGGCCCTGCCCGGTGCCTGGCCCTCGTCGGTCTCGGTCGGGTCTGTGGCCAGCGGCTCGATCGTCGAGGAGGAGGCCGGGGTCGTCGTCATGGGCCGAGGATAGGCCATGATGGCGTTGGTGTCATCTCAATTACACCATCTGACCTGCTGAAACATAGGTTAGGCTGTCCTATCGTCAGAATAGGTTAGGTTTGCCTCGGCTAGGTGCGACGTCGGACCGCAGCCGGTCGACGACCACTGGTCTCGGTGGGGAAAGCCGTCAAGGAGCAGTACGCTCGGTGACGAAAGGCCGGCGCACGCCGGGACGAGGGTGACGAAGCTGGACCAGAGCGTAGTGCCGACCAACGAGGTGCCGGTGTACCGGACGCCGCCCCGCGGGGTGCTGAGGGACGGGCTGCCGACCGAGGCGCCCGACGCGCTGCTGGTCGACCAGCCCGGGGAGCGGCAGGGGCTTGCGTGGTTGGTCGTCACGACGCTGGGTGTCGTCGTGGCAGCAGGCGTGGGAGCCGTGACGACCGCCCGGGTCGGTGCGCTGACGCTCGCCGTGCTGGTCGTCGGCTGTGCGGTGGTCCGGGCCGTGGTCGAGCCGGGGCCTGCGGCGCTCAGCGTGCGCTCGCGCAGGACGGACGTGCTGGTGCTGGGCTTCCTGGCGGTCGCCCTGGGGGTCGTGGCGATCCGGCTGCCCGCGGTCTGACCCGTCGACCCTCCGGGCTCAGACCACGATTCCCGCACCGCGCAGCTCGACGGTGAGGTCGTGCGGGTTGGAGGCCGACGCCATGGCCTCTTCGTAGGTGACAAGATTGTCGCGGACCAGCGTGAACAGGTGCTGGTCGAAGGTCTGCATCTTGTAGAAGTCGCCCTCGCGGATCAGGTCGGCCAGCGGCGGGGCGTTCAGCGGGTCGAGGATCGCCTCGGCGGTGCGGCCGGTGTTGACCATGACCTCGACCGCCGGGCAGCGGCCCCTGCTGTCGGACCGGCGCAGCAGGCGCAGGGAGATGATGCCGCGCAGCACCTGCGCGAACTGGATGCGCACCTGCTTCTGCTCGTGCTCGGGGAAGAAGTCGACGATCCGGTTGACCGACTCGGGCGCGTCGATGGTGTGCAGGGTCGACAGCACCAGGTGACCGGTCTCGGCAGCGGTGAGCGCGGCGCGGACGGTCTCCAGGTCGCGCATCTCGCCGACCAGGATCACGTCGGGGTCCTGCCGCATGGCGGACCGCAGCGCGGTGGCGAAGCTCTCGGTGTCCTGGTGGACCTCGCGCTGGGAGATGATCGCCTTCTTGTCGGAGTGCAGCACCTCGATGGGGTCCTCGACGGTGACGATGTTGACCTCGCGCCACGTGTTGATCAGGTCGACCATCGACGCCAGCGTCGTCGTCTTGCCGCAGCCGGTCGGCCCGGTGACCAGCACCAGCCCGCGCGGTTCCAGGGACAGCTCACCGACGACCTCGGGCAGCCCGAGCTCCTGCAACGACCGGGCGTCGACCGCGACCAGGCGGAACACCACACCGTAGGCGCCGCGCGCCTGGTAGGCGTTGACCCGGAACCGGCCCATCCCCGGTACGGAGTAGGCGAAGTCCGCCTCGTGCCTGGTGTGGAAGCTCTCGACCATCTTGGCGGGCAGGACCTCGTCGAGGATCCGTTCGGTGTCCTCGGGGCTCAGGTCCGGGGCCTGCAGGCGACGCAGCCGTCCGTCCACCCGCACTCGCGGCGCCGACCCGACCTTGCAGTGCAGGTCGGACCCACCCGCGTTGACGAGGGCGTGCAACAGCTGGTTGATGTGGGTAGCCTGGTCGGTCACACCGACTTGATCGACCCACCCCTGGGTAGTCCTTAGCGCGGCGCGGCCCGTCGCACCCGCTCGGGCGAGCCCGGCACCTTCCCAGCACCTGCTCTGGGCGGCCGTCCCCTGCGCAGTCCCCCTGTACGACCCCCCTGGCCGACGGAGCCCCGCAGGGGTGCGGGGCTCCGTCGGTCAGGCGTTGGGACGCTTGCCGTGGTTGGCGGCGTTGCCCTTGCGGCTGCGCCGCTTGCGGCCTCGCTGGCTCATCGTGCCTCCTCACCAGAAGTGCCCCGACGGCGGGGCAGGGACGCACCGTGCGTCGGACCGGGGCTATCGTAGAGCGTCCCGACCCCGACTGCGGTACCAGCCCTCCAGCCAGCCCAGCAGCCGAGCCGCGTCAGGGCTGGTGCACGTGTCAGGGCTCGGCGCGCCAGACCAGCTGTTCGTGGATGCGCAGGCGCAGGGTCTGGGGAGCGTGCTCGGTGCAGCCGCGGCGCAGCACCCGTTTGAGGACCAGCTCGACCTGGTACTCGCTGAGGCAGCCGACGCAGTCGTCCAGGTGGGCCTGGACCCGGGCGGCGTCGAGCTCGCCGAGCTCGGAGTCCAGATAGGCCCACAGACGGGCCAGCGCGTCGGCGCAGCCGGAGCCGCAGGGCTGTTCGGACGGGCCTGAGGTGCTCATCGGCCGTCACCTGCCGGGACCAGCCCACGCTGCACGGCGTAGTCGTGCAGCAGCTCGCGCAGCTGTCCGCGACCGCGGTGCAGCCGGGACATCACGGTGCCGATCGGGGTGCCCATGATCTCGGCGATCTCCTTGTACGCGAAACCCTCGACATCGGCCAGGTACACGGCCATCCGGAAGTCCTCGGGCAGCAGCACCAGGGCGTCCTTGATATCGGAGTCGGGCAGCCGGTCCAGCGCCTCGGCCTCGGCCGAGCGCAGCCCGGTCGAGGTGTGCGACTCCGCACGGGCCAGCTGCCAGTCCTCGATGTCCTCGGCCGTGGACTGCTGCGGCTCGCGCTGCTTCTTGCGGTAGGAGTTGATGTACGTGTTGGTGAGGATCCGGTACAGCCACGCCTTGAGGTTGGTGCCCGGCCGGTACTGGTGGAACGCGGCGAAGGCCTTGGTGTAGGTCTCCTGGACCAGGTCGTCGGCATCGGCCGGGTTGCGGGTCATCCGCAGCGCGGCACCGTAGAGCTGGTCGAGGAAGACCAGGGCCTCGGTCTCGAAGCGGCGCGCCCGGGCGCGGTCGTCCTCGTCCCCGGGGGCACGGCTGGTCTCGGTCATCGAGGACGAGCCTACCCGGGTGTCGGCCACCGGTCTTTCCGGCAGACGGCGCTCCCAGGGCAAGATGCACGCCGTCCGCACATCTTGCTCTGGGAGCGCCAGGGGCATGTCGGGACCAACACCGGGACAACCCTGGTGCATTCCCGCGTCGGAGCCCACTACGGTGGAGGCAGCAACCGACGAGGCCGCCCGAGGAGGACCCGTGCTGCACCGCATCGCCCGACCGCTGTTCGCCACCTGGTTCGTCGTCGAGGGGCTCGGTGCTGTGCGCCGCCCTGACCAGCACGTCGCGGCATGGCACCAGATCGTGGCCTGGAAGGCCACCTGGGTTCCCCAGAGCCAGTTCACGGCCGCCGCCGACGCGGTGAGCGACCGGCAGCTGGGCGTCGCGGTGCGGGTGCACGGCACGGCGATGGCGCTGGCCGGTGTCGCGCTGGCCGCGGGCCGGGCACCGCGGACCGCGGCGGCGACCCTGGCCGTCCTGACCCTGCCGACGCTGGCGCACACCCTGCTGCCGACGCCGCGGGACACCAGGACCAAGGAGCAGACCCGGGCCCGACGCGCCCGCCAGGTCCAGCTGGTGAGCGCGATCGGCGGCGCGCTGATCGCAGCGAGCGATACCGCGGGCCGACCCGGGCTGCGCTGGCGGGTCGCCGAGTCCCGGGCCCGACGGGCCGAGGCCCGGGCCCAGCAGACCGCCTGACAGCCGGTGCGTCCTTTCTGGCCCGCCCCGACGCCCGACGGCGCGCTGTCGGCGACGGTCGTCGTGCCCGGGTCGAAGTCGCTGTCCGCCCGGTACCTGGTGCTGGCCGCGCTGGCCGACGGGCCGAGCGTCCTGCGCGGGGCGCTGGACAGCCGGGACACCAGGCTGATGGCGGCCGCGCTGCGGACGCTGGGCGCGACGGTGACGCCGCAGGGTCACGACTGGACGGTCGCGCCCGGCCCGGCCCCCGGCGGTCCGCTCAGCGTCGACGTCGGCCTGGCGGGGACGGTCATGCGGTTCGTACCGCCCGTTGCGGCGCTGGCTGCCGGTCCGGTGACGTTCGACGGCGACCCGGCGGCCTACGCGCGGCCGGTCGGCCCGCTGCTGGAGGCGCTGCGCCAGCTGGGGGTGCGGGTGGACGACCGTCGGGCGGCCGGGCACCTGCCGTTCACGGTGCACGGCCAGGGCCGGGTCGCCGGTGGCACGGTGGCCGTGGACGCGTCGGCCTCCAGCCAGCTCGTCTCCGGGCTGCTGCTGGCCGGGGCGCGCTACACCACCGGGCTGACGGTGCGCCACACCGGTGAGTCGCTGCCCTCGCTGCCGCATGTCGAGATGACCGTGGAGGTGCTGCGCGCCGCCGGGGTGGTGGTGGACGACCAGCGCGACCGAACCGGTGGGGGACCGTACGTATGGCAGGTGGCGCCCGGTCCGGTCGCGGGGCGTGACGTGCGGGTAGAACCGGACCTGTCGAACGCGGCGCCCTTCCTGGCGGCGGCCCTGGCCGTCTCGGGGCAGGTCACGGTGCCGGGCTGGCCGAGGCGCACCACCCAGCCGGGGGCGCTGCTGCCGGAGGTCCTCACCGCGATGGGCGGGACCGTCGAGCTGGTGGACGACCGGCTGACCGTCCGCGGCGACGGCCGGGTGCACGGCGTGGACCTGGACCTGCGCGCCGCCGGCGAGCTGGCCCCGACCGTGGCCGCGCTGGCCGCCCTGGGCGACAGCCCCACCCGGCTGCGCGGCATCGCCCACCTGCGGGGGCACGAGACGGACCGGCTGGCCGCCCTGGTGGCCGAGCTGACCCGGGTAGGAGCCGATGCTGAGCAGACCGACGACGGCCTGGTCATCACCCCCCGCCCGCTGCACCCGGCCCGGTGGCGCACCTACGCCGACCACCGGATGGCCACCGCCGGGGCGCTGGTCGGCCTGGTCGTGCCGGGCCTCGAGGTGGAGGACGTGGCGACGACGGCCAAGACGCTGCCCGGTTTCGCCGAGATGTGGCAGGCCATGCTCGGCACCTGCGACGAGCGCGACGAGGTCACCGCCACGACGGACCCGCCCTGATGCCCCCGCGCGACCTCGACGAACGGGACGTGCGGGTGCGTCCCGGCCGCGGGTCGCGCCCTCGTACCAAGCAGCGCCCGGCGCACGCCGACGCCGTCCGCGGGTTCGTCACCGGGGTGGACCGCGGCCGGTACCAGACCCTCGTGGACGGGCACCCCGTGGTGGCGATGAAGGCCCGCGACCTGGGCTCCCAGCGCGTCGTGCCCGGTGACCAGGTGGACCTGGTGGGCGACCTGTCCGGGCGTCCGGGCACCCTGGCACGGATCGTGCGGATCGCGCCGCGGCGCACCGTGCTGCGCCGCACCGCCGACGACCAGGACCCCAGCGAACGGGTCGTCGTCGCCAACGCCGACCAGCTGGTGGTCGTCACCGCGCTGGCCGACCCGACACCGCGCACCCGGATGATCGACCGCTGCGTCGTGGCGGCGTACGACGCCGGGATGGACGCCCTCCTGGTGCTGACCAAGGCCGACCTGGCCGACCCGGCACCGCTGACCGCCCTGTACGCCGCAGCCGGGGTGACATCGGTCGTGACCCGGTTGGACGGTGACCAGGTCGTCGGCCTGGACCGGCTGCGCGCCGCCCTGGCCGACCGGGCGAGCGTGCTGGTGGGTCACTCCGGCGTCGGCAAGTCCACTCTGGTCAACGCGCTGGTCCCGGGGGCCGACCGGGCGACGGGCCTGGTCAACGAGGTCACCGGGCGCGGACGGCACACCTCCACCTCGGCGGTCGCCCTGCCGCTCCCCCCCAGCGACCTCGGCCTGGTCGGCGGCTTTGCCGAGGCCCCGGGCACCTGGGTGATCGACACCCCCGGGGTGCGCTCCTTCGGCCTGGCCCACGTGGACCCGGCACACCTGCTCGCCGCGTTCACCGACCTGGCGGACGTGGCCGCGGCCTCGTGCCCGCGCGGCTGCACCCACCTGGCCGACGCCCCCGACTGCGCCCTGGACGAGTGGGCCGCCGTCCCGGACGTCCCGGCCCTGGTCCGCCAGACCCGCCACGCCCGCCTGGACTCCCTGCGCCGCCTGCTCGTCTCCCGCCTCGGCACCGACGATCCCGACTGACGCGTGATGGCGCAGATCGGCGGATCAGGACTGAGCCTTTCGGACGAAGCGATCTTTTTCGTCTCAGCACTGAGAAGCGCCGACCGATAGGCCGCATCGACACCACAACCATGGCGTCTCGACTCCACAACCGTGGCGTCAGACATCACAACCGTGGCGTCTGGACCCCACAGCCGTGGGGTCGGGCATCACAGCTGTGGTCACCTTCTCATGGACGGGAAACGCAACGATGGAACGCATGCAGACCGTGTCACCCCAGACCGACGTGACCAACCGTGTCTCCGAGGTTCCCACGCAGTGGTCGCCGTCCGAAGGACAGCCGACCGAGACGCGCAGCCTGGTCCCGCACATCCTCGTCACCGGCGGCTACGCCGCGCTGGTGGGCCTCACCACCGCGATCCTCTGCGCCGTGTCCTGACCGGTCCCGCCCCCGGCGGCACCGTCGGCCGACTTGGTACAGTCGGGTCGTGCCCGAGCTGCCCGAGGTCGAGACGGTGCGGCGGGGCCTGGAACGGCTGGTCGTGGGCCGACGGATCGACCGGGTCGAGGTCTTCGAGCCCAAGAGCTTCCCCGTCGACTCCGACACCTGGGTCGAGACAGTCGGCACCCGCGTCGCCGGCGCCCAGGTGGTAGCGGCCCGGCGACGGGCCAAGGTCCTGATCCTCGACCTGGACAACGACCACTCGCTGGTCGGGCACCTGAAGATGACCGGGCAGATGGTGGTGCGCGGGCAGGAGAACTGGGGTGCGGGCCACCCCGACGACTCGCTGCTGGCCCGGCTGCCCGACCGTTCCACCCGCATCGATTTCGCCTTCGACGACGGTTCCCACCTCTTCTTCAACGACCAGCGGAAGTTCGGCTGGATCACCGTGGTGCCGACCCCCGCCGTGGAGCAGATCCCCTTCATCGCCCGGCTCGGCCCCGAGCCTTTCGACCCGGCCGACTTCCCCGAGTTCCACCGCCGGATCGCCCGTCGTTCCAGGACCTCGGTCAAGGCCGCCATCCTCAACCAGGAGGTCCTGGCCGGAGTGGGCAACATCTACGCCGACGAGTCCCTGTGGACCACCCGTCTGCACCCCGCCCAGCTCGTAGCCGACGTCAGCACCGACCAGCTGCGCGCGCTGTACACCGCCGCCGCCGAGGTCATGACCCTGTCGATCGACCTGGGCGGCTCGACCGACCGCAACTACGTCGACGCCGAGGGCAACAAGGGGTCGTATCTCGGCTTCGCCCACGTCTTCCGCCGCGAAGGGCAACCCTGCTCCCGCTGCGGTACCCCCATCCGCAAGACCAAGGTCGCCGGTCGCGGCACCCACTTCTGCCCCACCTGCCAGCAGACGATGCCCGCGACAGCGAGGCGGCCAACGCAACACTAGCCTGCGTAGCCGTGCTCGTAGGCGTACAGGACGATCTGGACCCGGTCGCGCAGCGACAGCTTGGCCAGCAGGTTCGACACGTGGGTCTTGACCGTGGTGCGCGAGATGAACAGCTCGGCGGCGATCTCGTCGTTGGACAGGCCCCGGGCGACCAGGCGCAGCACCTCGACCTCCCGTTCGGTCAGCGACGGGTGCGTCAGGTCCGTGGCAGGTACCGACCAGGCTGACACCGCCCGGGCGATGACCTCACGGGTCACCTCCGGGGACAGCAGACCGTCCCCGGCCGCGGCGGCCAGCACCGCGGTGCTCAGGTGCTCGGGGCCGTCGGTCTTCAGCAGGAACCCGCACGCCCCGGCCTGCAGCGCCGCGAGCAGGTAGTCCTCCCGGTGGAACGTGGTCAGCACGATGACCGCCGCGTGGCACCGCGGGTCGGCGACGATGGCCCGGGTCGCGGCCAGCCCGTCGAGCACCGGCATCTGCACGTCCATGAGCACCACGTCCGGCTGCACCTGCCGCACCAGGTCCACCCCGGCCTGCCCGTCGGCGGCCTCGCCGACCACCTCGATGCGGTCGAAGGTCGACAGGATGACCGCCAGTCCGGCTCGGATCATCGCCTCGTCGTCGACGACAACGACCCGCACCGGGGCCTCCTGGGTCATGTCCACGCTGGTCACCCTCTCATGTCTGGACGGGCAGCGAGGCCCGGACGACGAACCCTCCCCGGGACAGGGGAGCGGCGTGCAGCGTCCCGCCCGCGGCGGTGACCCGTTCGCGCATCCCGACCAGGCCCAGCCCGGTGGACGGCACGGACGTCAGCGGTCGGCCGCCGCCGCCGTCGTCGGAGACCTCGATCTCCACGGCGGCGTCCAGGTACCGCAGCCGCACGGCGACCTTGGCCGTAGGACCGGCGTGCTTGCAGGCGTTGGTCAGCGCCTCCTGGGCGATCCGGTACAGGTCCAGCGAGACCAGCACCGGCAGGGCGCGCGGCTCGCCGACCTCGGCGTAGGTCACCACCAGCCCTGCGTCCTGGACCTCGGTGACCAGAGCGGGCAGACGTTCCACACCCAGGCTGACGACGTCCGGCTCGTCGGTCTCCAGGTAGCGCAGCATGCCGAGGATCTGGCCCAGCTCGGCCACCGCCCGCTTGGCCGACGACTCCACGACGTCCAGCGACTCGACGCCCTGCGCGGCCTGGCCGCTGGTCACCAGCCTCCGGGCCACCGCGGCCTGCACCCCCATCGCCGCCACGTGGTGCGCCACCGCGTCGTGCAGCTCCCGGGCGATCCGCAGCCGTTCCAGCGCCACCGCCTGCCGCTCCCCGCGCAGCTGGGCCTGCGCCAGCTGGCGGGTGCGCCACGTCACCCGGTCCCGGTTCCGGGCCGAGGCCCAGGCATGGTTGCCGTACATCCAGGCGGCGACGACGAAGATCGCGTTCCCGAGGATCACCACCAGCACGTCGGCCACCTCGACGCGGACCAGCCCACCGTTGCTGTCCAGGTACTCCGCGTATACCGGGTGCAGCTGTCGCCTGTTGGACAGGTAGTACCAGGTGAGCCAGCCCACCCCCAGCACGACCGCGAGCACCCGGACCACCACGGCACGCACCCTGCCTGGGCTCCAGGCGCCCACCGTGTAGAACGCGACGACCAAGGCGGCCTGCAGCAGGTTCGGGGCGTAGACCTCCCGGTCGGTCGCGACGAGCTGCGCCACGGTGACCACGAGGAGCACCGTCCCGGGATAGCGACGACGCGCGAGCAGCGGCACCGTGTGCGCAGTGATGACCAGCACCACGGCCCAGCCCGGCAGCTTGCTCACCGCGGCGTACAACGACTCGAGGAGCACCCACTCCACGACCGCCAGCGCGAACAGGCCCAGGGCCAGGGCCACGTCGTTCCTGAGCTGGGCAGACGTCACCGACGCCCGTACCCACCCGGGCGAGTCCGGGTCGACCAGCAGGTCAGGATCCGGCAGGTCGGGCCCCGGCCCGGCATGCTCCTGGGCGACGGACCGTGGCTCGGCAAGAACAGGCATACCAATAACCTACGACGACCCGAGGGCGTTCCGCCCCGACCACCCGGTGTCAGTCGACCAGGCTGGTGCCGTACCTGCCGAGGATCATCGCGACGATGACGGCGCACACCACGACGACGAAGTACCAGTAGGTGGTGGTGACGACGAAGCGGCGGACGGCGGGGCTGGTGGGCAGGTGGCCGTCGCGGATGTTGATGCGGGTCAGGCCCGCCCAGACCAGGACCGTGGTGAAGGTGATGAGCAGGCACCACGGGCACAGGGCGTGGATGACGAAGTACGACTGGGTGAACAGCCACACCGCGAAGAGCAGCGCCACCGTGTACAGGGCCTGGACGCCGCGCATGAACCAGCGCGGGAACGCCACCCCGGCCACCAGGGCGATGGAGACGGTCAGCACCACCGACTCGAACAAGATGCCCAGGAAGGCGTTGGGGAAGCTGAGCAGCTCGGCCTGCCAGCTGCCTGCCACCTTGCCGCAGCTGATGACCTGGGAGATGTTGCAGGCCAGGTCCCGGTCCGGGTTCTTCGCCAGCAGCCAGGCGTCGATGGACAGCACGAACGCCGCGTAGATCCCGAGGACCCCGGAGACCAGCATCTCGGTCGCGGTGCGCCGCCGCCAGGCCGGGGTCGACGGGCGCAGCAGGTCGGGGTCGTCCAGGTCGTCCAGACCTAGGTCGTCCACGTCCAGGTCGGGGTCGTCCGAGCCGTCCGGGTCTCGGTCGTCCGGGTCGGGGTCGTCCGGGTCAGGGTCGTGCGTCGGTTGGTCCGTCGGTGCGAACATGACCACCACGATGGCGGCGACCGCACAGACGAACCCGCTGACCACGACGACCCTGTGCGACGCCACCGTGAACAGCTCGTAGCCCCACATGAGGACCGCGCCGACCACCAGCAGCACCGCCCCGACCGGCCACGCCACGGCGTCGCACACCTTCTTCCCTGGCTGGTCGTCCACACCTGCTCCTCGTGCTCGTCGGGCCTTGTGGTGCTCATCGTCCCACTGTCGGAGGCCGATCTTTGACCCGATCGCCCGTACCTCGCGTCGTTCTGACCCGGCCGTTCGGCCGCGGGACGGCCCCGCGATGCCCTATCGTCTCCCTTGTCACCTGCACGAGCGGTCCCCAGAGGTCTTCGTCATGCCGTCCCCCACGACACCGTGAGCACCGTCGCACTGGGCCGTCTCATGGCCCGTACCGGCAAGATCGCCGAACCGGCACCGCCCGCACCGGACCCGGCGCCCGGGATACCGGCCGCGCTGCGCGGTTCGGTGCAGGTGCGGCACGTGGACGCAGGGTCGTGCAACGGGTGCGAGATCGAGATCGGGGCGGCTTTCGGCCCGGTCTACGACGCCGAGCGGTACGGTGCCCGGCTGGTCGCCTCCCCCCGGCACGCCGACGCGCTGCTGGTCACCGGGGCGGTGACCCACAACATGGCCCAACCGTTGCGGCTGACCCACGCCGCCACGCCGGACCCGAAGGTGGTCATCGCCTGCGGGGACTGCGCGCTGGGCGTCGGGCCGGTGTGTGCCGGGCACGGGGTGGCCGGGACGGTGGCCGACGTGGTGGGCGTGGACGTCACCGTCCCCGGGTGCCCACCGCGACCCGAGGCGATCGTCGCCGCGCTGCGCTCGGTGACGGGGCGGTGACATAAGGCGTGCCTCCCATCCCGCTGCGCGACGGCACGTCTGTCACGCACTCGCCTGAGTTGTCGTCGTCGGCCGCACCTCCAGTGCGACACTCCTTCTCCGCCTTGCGAGCGCACGCACCAGACACGCCTCGCTGGCACACCGAGATGGGAGGCACGCCTTGGTGACCGTCGGGCTGGTCCTCCAGGTGGTGCTCGCCGGGGTGGGCGTCGCCGCGGCGCTGGTGGTGCCGACCCGGTGGCGTTCGCCCGCGGTCGGGACGCTGGCCGCCGCCCTGGGGGTGACGGGGCTGGTCACCGGGCTGGCCGCGACCGGCGGGGCGCAGGGCACGCTGCGGATCAGCACCCAGGTAGCGGACCTGACGTACGGGCCGACCGCGCTGGGCGGGCTGTTCGTCGCCCTGGTCGCAGGAGTGGGGACGCTGGCCGCGGTGTACGGGATCGGCTCTGCCCATGGAGCTGCCGCCTCGCGCACCCAGTGGGCGGCCTTCGTCGTCTTCCTGTTCGGGCTGCTCGGTGTGCCCGCGGCGGCGGACGTCGTCGGGTTCCTCGTGGCCTGGGAGGTCATGGCCGGGGCCTCGGCGGTGCTGGTGCTCGCCGACCAGGCTTGTGCCGACCGCGCCACCAGCGCGGCGGCCCGTTCGGCCGGGACCTGGTACGCGGTGCTGACCCATGTCTCGTTCGTCGCGGTGGCGGCCGGGTTCGCGGTGCTGGCCGCGGCGACCGGGACCACCGACCTGGCCGGTATCGCCGCCGCCGCGCCCACCGGGTGGACCGCTGACCTGGCCTTTGGCCTGCTCACCCTCGGGTTCGCCACCAAGGCCGGGCTGGTACCGCTGCACGTCTGGCTGCCCAAGGTGTACCCGGTCGTCCCGGCGCACTCCGCGGGGCTGATGTCGGTGGCGCCCAAGGCCGGGCTGTACGGGCTGGTCCTGGTGGTGTGGACGCTGCTGCCCGACGGGCCGCGCTGGTGGGCGCTGGTGCTCGTCGCGCTGGGCGGGGTCTCCGCGGTGAGCGGTATCGTGCAGGCTGCGGTGACGACCCACCTGAGGCGGCTGC
Organism: Micrococcales bacterium; assembly: GCA_009777345.1. GTDB lineage: Bacteria > Actinomycetota > Actinomycetes > Actinomycetales > Cellulomonadaceae > Cellulomonas. The sequence goes on along the minus strand of WRMB01000009.1, from coordinate 47,604 downwards.
TGGCCTACTCCACGGCGGAGAACCTGGGGCTGATGGTGCTGGCCCTGGGCCTGGCCGCGCTGTACCGGGAGGCGGGGCTGGACGCGGCGGCGCACGTCGCGCTGGTGGCCTGCCTGTTCCTGGCCCTGGGGCACGCCGCGTTCAAGTCCGTCGCCTTCCTGGCCGCCGGAGCGGTGCAGCAGGCCACCGGGGAGCACGACCTGGACCGGCTGGGCGGGCTGACCCGCACCATGCCGTGGACCGCCGGGGCTTTCGGTGTGGCCGCGCTGGGGGCCGCCGCCCTGCCGGTGACCGGCGGTTTCGTCGCCGAGTGGATGCTGCTGCAGGCCCTGCTGGCCGGGGGTCACGCCGACGACCCGGTCGTGGCCGTCACCGCCCCGCTGGCGCTGGCGGTGATCGCCCTGACCGCCGGGCTGGCCCTAATGACGTTCGTCAAGGCCTACGGGATCGGGTTCCTGGCCCGACCGCGGGGTAATCCGGCCCCCGAGAAGGCGCCCAGAGCAGAGCCTGGCGAGGCGCACCTGTCGATGAGGGCGGCGATGGTCGTCGGAAGTCTCGTCGTCATAGCGCTGGGGATGGTGCCTGGACCGGTCGCCCGGGGGCTCGCGGGCATCGTCGACGGCAGCGGTATCACCACCACCGGGACGGCCGGGGTCGACCTCGGCCCGCTCGGTGCCGTCCTCAACCCGGTGGCGCTGACCCTGCTGGCGGCGCTGGTCACGCTGCCGGTGCTGGCGGTCACCGCGGCCGTGGCCGAACGGGTGCCGCGCACCACCGAGGTACCCGCCTGGGGCTGCGGGCAGGTCCGGGACTCCGCGCGCACCCAGTACACCGCGACCTCCTACGCCGAGCCCCTGACCCGGGTGTTCGACGACGCGGTGCGGCCCGGCCGGGACGTGCAGGTGGACCACGTCGCCGAGTCCCGTTTCCTGGCCGAGCAGGTGCGGTACAGCCAGCAGATCGGCGACGTCGTCGAGGAGCGGGCCTACCGGCCGGTCATCCGGGCGGCCGACCGGCTGGCCGACGCCGCCCGTCGGGTGCAGAACGGCTCGCTGCAGCGCTACCTAGGCTTCGCCCTGGCCGCCCTGGTCGTCGTGCTGGTGGTGGTGTCGTGAAGCGCCCGGTGCTGATCCCAGTTCGTGGGTTCCACGCCGTTCCACCGTCTCAAAACGGTGGAACGGCGTGGAACCCACGAACCGCCGCGCACTTATCGGCCCGCGATGGGGGGCTGGTGGTGGTGGTGTCGTGAAAGCCTCGCTGGTGGTCGGCTGCGGCATGCCGGGCTGCGCTGGGACGGTCGAGGACGGGTACTGCGACGTGTGCGGCGCCCCGGCTGGTGCGGTCGGGTCTCCGAGTCCGGCGCGGCTGGCGGTCCAGGCGTTCGGTTCGGCCCGGCCTGGTTCTGGTCGGGCCCGGCGGACAGGCCCGGCCCTGGCCCGGCTGCGCGGCCGACAGCTGGGCGCGGGGCTGACCACGGTCCCGCCCACCCCGGTGGGCGACCCGTGGTCGACGGTGATGGCCGACCCGGTGGTGCCCGCGCACCACCGGGTGTGCCCGGCCTGCCGGAACCTGGTCGGGCAGGGGCAGGACGGGGACCCCGGGCGGGTAGAAGGGTTCTGCGCCGCGTGCGGTACCCGGTTCGACTTCCGCCCGACGCTGGTCGCTGGTGACATGGTCGGGCAGTACCAGGTGGTCGGGCCCCTGGCGCACGGCGGCATGGGCTGGATCTACCTGGCCAAGGACCGTAACCTGTCGGACCGGCCGGTCGTCCTCAAGGGCCTGCTCAACTCCGGCGACCCCGACCTGGTGGCCGCGGCCGTCGCCGAACGGCAGTTCCTAGCCACGGTCGAGCACCCCGAGATCGTGCAGGTCCACAACTTCGTGACGTTCGCCGGGCAGGGCTACATCGTCATGGACTGGGTCGGCGGCAAGTCGCTGGCGCAGATCCTGGCCGAACGCTGCCGGGCCGCCGGACGGGTCGACCCGCTGCCGGTGGACCGGGCCCTGGCGTACGTGCTGGAGATCCTGCCCGCGGTCCGGTACCTGCACGAACGAGGCTTGCTGTACTGCGACTTCAAACCCGCCAACCTCATCAGCGAGGACGAAAGAGTCACGCTCATCGACCTGGGTGGAGTCCGCCGCGCCGACGACGACACCTCAGCCGTCTTCGGGACCGTCGGCTACCAGGCGCCCGAGGTCCCGACGGACGGCCCGTCGGTGGCCTCGGACATCTTCACCATCGGTCGCACCCTGGCCACCTTGGTCCTGGACTTCAAGGGCAACACCACGACCTACGCCACGACGCTGCCGCCGGTGGGCCAGCACCCGGTGCTGGTCCGGTACGACTCGTTCTACCACCTGCTGGCCAAAGCCTGCGCTCTGAACCCCGACGACCGGTTCGCCAGCGTCGACGAGCTGCGGGTCCAGATGCTCGGTGTGCTGCGCGAGGTCGTGGCCACCGACCGGGGCCTGGACCGCGCCGCCCGGGGTACCACCACGTCGCTGCTGTTCGGGTCCCCGACCGCCGACGTGGCCGACCGACCGTTGCGGGCTACTGAGCTGCCGCCGCTGCGCACCGACGACCACGACCCGATGCACACCTGGCTGACCGGGGTAACCGTCGACTCCCCCGGACGACGGTTCGAGACCCTGACCCAGGCGCCCCAGACCACCCCGGCGGTGCTGCTGGCCCAGGCCCAGACGGCTGTCGCCGCTGCGGCCAAGGGCCGTCACCAGGAGTCGACCAAGACGGTGTACTCGCGCAATGCGGACGGGTGGTGGGGCTTCTGGGCGGCGGGAACGCCGGAAGACGCGGAGAAATGGTCCCGCCTCGCCCAGATGGTTCTCGACCGGTGGCTGGACCTGGACCCGTGGGACTGGCGCGCCATGTGGCTGTCTGGCCTGTCAGGGCTGGACTCCGGCGACGTGCTGGCCGCCCGGGCGTCGTTCAACGCCGTGTACGGGCAGGTCCCCGGCGAGCTGGCGCCCAAGCTGGCCCTGGCCACGGCCTGCGAGCTGTCCGACGAGCTGCAGGTGGCCGAGTCGCTGTACCAGGTGTGCGCCGCCACCGACACGGCCTACACCAGCCCGGCCGCGTTCGGCCTGGCCCGCATCCGGCAGCGTCGGGGTGACACCGACGGGGCGCTGGCCGCCCTCGACCTGGTCAGCCCCACCCAGGCCGCCTACGCCCAGGTCCAGACCATGCGCACCCAGATCGTGGAGACCAACCTGCACCTGCGGACCGCGCTGCACCGGCAGGCCGTCCGTCAGAAGGTCGTCGGAGGGACGAACCAGTGAGCGCGGCGGTAGCGATTCTGCTCCAGGTGTGCGTGGTGGTGGCCGCCGCACCGGGGGTGGCCGGGGTGACCCGGCAGGTCCGGGCCCGGCTCGAAGGACGGGTCGGGGCTGGGGTGCTCCAGCCCTACCGGGACCTGCGCAAGCTGTTCGCCAAGCGTCCCCTCCAGGCCTCCGGCACCAGCTGGGTCACCCGGGCGGCGCCGGTGCTGCTCGTGGCGTCGTCCCTGGTGGTCGCCGCCCTGGTGCCCGTGGTCACGACCCAGGCGCTGCCCGACGTGCCGGGGGACCTGTTCGTCGTGGTGTCGGTGCTGCTGGTCGGGTCGGTGGCGGTGGCGCTGCTGGGGCTGGACGCCGGGTCGGCCTTCGGCGGGATGGGATCGTCGCGGCACATGATGATCACCGCCCTGGTGGAACCGACCGTGCTGCTGGCGGTGTACGCGCTGAGCGTGCCCGTGGACAGCTCGGCCCTGGGCGATATCGTCGGCGCCCGGCACGAGGACCTGACGTCGATCGCCTCCCCCGGCGGGCTGCTGGCCGTCGCGGCGCTGGCCGTGGTGGTCGTCGCCGAGACCGGTCGGCTGCCGGTGGACAACCCGTCCACCCACCTGGAGCTGACCATGGTCCACGAGGCCATGGTGCTGGAGGCGTCCGGCCGGGACCTGGCCCGGATCGAGCTGGCCTCGTGGCTGCGGCTGACCGTGCTGCTGGCCCTGGTGGTGAACCTGGTCGCCCCCTGGGGCATCGCGACCAGTACCACGGCGCTGGCCCTGCTGGTCGGGACGCTGGCCGTCGTGACCAAGACCGCTCTGCTGGCCGCGGTGCTCGGTGCCGCCGAGATCGGGCTGGCCAAGCTGCGGCTGTTCCGCGTACCCGAGCTGCTGGCCGGGTCGTTCGCCCTGGCCTTCCTGGCCGTCACCGCGGCCTACCTGGTCTGAGAGGAGGCAGACGTGGAGGAGTTCGCCACCCAACTGATCGCCGCCGCGGCCGGGGTGCTGCTGGTCACCTGCGTGCTGCTGGTGTGGCGGCGCGGGCTGCGCTCGGCCGTCGGACTGGTCGCGGCACAGGGCGCCGCCCAGGCCGCGATCGTGCTCGGGATCGGGCTGGTCGAGCCTGAGGTCGAGCTGTTCGTCGTCGCGGGCCTGGTGCTGGTGCTCAAGGCGATCGTGGTGCCGGTGGTGCTGGACCGTGGGGTGCGCCGCGGCGGGGCCGACCGGGAGGAGCAGACCACGCTCAACCCGACCGCCGGGCTGATCGCCGTGGCGCTGGCCGCGGTGCTGGCCTACCTGGTCTCCCGACCGGTCGTCACCGCGCTGAGCATCTCGCCCGAGACCTCTGTCCCGGCGGTCGCCACCGTGCCGGTGGCGCTGACCATGGTGCTCGTCGGGTTCCTCCTGCTGGTGACCCGGCGGCGCGCGGTGTCCCAGCTGGTCGGGTTCATGACGCTGGACAACGGGATCGCCACCGCAGCCTTCACGACCGCGGCCGGGGTGCCGCTGCTGGTCGAGCTGGGCACGTCGTTCGAGCTGCTGCTCGTCGTACTGATCCTCGCGGTGCTCACCGGGCGGATCCGGGCCCTGTCCGGTGCCGGGTCGCTGGACCGGATGAGGGAGCTGAGAGACTGATGGTGCTGTGGCTCCCACCAGCAGCCGGACTGCTGCTCGCCGCGCTGGCGGCGCTGCCGGTGCCCCGTTGGTCGCGGCCGATCGTGCGGTTCGCGCCGGTGGTCATGGCCGTCGTCCTGCTCGGTACCGGGGTCGGGCTGGTCGCCGGTGACCAGGTGGTCGACGCCGGGGTGCTGCGCGCCGACGCGCTGTCGGCCTACCTGCTGGCCGTGGTCGGCGCGGTCGGGCTCACCGCCACCTGGGGCGGCCTGCGACCGGCCGGTGCCACCGCCGCCGACCGGCGGTACGCCGCGCTGGTCTGCGCCTTCCTCGCCGCGATGTCCTTGGCGGTGCTGGCCGACAACCTGGGCGTGGTGTGGATCGCCGTGGAGGCCACGACCATCGCCACCGCCTTCCTCGTCGGGCACCACGGCACCGGGCGGGCCCTGGAGGCCGCCTGGAAGTACGTGGTACTCGGCTCGGTCGGGGTGGCGATCGCCCTGCTGGGGACCGTGCTGCTGTACGCCGCGTCCCGGGCCGCGGCCGAACCCACCCTCAGCTGGGTGATGCTGACGTCCGGCAGCGTCGCGCTCGACCCGGGGCTGGTCAAGGTGGCCGGTGCCCTGGCCGTGCTCGGCTTCGCGACGAAAGCCGGGCTGGCCCCCATGCACTCCTGGCTGCCCGACGCGCACTCCCAGGCCCCCGCGCCGGTGTCCGGGCTGATGTCCGGGGTGCTGCTGGCCGTGGCGTTCTACGCCATCCTGCGGGTGCAGGCCGTGGTCGACCCCGTCGTCGGGCCGGGGCTGCTGCGCGGGATGCTGCTGGTCGGCGGGCTGGGTTCGCTGCTGGTCGCGGCGGCGCTCATCGCCCGGCAGCGGGACTACAAACGGCTGCTGGCCTACTCCTCGATCGAGCACATGGGGCTGATGGCCGTCGGTGCCGCGATCGGCGGGCGGCTGGCCCTGGTGGCGGTGCTGCTGCACGTGCTGGGGCACGGGCTGACCAAGGCTGTGCTGTTCCTCGGCGCCGGGAAGATCCTCGACCACACCGGGACCACCGCCGTCGCCGGGGTCCGCGGGCTGCTGCGCCGCCGTCCCGACCTGGCCGTGCCGTTCGCCTTCGCCACCGTGGCGCTGCTCGGGTTCCCGCCGTTCGCGCCGTTCTTCTCCGAGCTCGGTGTGGTGCTGGCGGGGTGGCAGGCCGGGCTGGGCTGGGCCGTCGTAGTGGTGCTGGTGGCGCTGCTGGTGGCGCTGGCGGGGATCGTGCGGGCGGTCGGGGGGATGCTGCTGGGGCCCGCTGACGTGGCCGAGACCGCCGCTCCTCGGGTCTCGGCAGGCGTGGGGTGGCTGCTCCCGGCCGGTCTGGCCCTGGCGGTGGTGGCCGTCGCCGGGTTCTTCGGCCTCGGCGACGTGCTCACCCGAGCGGCGGAGGTGCTGCTGTGAACTCGGGTTATTGGTTGAGGGACGAAGTTCCAGGCGAGGGACGAACTAACAGGTTCGTCCCTCGCCCGGAACTTCGTCCCTCGGCAGCGGGCCAGGCGGAGGTGGTGGCGTGAACGTCGTAGAGGTGCGGACGGTCGGGCGTGGGGACCTGGTCGCCCAGGCCAGCGCGCTGCTGGGCGACGGGTACCGGACGGCGCTGGTGGCCGGTCACGACGACCGGACCAGCTTTGGCGTGGTGTACGTGCTGGTGCGGCCCGCCGACGACAGCCGGGTCGAGCTGGTGGTCGAGGTCCCGGCCGACGACCCGTGGGTGCCGTCGCTGGCCGCGGTGGACTTCTCCACCGGCCGGTGGGAACGGGCGCTGCGCGACCAGCTGGGCGTCGCACCGGTCGGGCACCCCCGGCCCCGCCGCCTGGTGCACCACGACCACTGGCCCGACGACTACCACCCGCTGCGGCACGATGCTGGAGAACCCGAGCTGGGCCCGGACACCGGCCGGTTCGACTTCGTCCCGGTGGCCGGGGACGGGGTGTTCGAGATACCCGTCGGGCCGGTGCACGCCGGGATGATCGCGCCGGGGCACTTCCGCTTCTCCGTGGTCGGCGAGACCATCCTGCGGCTGAAGGCCCGGCTGTGGTTCGTGCACCGGGGCCTGGAGCGCCTGTTCCAGGGCCGCACCCCCGACGAGGGCCTCGCGCTGGCCGAACGCGTCTCCGGCGATACCGCGGTGGGTCACTGCCTGGCCTACGCCATGGCCGTGGAGGACGCCCTCGTGCTGGAGGTCGCCGAACCGGACCGGACGCTGCGAGCGCTGCTGCTGGAGCTGGAACGGGCCTACAACCACGTCGCCGACCTGGGGATGCTCGGCAACGACGTCGGTTTCGGCATCCTCAACGTGCACGCCGGTCGGCTGCGCGAGACGCTGCTGCGGCTGAACCAGCAGGTCACCGGGCACCGGTTGCTGCGCGGCGCGATCACCGTCGGCGGGAGCCGGGTCCAGGCGCTGCCCGACCCGACGACGGTACGCCAGGTGGCCGACGAGGCCGCCCAGCTGGTGGACATCGCGCTGGGCCATGCTGTCGTGGTCGACCGGTTCACCGGTACGGCCGTGCTGCGCCACGACGACGCGGTCGCGCTGGGCGCCCTGGGCTACGTGGCCCGGGCCAGCGGGGTGGACGCCGACGCCCGTCGCGACCACCCGTTCGTCGACCTCGGCCCGTCGTTCAGCGTCATGACTGAGACGTCCGGCGACGTCATGGCCCGGTTCATGGTCCGGGCCCGCGAGCTGGCCTGCTCCCTGGCTCTGGTCACCGAGCTGACCGAACGCCTCGCCGAGCACCGGGGTACCGGCTGGGCCGCCCCGGTCGAACCCGGCACCGGTCCGGGGCCGGGTCCCTCGACACTGGTGCCGGGCGGCGCAGAGCCGGTCGCCCACCGCTGCGGGCTGGCCCTCGTCGAGGCCTGGCGCGGTACCGTCTGCCACCGGGTCGAGCTCGACACCGATGGTTGTCTGGCCCGTGTCGCGATCGCCGACCCGTCGTTCGCCACCTGGCCCGCCCTGCCCGTCGCCCTGGCCGACACGATCGTCCCCGACTTCCCCCTGGCCAACAAGAGCTTCAACCTCTCCTACGCGGGCAACGACCTGTAGGGACCGCTCGGCCGCCGTGGCTGGTACCGCCCGCGGCACACGTCCCGACGAACGCCCTGACCTGCGACGGCGACGACGGGCTGTCATCCGGCCGAATCCTCACGGCGTCCGGTCGACGGTCGATGCGACTGGTGTATACACCCGAGAAGAGCGGTCCGCAAGCGCGACCGCGCCAGGGGTGACGCGCGCAGCGAGCACCCAGGCGACCAGGAGCGGAGACGATGAGACGGCTGGGACACGCGGCGACGGCCACGCTGGGGCTGGGTCTGGGCATGACGCTGGGCCTGGGGCTGCTCGCCCCCGCACCAGCCGCGGCAGACGCGGTCGGCGACACCGTCACCGTCGCAGGCCCGTCGGGCATCACGACCAGCCCCGACGGCACCAAGGTCTATGCCGCCAGCTACGACGCTGGCGGGCTGTCGGTCATCGACGCCGCCACCGGCAAGGTCCTCGACCTGCCGGGCGTCACCGCCCCGCACGACGTCGCCGTCAGCCCCGACGGTACCCGGGCCTACATCACCGCCAGCACCCTCAAGGGCACGGTCGCGGTGATGGACACCACGACAGGCTCGGTCGTGGCGCAGGTCAAAGCGGGTGCCTTCCCGCAGGCTGTGGCGGTGACACCGGCAGGCGACCAGGTGTGGGCCGCCAACTTCGGCCGGGGGCGGAACAGCAGCACCGTCACGGTGATCGACACCAAGACCAACCAGGTGAAGACGAATATCACCGTCGGCAAGCACCCCACCGCTATCGCGTTCTCCCCCGACGGGACCACCGCCTATGTCACCGACGCCGACCTCGGCGGCAAGGCCACCGGCAGCGTCGCCGTGATCAGCACCAAGTCCCGCCGCACCACCGCCACGGTGCAGGTCGGCCGGTGGCCCACGGCCGTCGCGGTCTCCCCCGACGGCACCCGGGCCTATGTCACCGACGCTGCCTCCGGCACCCTCGCGGTGATCGACACCGCGAGCCGCACCGTGACCGCTACGGTCGCGGTCGGTACCTGGCCGACGGACGTCGCCCTCACCGCCGACGGCACCCGGGCCTACGTCACCAACGCCGAGTCCAGCACCGTCTCGGTGGTCGACACGACCACCGGTACTGTCACCGACACCCTCGACGTACCCCGCCCGCAGGCCGTCGTCGTAGCGGCCGACGCCACCCGGGCCTGGGTGACCAGCCGGGCGTCGGACCAGGTCACCGTGCTCGACCTCGACGCGCCGCCCGCGTTCGTCACCTCCGGGCTGCGCACCGGCCAGGTCGCCCGGCCGTACACGGCGCAGGTCGGCCTCACCGGCACCGACCCGCGGTTCGAGGTGACCGACGGTCGGCTCCCGGCCGGCCTGGTGCTCGACCCGGCAACCGGCGAGATCACCGGCACCCCGACGACGCCCGGCCAGTCCGCCTTCACCCTGACGGTGACGGCCACGGTCTCCGGTATCCCGGCCACGGTCTCGGCGGACTACCAGATCCGCATCGACCCGGCCCCCGCCGCCGCCGCCGACAGGCCCGCGTCCACGACCAGCGCCAGCCCGCGCACGAACACCCGGCTCGTGGTGTGGATCGGCACCCTGACACTGCTGACCGCTAGCGCCCTGCTCTGGCTGCGCCTGCGCGTCTGACCGCTACGCCACTCGGCAGGACGAGGCAGGACGCGGTCAAGGAGCCGACTCCAGGAGGATGGTCACCGGACCGTCGTTGACCAGCTCGACGGCCATGTCGGCGCCGAAGACGCCGGTCTGCACCTGCAGCCCGTGCCCGCGCAGCGCCTCGACCACCGCCTCGACCAGGGGCTGGGCCACCGGACCGGGTGCCGCGGCGTTCCACGTCGGGCGCCGCCCCTTGCGCACGTCCCCGTACAGCGTGAACTGGCTGATCACCAGGACCGGCGCACCTACCTCGGCCGCGGACCGCTCGTCGCGCAGGATCCGCAGGTCGGCCACCTTCCGCGCCACGTACTCGACCTGGGTCGGCCCGTCCCCGTCCGTCACCCCGACGAGCACGACCAGCCCCGGCCCGTCGACCGCCCCGACCACCGCACCAGCCACCCGCACCGCCGCCCGGGTGACCCGCTGGACGACCGCTCTCACCAGCGGCTCGACCCCCCACCTTTCCGACGACGGCTGTGCCGAGCGACAGCCGGTCGCACGTCGAACAGGTACACCAGCGCGGCCACGGCCGCCGCCAGCGCCAGGAGCCGGAACGGCCCGGCCGGGACCGCCCCGCTGGGGAACGGCGTGGCGACGAACGCTACGACCACCGCGATCCCGAGGATCGTCCCCCAGAAGACCTTGGTCTTCTTCCCCTCGGCGACGAAAGCCCGCGGCGGCCGCAGCAGCGCATCGACCAGCGCCCACCCGCTGGCGACGAAGATCGCCAGGTAGAACGCGAAGAACAGCGTGCTCTGCAGCCAGTACACCACGCCCGACAGCCTACGGGACGCGGCCCAACCCCACCGCAGCGTCCTGGTCCTGCGCCGGAGATCCGGCGCTAGCGGCCCAGCCCCAGGCCCCGGGCCAGCGGGCCCCGCGGGGCGGGACGGTCGGGGGTGACCCCCTCGGGGCTGACGACGACCTCCTGGGCCGCCGGGACCGGGTCGCCCTCGGCCAGGGCCACGGTCAGGGGCGCGTCGACGGGAGTGGCCCGGCGCAGCACGGCCAGGCCGACCGGGCCCAGCTCGTGGTGCCGGGCCGCGCTGGTCAGGACGCCGACCGGGGCGTCGTCGAGCAGCACCGTCGCACCCGCGTCGGGCAGCAGGTGCTCGGACCCGTCCAGGTGCAGCATGGTCAGCCGGCGCGGCGGACGGCCCAGGTTGTGCACCCGGGCCACCGTCTCCTGGCCCCGGTAGCAGCCTTTGTCCAGGTGGACGGCGGTACGCAGCCAGTCCAGCTCGTGCGGGACGGTCCGGTGGTCGACCTCGTGGTCGGCCGCCGGGCGCCAGGCCGCGACGCGTAGCGCCTCGGTGGCCCAGGTCCCGGCCAGCCGCGCCCCGGCCGCCTCCCGGGCGGCGACCTGCACCACCAGCTGGCCGCGGGGCACCAGCACCAGCCGCCAGGCCCGCTGCGCGCCCGGGTGCTCGTCGTCCGGCGGGCCGTAGCGGGTGCCACCGGGCCGGGTCGTCGGCCAGGGGTCGGACCACACCACCGGCCCGCCCGGCTCCCCCTCACCGCGTCGGGGTTCGCCGACCGCCGCCCAGTCGTCGGTGACGTCGGCCACCTCGACCCGCAGCATGAACCGCATCGAGTCCAGCCAGGCCGCCAGGTCCCCTGGGGTGCTGGTGACCAGCCAGGTCGTCGTCCCGTCGTCCACGACCCCCGCGACGTGCTCGACGTGCCCGTGCGGCGAGAGCACCAGCGTCTCGGTGGAGGTCCACGGCGCCAGGTCGTCCAGGTGCTGGCTGGTGAGCGAGTGCAACCAGGACAACCGGTCCGGCCCGGCGACGGTGACGACCCCCAGGTGCGAGCAGTCCACCACCCCCGTCCCGGCCACCAGCGCCCGCTGCTCGACCACCGGGTCGCCGTAGTGCCAGGCCACCCCCGCCGCGGCCACCGCACCTGGTCGTGCCAGCAACGGCGACACCCACCCGTCGGACTGATTCATGCCTCCCCCGACCCCCCATCCGGTCTCTGGCCAGTTCGAGACTTCTGTCGCCGATTCGAGAGTTTAACTCTCGAATCGGCGACAGAAGTCTCGAACTGGTGCACCTACTCGACCCGGGTCATCCGGGCGGAGGCGTACGACTGGAGGGGCTGCCCGAAGGCGGCCAGGTCGAACGCCCACATCAGCTCGCCGTCGACCAGGCCGAGCAGGCGCCGCCCGGCGGTGACGTCCGCGCCGGTCTCGGTCCGTGCCACCAGGTCGGAGACGAGGTCGACCCGGGCGCCGGAGACCTGCCCGACGTACACCGCGACGTGCCCCGACGGGTCGGCGACCAACAGCTCGACCGGGTGCGGCGGACCGTCGTCGTGCGGCGGGACGCGCCACCACCCGGTCTCGACGACCCAGGGCGGCGCGTCCGGCACCTCAGACCCGTCGGACGGGACCAGGCCGTCAGGCCACCACCGGCAGGTCCAGGACAGGTAGGGGCCACCGTCGCTGGTGACCGCGACGTCCGCGCAGAAACCCGATTCGGGCACGCCGGGATAACCGTGCACCCCCTGACCGCGCCACGACCCGACCAGCCACGCCAGAGGATACGTCTCGGGCGCGAGCCCCTCAGGGACGACGAACAACTACTTGCGGACCAGTCGGGTGACGACCAGCCCGGCGAACCACACGACGGTCAGCGTGACGGCGACGAGCAGTCCGGTGAATATGGCTTCGAGCATGGCCCGATCCTACTGGACCGACCAGGCGAGCACCGATCAGGCGAGCAGCACCCGGCTGGCGGCGTAGACGAGCATCCCGCCGGTGGCGACAGGGATCACCGCCGCCGAGACCGCGGGCAGCCGACGGTCCAGCGCGGCCATCGGGTGGAACAGAGCGTGCATGGCCGCGACCAGCAGCCCGACGGCCAGCCCGGCCAGCCCGGCCACCTTCAGCTCGATCCCGTCGAGCACGATCCCCAGCGCCGCCCCGCCTGCCCCGCCGACCAGGGTCACCACCAGCGCGGTCAGCCAGACCGGCAGCCGCACCGCGCTGACGGCGGCGGCCAGGGCGAGCGCCACCGCCGCCGCGGCCGCCAGCTCCTTGCCGTCGAGCAGCCGACCGCAGGCCACCCAGCCCGCGGCGGTGACCGCCAGCATCGACCCGGTGACGGTGCCGGCCACGGACTCGACCAACCGGGTGCGGCCGTCACGCCGCAGCAGCTCGTTGACGAACGTGAGCAGGATCGAGGCGGCGAACACCACGGCCAGGGACCGCAGGTCGGCCCGCACCCCGATGGTGTGCACCGCGGCCACCCCGCCGATCCCGGTGATGGCGACGACCGTCGCCGACCCTTTCCGGTCGGGCAGGTTCGCCAGCCCGGGCCAGCCGACCGCGACGGCGACAGCGAGCAGCGCGGCAACGGCGGCCAGCGGGACCGGCCCGAAATAGGCGGCGGCCGCGACCACGGCGGCGAGCGCGGCGGTCAGCACCGCCCGGGTGGCGAGGGTCACTGGTCGTCCACCGTCGTCCGGGCGGCGGACTTGTCCGCCGGATTTCCGGCGCAGGGCACCAGAGTCTCCGCGCGACGGCACAGCCGGGGCGTGGCAGCGATCACACCCCTGATTCTGGCAGACCGGAGGTGGTGGTCGTCGGGATACCCGCGGACGAGGTTCGTCACCGCGGGCGCGAGGCGCCTGTCCCTGTCCGCGACGCCGCTGTAACCTGGAGCGGCGGTCGACGAGGGCGAAGAGCTCGTCCGTGCGCTGCTCCTGGGTGTCGCGAGCGCAGACCGGCTGGAGGGAGCTCTCGTGGCAGACGTGCTGCTCCTCACCTCGGCCCCCGGCGGACCGGCACGGGTCCTGCCCGCGCTGGAGCTGCTGCCGCACCGCGTCCGGGTGCTCCCCGTCGAGCCGTCGGTGCTGGTGGGAGCCCCGGACTGCGATATCGTCGTGCTCGACGCCCGGCGCGACCTGGTCGCCGCCCGTACCGCCTGCCGTCTGCTGCGCACCACCGGGCTGGACGTGCCGCTGGTGCTGGTGCTCACCGAGGGCGGGCTGACCGCGGTCAACGCCGCGTGGGGCGCGGACGACGTCGTCCTGGACGACGCCTCCCCGGCCGAGGTCGAGGCCCGGTTCCGGCTGGTCGTCGAGCGCGCGGCGACCCGGGACGACACCCCGGAGGAGATCTCGTCCGGCGAGCTGACCGTCGACGCCAGCCGGTACACCGCCCGGCTGCGCGGTCGCCCGCTGGACCTGACGTACAAGGAGTTCGAGCTGCTGAAGCACCTCGTGCAGCACCCCGGCCGGGTGTTCACCCGGGCCCAGCTGCTGCAGGAGGTCTGGGGCTACGACTACTACGGCGGCACCCGCACCGTGGACGTGCACGTGCGACGGCTGCGGGCCAAGCTCGGCCCGGAGCACGAACAGCTCATCGGGACGGTGCGCCAGGTCGGCTACCGCTTCGACCCGCCCAAGGGAGCGCGCGACACGCCCCAGGACCGGCGTGTCGCGGGCCGCGGCACCGAGGCCCCGGCGGACCGTTCCCCCCTCGCACCCCCGGCAGGGTAGGTTGCCTAGGCGATGACGACGATCGACCCTGGTGCTGTTGACGCCTCTGTGCTGCTCGTGGACGGGCCGTGGCGTCACCGTTTCGTCACCGCCAACGGTTCCCGGTTCCACGTCGCGGTGGCCGGCCCGGACGAGCGGGAGGCACCGCTGGTGGTGCTGCTGCACTCGGTGCTCGGGTTCTGGTGGAGCTGGCGGCACCAGCTGGTGGCCCTGGCCGACGCCGGGTACCGGGTGGCCGCGATGGACCTGCGCGGCACCGGCGCGTCCGACAAGCCGCCGAGCGGCTACGACGTCCCGACGCTGGTGGCCGACGTGTCCGGGGTGGTCCGGTCGTTGGGCGCCGACGACGCGGTCGTGGTGGGCACCGGCACCGGGGGCGACGTGGCCTGGGCCGTCCCGGCGCTGGCGCCGGACGTGGCCCGGGCCGTCGCGGTGCTGGCCGCCCCGCGACCGGTCGGCCCGGACGGCGCCGCGCCCAGCACCGTGCGCGGCACCACGACTGTCCGGTCGTGGCGCTCCTTGGTCTACGCGCAGGTCCCGGGGCTGCCGGAGCGGTCGTTGACCCGCGGCGACCTGCTGGCCCGGCTGCTGGACGCCTGGGGCGGGGTTCCCGGCTGGCCGGACGCCGCGACCCTGGCCGTGTACCGCGACGCGCTGCGCGTGCCGTTCGCCGCGCACAGCCAGCTCGAACAGCTGCGCTGGCTGGCCCGGTCGACCTCCCGGACGGACGGCGCCCGGCTGCGCACCGCGCTGCTGAAGGCCCGCCCGGTGCCGGTGCTCCAGGTGCACGGCGCCCACGACGGGCTGCGCTCGGCCCACCGCGCCGCTCTGAGCACCACCGAGGCCGCCCGGTGCACCACCGGGTACCGTTTCGAGACGGTCACCGCAGCCGGGCACTTCCCAGCCGAGCAGTCACCTGATCTGGTCAACACGCTGCTGACCGACTGGCTGGCCGGAATAGCACCGATCCCCTGACGTCAGTACCGCGCAGCGGAGACGTCTGTCGGTGGTCTGCGCGGTCGCGACGCGCAGTCGCCAGGGGTCGGCGCAGTCCGCTCGCAGCGCGCGTCGCGGTACCGGGTCGGCCGACGCCCGGTCGATCCGCCGGGGCCCGCCGGTCCGGACCAGCGGAGCCCCGTCCGGCCCTGCAGGCTGACCGGCCAGCCAGTCGACGGGTGACGTCTGGTGGAAGGTCGGCGGGTGACCTGCGCCGCGCCGTAGAGTGTGATCGACGGCACAGGCCGTCGGCTCGCAACGGAGGGAGTGCGCAGTGGCCGCGGACGTCGTGCTGCGCGCACCGCTCTTCGCCGGGCTGAGACGACAGGCGGCCATGACGTTGGTCAACCAGATGGCGCCGATCCGCCTGGGCCGCGGCAAGCGGCTGTTCACCGAGTCCGAACCCGGTGACCGGCTGTACGTGGTGCGCGAGGGCAAGGTCAAGCTGGTCCGACGCTCGTCCGACGGTCGGGAGAACATGCTGACCTTGGTCGGCCCGGGCGAGATGCTCGGCGAGCTGTCCCTGTTCGACCCGGGGCCGCGCACGTCGTCGGCCACCGCGGTGACCGACGCGGTGGTGCTGGAGCTGGACCACGACCAGCTCACGGACTGGCTGAACCAGCACCCGTCCGTCGCCCTGCACCTGCTCCAGGCGCTGGCCCGACGGCTGCGCCGCACCACCGAGGCACGCGCCGACCTGGTGTTCTCCGATGCCTCCGGCCGGGTGGCCAGGGCCCTGCTGGACCTGGCCGACCGGTTCGGCGAACCGATGGACGACGCGGTGCGCGTCACCTACGACCTCACCCAGACCGAGCTGGCCCAGCTGGTCGGGGCGTCCCGGGAGACGGTGAACAAGGCGCTCGGGGAGTTCGCCCAGCGCGGCTGGCTGGTCCGCGAGCCGCGGAGCGTGCTGCTGCTCGACCGCGAACGCCTGGAGCAGCGCACACTGCAGTGAGACCGGCCGACCCGCAACCCGTCTACCGGGTCTCGACGACCAGCTCGACCTCGACCGGCGAACCCAGCGGCAGCACGGCGACACCCACGGCGGACCGCACGTGCACCCCGGCGTCGCCGAAGACCTCGTGCAGCAGGGTGCTGGCTGCGTCGAGCACCGCGGGCTGGGCGGTGAACCCGGGGTCGCTGGCCACGAAGCCCGTGACCTTGACCACCCGGACCACGCGGTCCAGGGCCTCGACCGGTGCGTCGCCGGACTCCGCAGCGAGCACCTGGGCCACCGCTGCCACCGCGTTGAGCGCGGCGGTACGGGCGGCCTGCGCCGCTTCGTCGGCGGTGACGTCTCGCCCGACGGTGCCGGTCTGGGGCAGCCGTCCGGCCACGAACGGCAGCTGGCCGGAGGTCCACACGTGGACGCCGGTCCGCAGGGCCGGCACGTAGGCACCGACCGGTACCGCCGCCGTGGGCAGCGTCAGACCCAGACGGGCGAGCCGCTGCGCGACCGTCGCCCGACGGGGCAGCGCTGTCACCCGACGGGGCGTCTCAGGTAGGCGACCAGACCCGTCGGCCCGTCGAGCACCGTGACGAGCTCCCACCCGTCGGTGCCCCACTGGTCGAGGATCTCTTTGGTCTTGTGCACGATCAGCGGCAGGGTCGCATACTCCCAACGAGTCACGCCCTGCAGCCTACCGTGCACCTGGGGCGTGCCAGGGTCGGCGCGCACCGTAGAGCACCGACCTTGGCCGACCCACCCTGACCGCGCGACCGGCGGTCTACACCTGCGCCACCGAGCCGACGAGCTCGTTGCGCCACGACCGCACCTCCGGACGACGTCGCAGCAGCGCGCGTCGCTCTCGTTCGGTCATGCCGCCCCAGACGCCGAAGTCCATCCGGCTGTCCAGAGCGTCCGCCAGGCACTCTAGACGGACTGGGCAGTCGTGGCAGACGACACGCGCAGCACGCTGTGCCGACCCCTCCACGAAGAGAGCATCGGGTGATGCCTTCCCGAAGCCGCAGTTGGCTCCGGCTGACCAGTGCCCGTCCCCCGAGAACAGAGCCACCAATCTCAACCTCCCCCACCTGGTACGTCGACCGTCAGCGGCCGACCAAGAGGACCATAGTCGGATTTTGCCGCGAGCAGAAGAACCCGATCGTGGGTCGATTCGGGCAATCTGGACCCCAGATCTGGGGTCGCGGGCCGTTTTCTCACCCGAACGGGGGACAAAACAGCGGCTGGTCGGCCCCAGCGGCCGCGCCCGGCCGACCCCGCGTTCGCCTCGACGCCCCCGACCGGCTGGGCCGAACGAGCGAGCTCGTCCCCCCGCTCGCCTCGGTCGAGTGAGCTCCTCGCTCCCGACGACGGCCGTCTCCGCGCACCGGCGGTGCCGCTGCGCGGCACCTCTCGCGCCGGGGACCCACCCTCGACCGGCTCGGCCGGCAAGAGCCCGCTCGGCTCTCGGCCCGGTTCTCTCGGCTCGGCCGGGTGTGAAGATCTGGTGTGCAGGTCTGGTGCAAGATGGCCCAACCGGGCGGCACCGGCGCCGACGTTGACTACTCTGGGTACCGTGTCGCGAACCCTCCGTGTGCTGACCGGTGACGACGAACGCCCGCTGGCCCCCGCGGCCCTCATCGTGGTCTTCGTCCTCGTCTCCATGATGGGCGGCCTGGTCGCGGCGGGCCTTGCGGTGCCCGCCCTGGCCGCCGCCAACGTCGGGGCCGATGTGGCCAAGACCACCTTCGACGGGCTGACCGACGAGCTGGCCGACGTCACCCTGCCCCAGCGGACCGAGGTCTACGCCAACGACCGGACCTACGCCGAGGACGGCACGGTGACCAACGCGGGCACCCTGCTGGCCACGTTCTACACGCAGAACCGCGTGATCGTGCCGCTGCCGGAGATCAACCACTACCTCCAGGAGGCCGTCGTCGCCACCGAGGACAAACGCTTCCGCGAGCACAACGGCGTCGACCCGCAGGGCATGGCCACGGCCCTGGTGGAGGGCCTGGTGCTCGGCGACACCCAACGAGGCGCCTCGACCATCACGCAGCAGTACGTGAAGAACGTCCTGATCCAGGAGGCCCTGGACCGGGCCGAGACGGACGCCCAGCGCCAGGCGGCCTACACCGAGGCCACGGTCGCGGAGGGCACCGAGGGCTACGTCCGCAAGCTGCGCGAGGCCCGGCTGGCCATCGCCCTGGAGAACCGCCTGACCGCGGAGCTCGGCCGCGACGGGGCCAAGGAGCGGATCCTCGAGGACTACCTGAACATCGCCCAGTTCGGCGCCAGCTCGGTGTACGGGGCCGAGGCCGCCGCCTGGTACTACTTCAGCAAGTCGGCCGCGGACCCGGAGTTCACCTACCTGGAGGCCGCCACCATCGCCGGGGTCACCAAGAACCCGACGAACCTGGACCCGCGCCGGTTCCCCAAGGAGTCGGAGACGCGACGCAACGTCGTCCTCGCGCTCATGCACGAGCAGGGCTACATCGACGACGAGCAGTACACCACCGGCATCGCGACACCGCTCGAGGAATACCTGAATCCCTCCGACACCCCGGTGGGCTGCAGCCACGCCGAGGAGGCCGTCCACGGGTCCGGGTACTTCTGCGACTGGGTGTCCAAGATCGTCGTGAAGGACAAGGTGTTCGGCGAGACCGCCGAGGTCCGTGCCGCGCTGTGGCAGAAGGGCGGTCTGACGATCACCACGACCCTCGACCCGAGGCTCCAGCCGATGGCGACCGAAGAGGTCCAGCGCAGCGTCCCGGCTGGCGACCCGTCCGGGGTGGTGCAGGCGATGGCCGTGGTCGAACCGGGCACCGGGCAGGTCAAGGCCCTCGCGCAGTCGACCAACTGGACGGCGACCAACCGGGAGGTGGCCGGAGAGTCGGCGATCAACCTCAACGTCGCCCAGCCGTACTACAACAACCAGGGCTTCCAGCCGGGCTCCACCTTCAAGGCGTTCACCCTGCTCGCCTGGCTGGAGGCGGGCCACTCGCTGGGCGACGTCGTCGACGGCACCCCCCGGAGTTTCCAGATGTCCCAGTTCACCTCGTGCGACGGCCGACTGGGCGGCAGGTCCTTCTTCGTGGGCAACTCTCCGCCGAACGCGGGCGGGGCGATGAGCGTGCAGGACGCGACCAGGAACTCCGTTAACGGGGCGTTCATGGCCATGGCGACCAGGCTCAACCTGTGCACGATCATGGGCCGGGCCGCCGACCTAGGCGTGGTCCAGGCCAATCCCAAGCACCTGAGCGGGGAGAAGAAGGGCCAGCCCCTGCGGGGCGATGACGGCGAGTACATCCCGGTGCCGTTCAACGACCACTTCCCGATCAACGTCATCGGCACCGACAACACCACCACGCTCCAGATGGCCGGGGCGTTCGCCGCGTTCGCCTCCGGCGGTATCTACTGCACCCCCGTCGCAATCACCAAGGTGGTCGACACCAAAGGCCAGGAAAGACCGGTCCCCGACGCCGGGTGCAAGCAGGAGATCGACCCCGCGGTGGCGAACACCATCGCCCGGGCGATGTCTGGGGTCTGGGGCGGGACCATGAGCAGCGTCGGCTCCCCCGGGTTCCCGGCTGCGGGCAAGACCGGCACGTCGAACAACAACGAGTACACCTGGTTCGTCGGCTACACCCCCCGCCTGGCCGCGGCGGTCGCCGTGAGCGGCAGCCTCAAGGGCTTCGAGACGGCCAACCGGAAGACCATCGGCGGTCACCGGTACAGCGTGGTCTACGGCGCCACGATCGCCGGTCCGACCTGGAAACGGTTCGCGGTGGCGGCCCTCAACGACGGCCAGCCGAACCCTGGTTTCGGCGAGGGTTCGCCCGACCTCATCTACGGCAGGCAGGTCTCGGTCCCGGACGTCACCGGGAAGTCGGTGGACGAGGCCACGACGACGCTCCGGAACGCCGGGTTCACCGCATCGGTCGCCCCCGACCAGGTCGCGTCGCTGGTCCCGGCTGGCCTGGTAGCGCAGCAGTCGCCCACCGGCACGGCGACGTCCGGTTCGGTCGTCGTGCTCACCGTGTCGAACGGCCAGCCACCCGGCCATGATCCCGGCGCCGACCGCGACCGCCGCGGTCACGACCGCGACCGGGACGGCCCCGGGTGATCGACCCCGCATCCTTCCTGCCGGGCGAGAAGGGGCGCACCCGCATATCAGGTCGCGCCCTGGGGTGCGCCTGCCGGTCCGCCGCCCGCCACGGCACGTCCGCGGACGGGGCGAGCGGGCGTGCTCTGGTCGCGGTCGGCGGCCTGGGCGCCGCCGCCCTGGCCTGGTCGCTGGTCGAAGCCCGCTGGTACGTGCTGCGTCAGGTCCAGGTGCCGGTGCTCGCCCCCGGCCAGGCCGAGCTGCGGGTGCTGCACCTGTCAGACCTGCACCTGACCCCGCGCAGCACCCGGCTGGCCGACTGGGTGCGCGACCTGGACGGCCTGGACCCGCACCTGGTGGTCGACACCGGCGACAACTGGGCCGACGCCGAGGCGCTGCCCCTGGTCGGGCGGGCGCTGGAACCGCACCTGGCCCGCCCCGGGGTGTTCGTCTTCGGGTCGAACGACTACCAGGGCCCGCGCCTGAAGAATCCAGCACGCTACCTGCGCGCCGACTCCCGCGGCCCGGCCGACCAGACCGCCAGCCTGCCGTGGCACGACCTGCGCGACCGCTTCACCGCGGCCGGCTGGACCGACCTGACCAACACCCGTGCGACGCTCGACGTGGACGACCGGCGGATCGCGTTCGTCGGCACCGACGACGCCCACCTGGACCGCGACGTCATGCCCGGCCCCGCCGACGCGGCCGCCGCCGAGGTCGACCTGTACCTCGGCGTCACCCACGCCCCGTACCGCCGGGTGCTCGAGGCGTTCCACACCGACCAGGTCGACCTGACCATCGCCGGGCACACCCACGGCGGCCAGCTCGCGGTCCCCGGCTACGGCGCCCTGACCACCAACTGCGACCTGGACACCCGCCGGGCCAAGGGCCTGCACGGCTGGCCGGGGGCCCGCCCCGACGCCCGCGGCGGAGCCGGTTCGATGTGGCTGCACGTCAGCGCGGGCCTGGGCACCTCGCCCTACACCCCGGTCCGCTTCGCCTGCCGCCCCGAGGCCACCCTGCTGCGCCTGGTCCCAGCCTCCTGAAGAAACAGGATGACACCGGCCCCCCCAGATCGGCTATGCTGGTCCAGCTTCACGGGGTGTGGCGCAGCTTGGTAGCGCGCTTCGTTCGGGACGAAGAGGTCGTGGGTTCAAATCCCGCCACCCCGACGAGATCGAGGGCGACGTGTGCTCGCGGAACGCGAGCCTCGTCGCTCTCGTCATACTGTGCGGGGCCCAGCCCCGCCAGGGGGACCGCCGGTCCCCCTGGACCCCCTGGCTCGGCCGGTTCCCGGCCTTCGAGGCGCGGACCCGCGGGTCCGTGCGTCGCGGGTACCCGGTCTCGGACTGGGATCTTGCCGGTCAGCGGCGCGCACAAACCCGACTCACCCCCGCGATCCCGCGATCGTCGGTCTCTGTTCGATGTCGGTGCGCCACCGTACACTCGATGCATGACATCGAGGCTGGCGGACTACATCAGAGCGGGCAGAGCGCTTGATGTCGGCGAGCGCCTTGAGGCGGCCCACCAGCTCCTGCTCAGCGTGGAACAGGACACCGACACCGACCAGGCCGATATCGATGCAGCCTGGAGCAAGGTCGTCAACCGGCGCGTCGCGGAGATCCTCGACCACACCGCAGACCTCGTGGACGGCCGCGCAGCGCATGCCCGGGTCCGCGCCGAGATTGCCGCGCTCCGCAAGTGTTCAGCCGCCGGTTCCCAGCTGTGAGGGACGACCTGCCCCCTGCTCGACGCATGGTGACGCGACAGCGCCGATTCGAGACTTTTGTCGCGGATTCGAGAGTAAACCTCTCGAATCCGCGACAAAAGTCTCGAAATGGCTCCACAGGCACCGCCGCGAGGGCCACCAGACAGACCCTTCGCGGCGGCGAACACCGTCAGCGGCCGACGTTCGCGGGCGGCGGGAAGGGCGTGTCCTCCGCATAGGCTGGCAGGTCCAGGACCGGGCCCATGTAGTCGGCCCACAGCGCGGCGGGCCAGGATCCGCCGGTGACCTGGATGACGTTGCCCCACGGGGTGATCGACACCTCGGAACCCCCCGGGCCTTCCTGGGTCAGGGCGACCGCGGTGACGACGTCGGTGGTGAACCCGACGAACCAGGCGGACTTGTTGTCGCTGGAGGTGCCGGTCTTCCCGGCGATGTGCCTTCCCAGGGGTGCGACGTGCTCGCGCGCCGAACCGTTCTGGACCGGGCCCTGCAGGGCGGTGACCGTATCGGCCATGACATCGGCGGGGAACACCCGGGTGGTGCGGGTGTCGGTGTCCCAGGTCGCGCCGTCCGGGCCGATCACCCGGGAGACGATATGCGGTTCGGCTTTCAGCCCCTGCTCGGCGAACACGCCGTAGGCCTGGGCCATGTCGATCGGGCGGACCGCGTCCGAGCCGAGCACGTTGGACTGCGTCTGGGACAGCTCGCCCCCCGGCGGTGGGGTGATACCTGCCTTCTGCGCCACGGACGCGGTCCTCTCGGGCCCGACCTCGATGTTGAGCTCGGTGTACACCGTGTTCACCGAGTCGGCAGTGGCCCTGAGGAGGTCGATGTCGCCGTAGCTGGCGTTGCCGTAGTTGACGACCGTCCAGTCCTTGCCGGGGACGTCGAAGGTCCGGGGGCTGGCGCCGGAGTACACCGAGCGCAGCGAGATACCGTCCTCCAGTGCGGCGACCAGGGTGAACGGCTTGAAGGTCGACCCCGCCTGGGCCCTGCCCTGGGTCACCCGGTTGTACTGGTCGGCCAGGAAGTCCTGGCCGGAGTACATCGCCCGGATCGACCCGTCCGCCGGGTCGAGCGTCACCATCGCCACCCGCAAGGTCCCCGGGCAGTCGGGGTCCTCGTCGGGGTCGCACAGGCTGGGCGCCGCACCGCCGCTCAGCTCACCTTCGATGAGGCGTCGGCCCGACTCGACGGCCATCGCCTGCATGTCCTGGTCGATGGTCGTGATGATCGTGTAGCCGCCGCGCATCAGCTCTGCTTCAGACACGTTGACCAGCGCCGCCGCCTCCTGCCGAGCCGCCTCCATGAGGTAGCCGTTGGGCCCGGCGTACACCGGCTCCGGCTGGTAGGGCAGAACCTGCGGGAACGTGAGGGCGGCCCGCTGCTCGGCCGTCAGACCGGTCTTGAGCTTGGGGTCGGCGACCATGTAGTCCAGGGTGCGGTTCCAGCGCTGCTCGGCCTTCTCCGGGTTGTCGGCCGGGTCCCACCGGTTCGGTGAGGGGATGATCCCGGCCAGCAGCGCCGCCTCGGAGACGTCCAGGTCCTTGGCGTCCTTGCCGAAATAGGTCTGGGCAGCGGCCTGGATGCCGTAGGTCTCGCCGCGGCCCCAGTAGATCGTGTTCAGGTAGCGGCAGATGATCTCGTCCTTGCTCTGCTCCTGGTTGATCTTCACCACCAGCAGCGCTTCCTCGAGCCGACCGAAGTAACCAGACCTGGTGCCGTCGTAGTAGTTGTCCACGTACTGCTGGGTCAGCGTGGGGATGCCGCCGCGGCCGGCCAACGCCCGGACGGTAACCCCGGAGTCGGTCCAGAAGCCACGGTCCTCCGAGGCGACGACGGCGTCCTTGACGTGCTGGGGGATCCAGCTGTCCTGGCCCTTGCTCTCGGCGTCCGCCTCGTCGCAGGGGATGATCTCCCGTCTCGCCCCGGGGTACTGGCCCATCTTCTCGCCGTGGGCGCTCGGGTCGCCGGACCGGGCCGGGTCGGCGAACCAGACCGTGGTGGTCTGGTCCCGGACATCAGCGTTGTAGTCAGGGATCTTGACGCGGGAGTAGGCGACGAAGCCTCCGCCGACCACCAGGCACACCACGGCGACCATCGACACCAGCACGAACCGCCAGGACGGCAACCACCGACGTAGACCCTCGTAGCCCGGTCGCGGGTAGTTCCAGAAGCGGCGCCCCTCACGGGTCGTGACCGCCAGGCTGTCGTCGTTCGCGCTCGTGTTCATGAAACTACCAACACCTCGCAAAATTTGCGTCTATGGACGATGTCGGCCAGCAGCCTAGACAGCGCGGCCGCGGGCTGTCGTCCTACTGAGGTCGCGGACCGGGTCCTCCCGCAGTACCACGGCCCGCCAGTGTCGGGGACGGCCTGGTCAGCCCAGGATCCACCGCGTGCGGACAACGGTCGGACCCACCTCTTCGTTGCGGCAGATGTTCCAGCGAAGGTGCGGCAGACAGTCCAGATGACCAGCGGCAGATAGTCCAGTGAGGTAGAGCGCCTACATGGTTTCACCTGCACGGTCACCGATGGGACACCTGGTTCGTCGGCATGCCGAAACGCCAGTGCCGTGCCTGCCTCGGCACTGTGGCATCTGTCCTGAACCTCCACCGTCGGATGCGAGGCCGATGTCGACAGCACAGGCCAAGAACCGCTGCCCGGCCGCCTGGTCGGCGCCGGACGGGCAGGTTGACCTCGCGCGCGGCGGGGGTTTCACGACGCCGCCAGGACCTCGGCGGTCGCGCTGAGGTGACGGATCTTGTCGAGCAGCACGTTGACCTGGGCGGACCCGACGTCCGACGCGCTGAAAGCGGCGGCCAGCCCGCACTCGCCCTCTGATACACTTATTTCGATTGATTCGACTGTTGCGTTAGGAGGTCGGCCGGTGAGCCAGGTAGCGACTCTGGTACCTGAGCCGAAGGACGCCGAACTGGCTGCTTCGGCGCTCCGACAGCTGGGCACCACGCTCGACATCGACGGTCCGGTGCGGCTGCACGTCAACGGGCGCAGCGACGTGGTAATGCCGCGTTCAGTGCTGACGGCGCTCGCGCAGGTGCTCGAGAGCTTCGCGCAGGGCGAGAGCGTGACGGTCGTACCCGCGCACGCTGAGTTGACGACCCAGCAGGCCGCAGACGCGCTGAACGTCTCGCGCCCGTTCCTGATCGGGCTGCTCAATGCCGGGCAGATCGAGTTCCGCACCGTCGGCACGCACCGCAGGGTCAAAGCAGCCTCGCTGGTCCGCTACCTGCACGAGGACGACGCACGCCGCAGAGCGGCCGCCGATGTGCTGGCTGCCGACGCCCACGAGCTCGGTCTGGTCTGATGCCCGCAGTCGTCCTCTACGACGCCAACGTTCTGTACCCCTCAACACTGAGAGACGTGCTGATCCGGGTCGGGCTGGCCCGGTTGGTACAGCCGAAGTGGACCGAGCAGATCCTCGACGAGACGTTCCGGAACCTGCGCGCTAACCGGCCAGACCTCGACACGACAGGGCTGGAACGCACCCGAGTGGGTGGGACAGTGGGGACGGTTCCTAACGTCTTGCCTGGTCAGGCCAACAAGACGTTAGGAACCGTCCCCACTGTCCTGACCACCCACTGTCCTGACCACCCGCCCGGGGTGGCGGTGCCGACACCTCCCAGCAGCCTTCCGTCCGCACCACCGCCCGAGCCCACCAGACCTGACCACCGCGAGCCGCCCATACTTGCCGCGAGGTCGCACACTTGGTCTTCGTGCCGCCAGGTCTACTGTATGGCGACGAACGACTTGTCGCCGATCATGTCTGGTTCGACCGACAGCGCACCTGTCTCTGGGGCCTCGATCGGCACCAGCAGGGCGATGTTGCCGGTCGCAGAGCCACCTTGGTACAGCTCGGTGTAACTGTTGAACTCGTCGGGTACGACCGCTGATGCGTCGTACGACGACGCAGTCGAACCATCAGCACCGACATACTTGATGGTGACCCAGGGGGTCGACGACTCGGTACCGACATAGGTCGCAGTGATGTTCACCAGAGCGTACTGTTTACCCTCCGGCGGAGGATCGTTGAACTGGTTCTCAGCCGCCACCGCATCATTGGCGCCGAGGGTGACACTGTTGATCGTGACCTCCCATTCCTTGCCTTTGATGGTCGATCCGACGGGATATGGGTTGTCCCTCGTGCCTGCACGACCCTGAGCCTTGTCAACCTCAGGCTGGTCGGCATCCGTCTGGTCGGTCTTCGCCTGGTCCGACGGGAGGTCTACGGAGTTACCCCCCTCCCCATCGCACCCGGCGAGCCCGAAGGCCCCAGCGGCGAGGAGGGCGGTAACTACTGTCTTCCTGTAGTTGCGCATGGCGTACATGCTGTCAGACATGTCCTGCCTGGGCGAGCGGACGCAACGGGTGAACTCTTGTCAAGAGATCAATGTTATGACAGTCTCTGCGTCGATCCGATCAAAGTACGACGTCGAGACCGACCTCGTCGTACCGCCCCTAGACAGCGCGGTCGCGGGCTGTCGTCCTACTGAGGTCGCCGACCGGGTCCTCCCGCAGTACCACGGACCTCCAGCGCCGGGGACGGCCTGCAGCACCAGGTGCGTCAGCTCGCACCTCGTTCACCGGACGGACAGACGTCCGGTTCTTCGCGGCGGTCCCCTCTGTGGTCGGTGGCCGACATGGGGCAAGATCGGTGGTGCTGATCAAGGAGCCCTAAGGAGCACCGATGCCCGAGTTCGCCTACTCCGACCTGCTGCCGACCGGACCCGACACCACCACCTACCGCCAGATCACCGACCAGGGGGTGAGCCTGGTCGAGGCTGACGGGCGGACGTTCCTCAAGGTCGCCCCACAAGCACTGACGCTGCTGGCCAGCACCGCGTTCCACGATATCGCGCACTACCTGCGCCCGGCCCACCTGGCCCAGCTGCGGGCCATCTGCGACGACCCGGAGGCGTCGGCCAACGACAAGTTCGTGGCCATGGACCTGCTGCAGAACGCCGCTATCGCCGCCGCGGGCGTGCTGCCGATGTGCCAGGACACCGGCACCGCGATCATCATGGGCAAGCGGGGCCAGCAGGTGCTGACCGACGGCACCGACGAAGAACCGCTGTCCCGCGGGGTGTTCTACGCCTACACCACGCTGAACCTGCGCTACTCGCAGAACGCCCCGATCACCATGTTCGACGAGCGCAACACCGGGACGAACCTGCCCGCGCAGATCGAGCTGTACGCCGACACCGCACCGGGCCACGAGACCGGCTACAAGTTCTTGTTCATGGCCAAGGGCGGCGGGTCGGCCAACAAGTCGTACCTGTTCCAGGAGACCAAGGCCATCCTCAACCCGGACTCGCTGCTGAAGTTCTTGGAAGAGAAGATCCGGGGGCTGGGCACCGCGGCCTGCCCGCCGTACCACCTGGCGATCGTCATCGGCGGCACATCGGCCGAGTTCGCCCTCAAGACCGCGAAGTACGCCTCCGCCAAGTACCTCGACACGCTGCCGGTGTCAGGCAGCAGCACCGGGCACGGGTTCCGGGACCTCGAGCTGGAGCAGCAGGTGCTGGAGCTGACCCGGCAGCTGGGGATCGGCGCGCAGTTCGGCGGCAAGTACTTCTGCCACGACGTGCGCGTCGTCCGCCTGCCCCGGCACGGCGCGTCCTTGCCCGTGGCCATGGCCGTGTCGTGCTCGGCCGACCGGCAGTGCCTGGGCAAGATCACACCTGAGGGTGTGTTCGTCGAACAGCTCGAGACCGACCCCGGCCAGTACCTGCCCGACGTGGTAGACGAAGACCTGGGCGGTGACGTCGTCGCGATCGACCTGAACCGGCCCATGGCCGAGATCCGCGCCGAGCTGAGCAAGTACCCGGTCAAGACCCGCCTGTCCCTGACCGGCCCCCTGGTGGTGGCCCGGGACATCGCCCACGCCAAGATCGCCGAGCGCCTGGACGCCGGGGAACCCATGCCGCAGTACCTGCGCGACCACCCGGTGTACTACGCCGGTCCGGCCAAGACCCCGCAAGGCTACGCCTCGGGCTCGTTCGGCCCGACCACCGCAGGCCGCATGGACTCCTACGTCGACCAGTTCCAGGCCGCGGGCGGATCCCTGGTCATGCTGGCCAAGGGCAACCGTTCGGCGGCCGTGACCGACGCCTGCGCCGCGCACGGCGGGTTCTACCTGGGGTCCGTCGGCGGTCCCGCCGCCCGCCTGGCCCAGGACTGCATCACCGCGGTCGAGGTACTGGAGTACCCCGAGCTGGGCATGGAAGCGGTCTGGAAGATCGAGGTCCGCGACTTCCCCGCCTTCATCGTGGTGGACGACAAGGGCAACGACTTCTTCGCCGAGGTCTCCCGACCGGTGACACTGACCATCGGGCGCCGTCCGGGGCTGTAAGGTCTGGACCACCTATCAGACCAGGAAGGGCGCAGTCCAGTGACCCATATACCGACGCCACCGGTCTGGGGAACCCCGCCGCGAGCCTTCGGCGCCGACCAGTCGACCGACGGGCCAGCCGATCCCCCGTCACAGTCTTGGGAGCTGCGCCGAGAAATAGACGATAGCGACTACCATCGGTTTCGGCACGAACGCCTCGGCGTCGTCACAGGAACTGAGCAAGACGCGATGCACCAGCTCATGGAGATCGCGGTCAGGAAGGCCGAGAACCTTATCAAACCATCGAAGGGCTACCGGATCGCGCAAGAAGGAACGACTCTCGTCGTATCCCCGGTCAAGCTCGGATGGGGCGAGCCCCACTACCGCGAGTATCGCTTCACCGCTGTCCGAATCCTGATGACGGTGCCGCCGGTCGAGAAGAAACCCAAAAGATAGGCCGGTCCCGAGGAAGTGCGGCACCGCCACACTACTATACTGGCCCTGCCATACGTCTTGGTATGCTGGCCTGGTCCTGGACCCAAGACTGTGGAGATGCCCCATGGCCACTGCTGTCGTCTTCGCGTCCCGGTACGGGACCACCGGTGATATCGCTCACCACATCGCCCAGCAGCTGGGCCCAGACGCGGAGGCGTTCGACCTGGCCGACGGCACGCCCGACCTGTCCGGCTACGACCTGGTGGTCCTGGGCACGCCGGTCTACCTGGGGCAGCCGCTGGAGCCGATGAAGCAGCTCGCCGGGTCGGCGGCCCTGGACGGCAAACCGGTCGCCCTGTTCGTCGGCGGCCTGGAGACCGACCCCGCCAGACGTGACACCACGACCAGCCAGGCCTTCCCGGCCGAGCTGCTGGACCGGGCCGTAGCGGTCGGCTTCCTCGGCGGTCGCCTCTGGTCCGGCCGGATCGCGATGACCGACCGGTTCGCCTTCAGACGTGCGACCGGCACCAAGATCAAGGCCGATGTCGACGCGATCGACCGCGAGGCCGTCGACCGTTTCGTGTCCCAGGTGCGCGACAGCCAGGGGACACCAGACCAGACCCGGCCCGGCTAGCGCCGCCCGGCGACGACGCGGTCGTCAGAGCGCTTATGACGCTCCCAGAACCAGTCACGGGACGGCCTGGGTCGTCGGTCCCGTTTCCGGACCGGCCGACGGCCCCGCCGCACCGTTCACCCGGTCCAACGGCCGACAAGCCAGCACACGACTCTGGCACGATAGGTCTTATGCGTGCTGTTGTCGTCCGTGAGTTCGGTCAGTCTCCTTCGGTCGAGACCCTGCCCGAACCGACCTGCCCGTCCGATGGCGTGGTGCTGCGGGTCGAGGCGACCGGAGTGTGCCGCAGCGACTGGCACGCCTGGGCCGGGCACGACCCCGATGTGACCCTGCCGTTCGTCCCCGGCCACGAGCTAGCCGGGACGGTCGTGCAGGCCGGTCCGTACGTGCGGCACTGGTCCCCCGGGTCACGGGTCACCACGCCGTTCGCCTGCGCCTGCGGCACCTGCCCGGTCTGCGCGGCCGGTCAGCACCAGGTCTGCCCGTACCAGCGCCAGCCGGGATCCACCGACGACGGGTCGTTCGCCGAACTCGTCGCGGTGCACCACGCCGACACCAACCTGGTCGCCCTGCCGTCCGAGCTGTCGTCGGTGGTCGCGGCCTCGCTGGGCTGCCGGCTGGCCACCGCGTACCGGGCGCTGCACACCCATGGCCGGGTCCGTCCCTACGACGAGGTGGTCGTCGTCGGCGCCGGCGGGGCGGGCCTGTCGGCGGTGATGGTGGCGCAGGCGGCCGGGGCGCACGTCGTCGCCGTGGACCCCTCACCCGGCGCCCGGGAGGCGGCCGCCGTCCTGGGCGCCGATGCCGTCGAACCAGCCGGGACGCCGGAGGAGACCGCCGCGCTGCTCACCAAGGCCACCAACGGTGGCGCCCACATCAGCCTGGACACGCTCGGCTCCCCCAGCACCGCCGCCACGTCGGTGCTGTCCCTGCGCCGCCGCGGCCGTCACGTCCAGGTGGGCCTGCTGCTGGCCGACGACGCCTGGACCGCCCTGCCGATGGCCTGGGTGATCGCCTGGGAGCTGGAGCTGTACGGCTGCCACGGCATGTCCGCCCGGGACTACCCCGCCCTGCTCACCGCGGTCGCCGCCGGCAGCCTCGACCCGTCCCGCCTGGTCCACCGCACCACCACGCTGGACGACGCCCCCGCCGCCCTGCTCGCCCTGGGCACCCCGGGCCACGAACCGGGCATCGTCGTCGTGACGCCATAGCCAGAGCGTGCTGCAGTGCGTGCTACGAGGCGGAACAGAGCAGCAGCGCCACTGCCGACGGCGGCACCGTAGGCGTGCCCGCATGCCAGCCTGAGACATATGTGACGAGATCCGTGCACGACTCCACCCAGAACCGGCGCAGAGGTGCGATAGCCTCGTGAGGCCGGGCCCACACCGGGCCGACCCAGCCCAGAACGACTACGAGGATCACGATGCCGATTCATGGTTCGCTGTTCACCGACTTCCAGGAAGTCGCGTCCAACCAGCAGTTCCAGCTGCAGAACAAGAAGCTTCTCAAGGTCCAGATGAACTTCGGGCCAGTACAGTGCCTGGAGGGCTCGATGGTCGCCTACCAGGGTGATGTGCACTTCAAGAAGAAGAGCCAGGGTGTGGGACGGATGCTCAAGGGCGCGGTCACCGGCGAGGGCGTCAGCCTGATGGAGGCGACCGGCCAGGGCGAGCTCTTCCTCGCCTCGCGGGCCCAGGAGGTCCAGGTGCTGTACCTGGAGAACGACATGGTCACGATCAACGGGTCGTCGGTCCTGGCCTTCTCCTCCTCGATCCAGTGGGACATCCAGAGAGTCCAGGGCAAGGGCGCCAAGGCGCTCATCGGCGGCGCGATGGCCGGTGGCCTGTTCAACGTCGTGCTGAAGGGCACGGGGTATGTCGCGGTGACCTCCGACGGCGTCCCGGTGGCGCTGGACGTGGCGTCCGCCCCGACGTTCGGCGACCCGCAGGCCGTCGTGCTGTGGACGTCTGGGGTGACCACGAGCCTGCGCACCGACGCCGGCGGTCTCGGCACGATGCTCCGCGGCGGCACCGGCGAGACCTTCCAGGTCGCGTTCGGCGGTCAGGGCTATGTGCTGATCCAGCCCAGCGAGGGCGTCTACTACGGCGCGGCCCAGTAGTCGTCCAGCGGCGGCGTCTTCGGCTGACCGTCTCCTGCCTGACGACCCCGCGTACCGTCTGGTACGCGGGGTCGTCCGCTCCTGTGGTCTGGCTGCTGGGCGACCGTGCAGGTAGTGGCGCTAGGGTGGACACCACATCTCAGGACGGGAGCGGGCGGACGGATGACGTGGCTGGTCACCGGCGGCACCGGGTACAGCGTGGTGGCCGCCGTCTGGGCCGCCCACCCGGCGGTGACAGCCCGATGAGCGAGGCGGGCCTGCGGGCCGCCCAGCAGGCGATGCGCGCCGCCCAGGTCGACCCGGTGCCGATCGACGTCTTCACCGCGTACTACCGCCAGCTGGAGGCCGGGGCCACCGGGCTGATCAGCGAGGCGTCCATCGCCCCCCTGACCGACCCGCCCCGGCTGGACGCGGTGACGGTGACCGACGACGCCGCCCGCGCCGCCCTGGCCAGGACCGTGATCATCAAGCTCAACGGCGGCCTGGGCACGTCGATGGGCCTGGACCGGGCCAAGTCGCTGCTGCCGGTGCGCGACGGGCGCAGCTTCCTGGACCTGCTCGCCACCCAGGTGCTGGCCGCCAGAGGCATCTGGGACGCCCGGCTGCCGCTGCTGTTCCTGACCTCGTTCCGCACCCACGACGACACCCTGGCGGCGCTGCACCCCTACCCGGGACTACCGGTCGACGACCTGCCGCTCGACGTCCTGCAGTCCCGGGAGCCGAAGCTGCGCGCCGACGACCTCACCCCGGTGTCCTGGCCCGCGGACCCAGAGCTGGAGTGGTGCCCGCCCGGGCACGGCGACGTCTACCCGGCGCTGCTGTCCGCCGGGGTGCTGGACCGGCTGCTGGACGCGGGGTTCGCGTACGCCTCGGTGTCGAACTCCGACAACCTGGGTGCCGGACCGGACGCCCGGGTCGCGGGCTGGTTCGCCGCCTCGGGCGCCCCGTACGCCGCCGAGCTGTGCCGCCGCACCGTGATGGACCGCAAGGGCGGGCACCTGGCGGTCCGCCGGGCCGACGGTCGGCTGGTGCTGCGCGACACCGCCCAGACCCCGGCCGACGAGATGGACTGCTTCACCGACACCGACCGGCACCCGTACTTCCACACCAACAACCTGTGGTGGGACCTGGCGGCGCTGCGCGCCACGCTGGTCGAGCGGGGCGGGGTGCTCGGCCTGCCGCTGATCCGCAACGTCAAGACCGTCGACCCGACCGACCCGACGTCACCGCAGGTCGTCCAGGTCGAGTCGGCGATGGGCGCGGCCGTCGAGGTGTTCGCCGGGGCGACGGCGATCGTGGTGGACCGGTCCCGCTTCCTGCCGGTCAAGACCACCGACGAGCTGGCGCTGCTGCGCTCGGACGCCTACGCGGTCACCGCCGACGCCCGGCTGCGGCTGGTCGTCGAGAACGCACCGGTCGTCGAGCTGGCGCAGGCGTACCGGACGATCGCCGGGTTCGAGGAACGCTTCGCCCACGGGGTGCCGTCCCTGCGCCGCGCCACCTCGCTGCGGGTGCTCGGGGACTGGACCTTCGGCCGGGACGTCACCGTCGTCGGCGACGTCGTCCTCGGGCCTTCCGGTGGCGTCGTACCGGACGGCACCGTGCTCAGCGGTACCGTGGACGGCACACCGCCAGCCTGACCGTTCGGCTGGCTCCAGAATCGACGGCGACCATCCGGTAATGTGCTGGACCAGAACCAGTCTCACTATCGGAAAGGACGTCCTGGCGATGCGGGCCCTGAACCGGATCGGTGCCCTGCTCGCCACAGCCCTCGTCGCCCTGGTCGTCTGCACGACGGACGACCCGACCCCGCGCAACGCTGGGCCGCTGCTGCCGGTCTGGCACTATTCCCCGTCAGTCCGGGCTAACGGCTTCGTACTGTCGAAGAACCACGACCGGATCGGTTTCGTCGACACCTCGGGACGGCTCGTGGCTGAGCCGATCTACGTCGAGTACAGACTGTGCCCCGGTCCGCGGGGAGAGGCCCTGGTGGTCGCGCAGGCCGACGACCGGGTGGACGTGCTGGACGCCGACGGCCGGGTCGTCGGGTCGACCCAGGCCAGCCTCGCCGGTGCCAGCTGCGGTCCGCTGCCCGGCTACGTCTCGCTCTACCGCACGACGAACAACTACGACAACCACGATCCGAACGAAACCTGGGGATGGGAGGACTGGATCGCGACCCTGCCCGACCTGTCCCGGTCGGACCAGCTGGACGCGCGCACAGCGGACACAGGCGTTGCCGTGGACGACGACTGGCTGCTGGCGCGGTCCGCCGAGCTGATCCACCGGACTGGCCGACGCGTCCAGACCGCCGCCGGAGGCACCGGCCAGGACTACTTGTCCCCTATCAGCTGGGACTCCTACCACTACCCCGTCACCCTGTCACCCGTGTCGACAGGCGAGTGGCCGGTCCCGGCCAGAAGCACCGGCCAGCAGGGGTACATCGACCGCTCCGGCCGCTGGGTGGCGCCGCCTGGGTTCTCGACGGCCCGGCCGTTCGCCCACGGGTACGCCGCCGTCTCGGACGGCACGTCGAGCTATTTCGTGAACCCCTCGCTCCGCCAGGTCAGCCCTGACTACGGCCAGATCTGGCCGGTCTTCACGACCCGACCGCCCCGTGCGACCAACCCCTTGTTCGCCAGCGTCCTGGGCTACACGGTCACCCTGCCGGACGACGACGGGTCCGACGATCCCGAGACGGCCCGCACCGGCCTGCTGGCACCGGACCTGACGGTCCTGGCCGCCCCTGGGACGTCGCGCACCAGGTGCTACCAGTCGCACGACACGTCCGACGCGGCCTGCCTGGTGGTCGACGGCACCGGGCCCCGGCTGGTCAGGCTGCCCGACGGCGCCTCGACCCCGCTGCCCGACGGGTTCACCACCGTGCTGTCGGCACAGCTGGTCGCCACCGCCGACGGCACCCGGGTGTTCCGCACCACGACCGGCGAGACGTTCGACGTCCCCGCCCCGTTCCACGCCGTGATAGACGACGGGTGGAACCCTGGCGGCGACGCGTACGTCGTCTGCGAGTCCGACAACGGGCTGCGCCTGGTCCTGGACGCCACCGGCGCCGTCACCCCGCTGGCCACCGTGGAGCGGACCGTCGTCACCGTCGACGGCAAGATGTACTACTGGGCCCACGCCGGTGACCAGCAAGGCTGGGTCGACGCCACCGGCACCTGGCTCTACCGCGGATCCCGGTACCGGCTGATGGAGGACTGATATGCACACCACTACATATGCCACCGGGCGCCGTCCTGCCTGGCTCGCCGCGGTCGGTCTGGCCGCGGCCCTGGCCCTGGCCGCCTGCACGCCGGACGCACCGACCGTCACCGGTACGCCCGGCACCGGTACGGCCCCGGCCTCCGAGCCGTCGAGCGTCTACGAGCCGATCATGGCCCCGGCGGACTTCCCCCGGATGGACGGTTCGACCGCGACCGTCCCGCTGGGCGTGCTGGTCCTGCAGCGCACCACCGGTCTGGACGCCACCATCGCCGAAAGCTCGGTGCAGTTCAGCACCACCCCCTACGCCTACCGGAACCTGGCCGAGGGCAGTGCGGACCTGCTGCTGGCCTACGAACCGGCCGAGCAGACCGGTATCGACCCCGACGGCGGGACGATGGAGTCCAGGACTCTGGAGTTCACGCCCATCGGTCGTGACGCGCTGGTGTTCCTCACCAACGAGTCCAACCCGGTGCGCAACCTGACGTCCGAGCAGGTGCGTGACATCTACACCGGGACGATCACCCGCTGGTCGCAGGTCGGCGGCCCGGACGCCCCGATCGTGGCCTTCCAGCGTCCCGAGGCGTCCGGTTCGCAGGCCCTGATGCGCAAGCTCGTCATGGGCAGCACGGCGATGGCCTATCCTCCCACCGAGCTGGTCGCCACCGAGATGGGCGATCTGGTGGACGGGGTGGCCGCCTACGACAACACCGGCACCGCCCTGGGCTACTCGGTGTACTACTACGTGACCAACCAGTACGCCGTCTCGGGCGTCCGGATCGTCACCATCGACGGGATCGCGCCGAACCCGACCACTATCGCCGACGGCAGCTACCCGTGGGTCAACGACTTCTACGCCGTGATCCGCGCCACCGAGCCGGCCGACAGCCCCGCCCGCCAGGTGGTCGCCTGGCTGGGCACCGACCAGGGCCGCCAGACCGTCGCCGACGCGGGCTACGTCACCGTCGCCGCACCGTAGGCTTGCCAGGCGTGCGGTCGTCTGTGATCAGTGAACGACCGCACGGAACCCGGACCGGAGAACCATCCCGAGGAGGCCCTGTGCGCCACACGACGATCCCCTCGCCGCTCGGCCCGCTCACCCTCGTCGCCGACGACGACGGTGCGCTCACCGGCCTGTACTTCGACGGTCACCGGCCTGCCCCGCGGCCCGACCGGATCGGAGCACCCGTGGAGCCCGGTGCGGTGTTCGCCGCCGTGACCACCCAGCTCGACGAGTACCTCGCCGGTCAGCGCCAGACCTTCGACCTGCCGCTGCGGACCGTGGGCACACCGTTCCAGCGCTCGGTCTGGGCGGCGCTGGCGCAGATCGGGTACGGCCAGACCACGACCTACGGTGCACTGGCCGTAGCGCTCGGCCGTCCGGCGGCCTCCCGGGCGGTCGGGGCGGCGGTGGGCCGCAACCCGCTGTCGATCGTCGTGCCCTGCCACCGCGTCGTCGGCCGGTCCGGGCTGACCGGGTACGCCGGGGGGCTGGAGCGCAAACGTCACCTGCTCGACCTGGAGCAGCGATCACCCGCCGTCTGACTCCGCAGCACCGGACGGGCAGCTACCCTCAAGAACCGTGACCAAGGTGGCGAGAAGCGCGGTTCACGCCCGCGGCTGGACGAGGCTCGCCGTCGCGGCCACGACGGCAGCCCTGCTCACCGGCGCCTGCACCGAGCGCGCCCCGATCGCGGCCCCTGGTACCGCGACCCAGACCGCCACGGCCGACGGGCGTCTGTTCCCGCTGGTCCGGGACACTGCGTCGGCCGACGGCACGACGGTGCGCCGGGTGGGTTTCGTCGACCAGTCGGGGCGGGTCGTGGTGCGGCCGACCTACCGCGCGCACCGGCTCTGCCCCGCCACCGACGGCACCGACGTCCTCCTGGCCTGGGGTGACGGACAGCTCGACGCCCTGGACGCCACGGGCGAGGCGATCGGCACCCTGACGGACACCGAGACGAGCCCCGAAACCAGCCTGAACGTCACCACCGTGACCTGCGGTCCGCTGCCCGGCTACGCGACGGCGGGCACCGAGCAGGGGCCCAGCGTCGTGACCCTGCCGGACCTGGCCCCGTCCGACCTGCCCCCCGGGATCGCCCTGGACGCCGCGGTGGTCTGGGTCCCGGCCACCGAGCAGGGCGGACGGACCACGGCACCGTACCTGCACGACGCGACCACCGGCACCACGACCAGGCTGCCCGACGACGTGGCGAGCCTCGTCCTCGCCGACGGGCACCAGGCAGGCACGGGCGGGTGGCCGGTCCCGGTCCTCGACACCAGGGGTATGCAGCGCTACCTCGACCAGACCGGGTCGTGGGCCTCGACCCAGACCTTCACCCGGGCCGGAGGGCTCGTGGACGGCTACGGCTGGGTGTCGACCGGCCCGTCGTGGTACTTCGTGGACACCACGCTGACCAGGACCGGCCGGGACTGGACGGGTATCGTCCCGCTGCTGGCGACCGACGGCAGCGTCACCGGCTACCAGGTGACCTCGGCCGCCGGGGGCACCAGCACCGGTCTGGTCACCGTGGGTCTGGAGGTCGTGGTGGACCCGGGCACCGAGTCCGCGGTGTGCAACGAGAGCACGGCAGGGAGCACTAAGGTGCGCACCTGCGTGGCCAGCGCCGCCGACGGCACCGCCCGGCTGGTGACGCTGCCCGAGGGCACCTCCACCCCGCTGCCGACGGGCATGACCACAGCGCTGTCGGACCGCCTGTTCACCGACGCCACCGGGTCCACGGTGCACAACCTGACCACCGGCCAGACCTTCGACGTCCCCGCCCCGTACCGCGCCGCGACCGCCTGGGCGGACGCCTACGTCCAGGTGGTATCGGACAACGGCCTGCGGATGGTGCTCGACGGCTCCGGCGGGGCGACCGGTCTGGGTACGATCACGGGACAGGTCGTCGCCGCTGACGGCACCGTGTACTTCTGGGCGACCACCAAGAACCGGCGAGGCTACGTGGACGCCGCCGGGGACTGGCTGTACGACGAGGCCCGCTACACGGTACTGGAAGACTGAAACTGGAAGACTGAGACTGGAAGACTGAAGGACCGAGATGACCAGAGCACTCACCCGAAGGACGAGCGCGGTGGCGCTCGTCGCAGCCCTGACGCTGGCCGGGGTGGTCGGCTGCTCGCAGGGCACCGACGAGGGCGCGCTGAAGGTCGGCACCACCGACAAGGTCACCGGTCTCGACCCGGCCGGGTCGTACGACAACGGGTCGTTCACCGTGATGAACCAGGTCTACCCGTTCCTGATGAACACCCCCTACGGCAGCCCCGACCCGGAGCCGGATATCGCCGAGTCGGCGCGGTTCACCTCGCCCACCGAGTTCACGGTGAGGCTGAAGCCGGACCTGACGTTCGCCAACGGCAACGCACTGACCGCCTCTGACGTGAAGTTCAGCTTCGACCGGCAGCTGGCCATCAAGGACCCGAACGGCCCCTCGGCGCTGCTGAGCAACCTCGAGAAGACCGAGACCGTGGACGACACCACCGTGGTGTTCCACCTGAAGACCCCCGACGACCAGACGTTCGCGCAGGTCCTGGCCTCGCCGGCTGGCCCCGTCGTGGACGAGGAGGTCTTCTCCGCCAACGAGGTCACCCCCGACAGCGCGATCGTCAGCGGTCAGCCGTTCGCAGGCCCCTACACGATCACCGGCTACAGCCTCAACGAGCAGATCGCCTACCGGGCGAACCCGGACTACCGGGGACTGCTGGGCGCACCGCGCACCGAGAAGATCGCCGTCACCTACTACGCCCGGTCGTCCAGCCTCAAGCGCGACGTCCAGCAGGGCACCGTGGACGTCGCGTACCGCAGCCTGTCCCCCACCGACGTGGCCGACCTGCGCAAGGACGACAAGGTCAAGGTCGTCGAGGGCCCCGGAGGCGAGATCCGCTACATCGTGCTCAACATCGACACCCAGCCGTACGGCGCCACGACGGACGAGGCCGACCCGGCCAAGGCCCTGGCGGTCCGCCAGGCCGTGGCCCACCTGCTCGACCGGGAGACCCTGTCCGACTACGTCTACCGGGGCACCTTCGTCCCGCTGTACTCCGCCGTGCCGGCCGGGCTGACCGGTGCCACCGCGCCGATGCGGGACCTGTACGGCGACGGCACCGGCGGGCCGTCGGTGGACCACGCCACCCAGGTGCTGGCCGAGGCGGAGGTGACCACGCCGGTCGCGCTGAGCCTGCAGTACACCGACCATTACGGCCCGTCGTCGTCGGAGGAGTACGCCCTGATCAAGAACCAGCTGGAGGTCGGCGGCCTGTTCCGGGTCAAGCTGGCCGACACCGAGTGGGCCCACTACTCCGAGGACCGGATCATGGACGCCTACCCGGCGTACCAGCTGGGCTGGTTCCCGGACTGCTCCGACGCGGACAGCTATCTGACCCCGTTCTTCCTCGCCGACAGCTTCCTGGCCAGCCACTTCCAGGACCCGACGATCGACGACGCGATCGTCGCCCAGCGGTCCACGACCGACCCGGCGGAGCGGACCGCGCTGCTCGAACAGGTCCAGGCCGATATCGCCGCCCAGCTGCCCACGGTGCCCTACCTGCAGAGCGTCCAGGTCGCGGTGACCGGTACCAACGTCACCGGCGCCGAGCGGACGCTCGACGCGTCGTACCGGTTCCGCTACGGCGCCCTGGCCCTCGTCACGGAATAGCCCGGGGGACGGGACCGCTGATCCCGGTGCAAGGGTTGGCGGGCCGGTGCAAGACTTGAGAGGCTGTTGCGGAATCGTCTGCGTGTTGCCGATTCGTACAAGTCTCGGGGGGCGGGTCGTGGGCCTGGGAACCCTTGTACCGGCCGCGGCGAGTATGGAGGTATGGCGTGAGAGCACCGTGGCTCCGGGTCGCGGCCACCTTGTTCGCGGTGGCCTGGGGCGGGAACGAGTTCACCCCGCTGCTGGTGATGTACCGGGCCGACGGGCAGATGAGCGCGCTCACCGTGGACCTGCTGCTGGGGGCGTACGTGCTGGGCATCGTGCCGGGGCTGCTGGTCGGCGGGCCGCTGTCGGACCGGTACGGCCGTCGGCCGGTGCTGGTGTGGGCACCGGTGTTCGGGATCGCCGGCTCGGCCGTGCTCGCCGCCGGGGCCGGGCAGCCCGTGGTGCTCGGGGCCGGACGGATCTGCTCGGGGATCGCCCTGGGGCTGGTCATGGCCGTGGGCACCAGCTGGGTCAAAGAGCTGTCGGACGACGCACCGGCCGGAGGGGCCCGTCGGGCGTCCATGTCGCTGACCGCCGGGTTCGGGCTGGGCGCGGGGGTGGCCGCGTCGCTGGCCCAGTGGGGCCCGTGGCACGCCCAGCTGCCCTACCTGGTGAACATCGTGCTCACCGCGGCGGCCGGTGCGGTGCTGCTGACCGCGCCGGAGACCAGGGCCCGCGCCCCGAGCGAACCGGGGCGGCTGCGCGACGACCTGCGCATCCCGGCGGCAGGGCACCAGCGGTTCCTCTTCGTCGTCGCGCCGACCGCGCCGTGGGTGTTCGGCACCGCGGCCAGCGCCTACGCCATCCTCCCAGGGCTGCTGGCCGCGCAGGTACCGGGTCTGGCGGTCGGGTTCTCCGGGCTGATGTGCCTGGTCGGGCTGGGTACCGGGCTCGGCGTCCAGATGGCCGGGCGACGGCTGGACGACCCCCGGTCCGTCCGCGGGGTCGCCGTGGCCATGAGCGTGGCCGTCCCGGGCATGGTCCTGGCGGCGCTGACCGCGACCGTCCAGTCGACGGCGCTGGGCCTGGTCGCCGCGGCGGTGCTCGGCGCGGCGTACGGGCTGCTGCTGGTCGGCGGCCTGCAGGAGGTGCAGCGCATCGCCACCCCGGACGACCTGGCCGGGCTCACCGCGGTGTACTACTCGCTGTCCTACCTGGGCTTCTTCGTGCCTGCGGTCCTCGCCGCCCTGGACCCGCTGGTCGGCTACCCGACCCTGTTCGTCGTCGGTGCCGTACTGGCCACGGCCTGCCTGGTCCTCGTCCTGACCAACCGGCGTCGCGCCCTGCCCCACGGACCGCAGACAGTCCCGCCACCATAGGTGGATATAGTGTGAATGTGCTGCCTGGTGACGCGATCTCGCGCCGGTGGCGGCAGCACGTCCAGACCCCTGCGGCGGGGCGCTGATGTCGGCCACGGTGCTGGACGGCCGCTACGAGCTGGGCGCCCGGATCGGCCGCGGCGGGATGGCCGAGGTCCGGATCGCCCGCGACCTGCGCCTGGGACGCACCGTGGCGGTCAAGATCCTGCACGACGACCTGGCCCAGGACCCGGTCCTGGAGGCCCGGTTCCGGCGCGAGGCACAGATCGTCGGGGCGCTGGACCACCCGTCGATCGTGGCGGTCCTGGACACCGGCGAGCAGGTGCAGCCCGACGGCACCCGGCTGTCGTACATCGTCATGGAGCACGTCGCGGGGCGCACCGTGCGCCAGCTGCTCGGCGACGGGCTGCCGTCGCAGGCCGAGACGCTGCGGATCGTCGACTGGGTGCTGGCGGCGCTGGAGGTCGCCCACCAGGCCGGGGTGGTGCACCGCGACATCAAGCCCGCGAACGTCATGATCACCCCCGCCGGTACGGTCAAGGTGATGGACTTCGGCATCGCCCGGGCGCTGGGCACGTCGATGACCACGCTGACGCAGACCGACAACGTCGTCGGCACCGCGCAGTACATGTCACCGGAGCAGGTCCGCACCGAGAAGGTCGACACCCGCGCCGATCTGTACGGGGTGGGCTGCCTGACGTTCGAGATGCTCACCGGACGGCCGCCGTTCGTCTCCGACTCGGCCGCCGCCCTGCTCTACCAGCACCTCTACGACCCGCCGCCCGTCCCCTCCGCACTGGACCCAGCCATTCCGGCG
Source organism: Micrococcales bacterium (assembly GCA_009777345.1). Taxonomy (GTDB): domain Bacteria; phylum Actinomycetota; class Actinomycetes; order Actinomycetales; family Cellulomonadaceae; genus Cellulomonas. The sequence continues at coordinate 6,069 of WRMB01000009.1, read as the reverse complement.
GTGCTGGACCGGATCGTGGCCAAGGCCCTGGCCAAGGACCGTGACCTGCGCTACCAGACCGCCACCGAGCTGCGCGCCGACCTGCGCACCTGGCAGGACGCCACCCCGCCGACCGTCGCGACCAGCCCGGCAGGTGGGACCAGCCCGGCAGGTGGGGCCAGCACCCGTCCAGGTCTTCTTCCTCGCCTCGCGCGCACCCTGGTCAACAAGCCCCGCGCAGCTCGGGACCAGACCCCTCCGACCCTGCCGCTGCCCGCCCCGGCGGGCCGGAGAACCCGCTGGGCGCTCGTCGGGGTTCTCACCGGGCTGCTGGCCGTCGGGCTGGTCGCGGGCGCCCTGTGGAAGACCACCCGAGACCCCCGGACGCCACCAGCCCCCACGGCTGCCCGCACGAGCGCACCCACGACGACAGCACCCACCACGACCGGACCCACCACGACCGCGCCCACGACCGCACCCACCACGACGACAGCACCGGCCAGCATCTCGTGCTGGAACGGGGACACGAGCGGCGACTGCCCCGAGTTCGCCGGCAGCCGGGCCTTGCGGTTCGCCTTCGCCCTGCCCGGCAGCTTCACGTGCCGACCGTGGGCCACCACCGTCGGCGTCGGGGAGCACTACGCCGACCTCTGCGAACGGCCTGGCACATCGGTCATCCTCCAGCTGTGGGCGGACGTCGACACCATGACGGCCTACTGGAGCGCCTTCCCGTACATCACCGACACCTGGAAGGACGCCGACGGCAACCCCCTCGGCACGGTCTTCCGGCCCCGTGACCCCGGCCAGTGGGACATGGACGCCTACTGCTACGCCCGCATCCCCGTCTGCCTGAAGATCCACCCGGACGACGACCTGCCAGAGCTGGGGACGCTGTCCCCCGACCAGATCGGACGGGTCGCGGCCTGGCTCGATACCCACCCCCCAGCCTCAGGGTGAGACCTCCCCGCCGAGCCCGGCCCGGCTCCGCTCCGTCCGACCGGTGCGGCACATCCGTGGCCAGCAGCGGCTCGCACCCCCCCCGTGCGGGAGGATGGTGCCATGGTGGAGATGTCCAGCGAGGAGTTCGACGAGGCCGTGGCCGACGCGCTGGACCTGGTGCCACAGGATCTGACCCGCCTGATGGACAATGTCGTGATCCTGGTCGAGGACCACCCGCCAGAGGACGAGCCGGACCTGCTCGGTCTCTACGAGGGCACCCCCCTGACCGAACGCGGCCAGTGGTGGGCCACCGGCGCGCTGCCCGACCGGATCACCATCTACCGCCTACCCACCCTGGCCATCTGCGACGACGCCGCCGAGGTGGCCGAAGAGGTCGCCGTCACCGTCGTCCACGAGATCGCCCACCACTTCGGCATCTCCGACGCCCGCCTGCACGACCTCGGCTGGGGCTGACCGCCGCGCGCGCTCTCCCACCCCTCCCCACGGAGTCGTTCATTGATCACAAAGTCGTTCATCCGGATGAACGACCTGGTGGCGGGGTCAGACGTGGGTGCGGCCCTCGTGGGCGGCGTGACTAGCCGGTTCGACCTGGAAGGTGCAGTGGTCGACGTCGAAGTGGCCGCGCAGGCAGGCCTGCAGGTCGTCGAGGATGCCGGGGGTGGCGCCGCAGGGGGCGATGTCGTCGGCGACCACGACGTGCGCCGACAGCACCGGCACCCCGGAGGTGATGGTCCAGGCGTGCAGGTCGTGCACCCCGACCACCCCGGGCACCGCGCTCAGGTGGCGCCGCACCTCGTCCAGGTCCACCCCCTCGGGCGCCGCCTCCAGCAGCACCCGGGCCACCTGCCGCAGCAGCCGGTAGGCCCGGGGCAGGATGAGCAGGGCGATGACTACCGACGCCAGCCCGTCGGCCCGGACGAACCCCGTCGTGGCGATGACCACCGCGGCCACCACGACCGCCACCGAGCCGAGCAGGTCCCCGAGCACCTCCAGGTAGGCGCCGCGCACGTTGAGGGACTCGGCCTGCCCGCGCCGCAGCAGCACCAGCCCGACCGTGTTGGCGGCCAGCCCGACCACCGCCACCGCGAGCATCACCCCCGCGCCGACCGGCTGCGGGTCGGCCGTCCGACGCACCCCTTCGACCAGCACGACGATCCCCACCGCCGCCACGACCATCCCGTTGACCATCGCCGCCAGCACCTCGACCCGCTGCCAGCCGAAGGTCCGCACCGACGTCGCCGGACGGGCAGCCAGGCTGGTCGCCACCAGCGCCAGCGTCAGCCCGCCGATATCGGTGAGCATATGCCCGGCGTCGGCCAGCAGCGCCGCCGACCCCGACACCAGACCACCGACGACCTCCACGACCATCACCGTCGTCGTGATCGCCAGCACCGCGACGAGCCGCCCCCGGTGGGCCTGCCCGGCGGTGACGTGCCCGTGGTCGTGGCTCATGACGCCGCCAGCCGGGACACGACCCGTTCGGCCGCCCCGAGCAGCCCGTCGACCTCGGCGTCGACCAGGGCGTACCAGGTGGACCGCCCTTGCGGCGTGGCCGTGACCAGACCGGCCTCGCGCAGGGTGGCCAGGTGCCCCGACACGGTCGACTGCGCCAGCCCGAGCACCGCGGTGAGGTCCGTGACCCGGCGCGGCGCCTCGGCCAGCAGGTGGACGACGGACAGCCGCGCCGGTTCGGCCAGGGCCCGCAGCACCTGGACCACCTCGACGTGAGCGTGCCCCGTCACCCCCGCGTGGCTGTGCAGCACCCCCTCGGCCGCGTCGGCCCCGACCGTCGGCCGATCCGGTCCGTCCGCAGCCTCTCCACTCATCGTCATTCGCCGATGATAGCGGCCTGCGCCGACGAATACCATCCCCCTCCGTCCCCCTGCCGACCCGCCCGCGAGTATTGACTTTGCCGATCCGGCCCCGCTTCCCGTATGATCGCATCCGGTCTTCGGACGCCTCGGACGTCAGAAGTGCTGGCCCCCATCGTCTAGCGGCCCAGGACCCCGCCCTTTCACGGCGGTAGCACGGGTTCGAATCCCGTTGGGGGTACGAACGACCAGTCTCATCACGAGGCCCTGTGGCGCAGTTGGTTAGCGCGCCGCCCTGTCACGGCGGAGGTCGCGGGTTCAAGTCCCGTCAGGGTCGCTCCACCGTCCGGCACCCCCGGACGGCCGGGCTCTGTAGCTCAGTTGGTAGAGCGCACGACTGAAAATCGTGAGGTCACGGGATCGACGCCCGTCGGAGCCACCCAGTTTCAGGCTCCTGACCTGCATAGACGCGACGGCCGCGATGTATGGGCGGGCAGCGAGCGCCCATCTGACGGCCCGAACCTGACGAACTGCCTGACTACGCACCTGGCACCTCGCGACGTTCCAGCAGGTCGAACAGTGGTTCCATGTCCCACCCAGGAGCGTCCGGAACGGCGAAGACAGCGTCGATCGCCTGGGCTCCGGTCTGGATCACCGGGCGCAGTTCGCGCCGGTAGACGGTCTCGGTGGTCGAGGTGTCGGAGTGCCCAACGAGCCGCGACACCTCTTCGAGCGGGACACCCTGGGCCGACATCACCGAGACGAACGAGTGCCGGAGTTCCTGGGGTGTCCACTGCGCCGGGTCGATCCCCGGCACCTGCTGTAGCGCGCGGCGGAAGTCCCGACGAACGTTGTCGGCACGCAGCGCTGTACCCAGGCCGGTCGTGAACGCCAGCCCAGCATCCTGCCACCGGGCACCGGTGACGAGCCGCTTCGACTCCTGCCAGCCTTGCTGTGTCCGCAGCGCGGCGACGGCCACCGCGGGCAGCGCCAGCGTCCGCCGTGACTTCGCGGTTTTGGTGTCGCCGCCGAAGCGAGCAGAACGCCACACCTCGACGTGCGGAGGAGTCGTGTCGAGGTGGACGCGGTCCCAGGTCAGCGCCCGTACCTCTTCGGTCCGTAACCCGGTGGTGAGCGACACGACGATGTACGGGTGCATCCAGTGCCCGCGAGTGTTCTCCAGCACGGCCTTCGCCTGCTCGACGGTCAACGACTTCGACGGGCGCCCAGGCCGACCGTTCGGCACCTTCACCAGGGCGACGACGTTTCTTTCCGCGTGACCCCGGGCCACCGCCCGTTCCACCGACCGGCGCAGCACCGAGAGAACCTGCTTGAGCGACGACTTCCCCAGGTTCCTCGCCAAGCCTGCCATCCACTTGTCCAGTTCCTCGGCCCGCATGTCTTTGAGCCGTCGCCCGCCGAGGTGCGGTCGGATGTGCAGTTCGAACAGGTCGTGGCACTCTCGCACCGTCTGCGGTGCGCGGTCGGAACGGTCGTAGGCCAACCAGTCCTCCACGGCCTGAGCCACGGTGTACCGGTCGGCGGCGGGGACGAGGCCCGCTTCGTACTGGCGGACACGTTCCCGCAGCGCACGCAGCGCAGCCGACTCGGTCTTGCCGGAGCCCGTCTTGACGATCCGCTTGCCGCGCCCGTCGTAACCCACGGTCTTCTCAGCGACGAACCGTTGACGCCGCTCATCCCAGCGCACGCCACCCTCACCCCGCGCCCGACGAGGTTTCTTCTGGGAATCGTTCACGAGGCACCGACCTCAGAACGCATCCACTCGTCCAGTGCGGCTACAGGGACCAAGCGTCTCCGCCCGACCTTGACGGTGCGCAGCCGTCCCGAGCGGATCAGTTCGTAAATCTTGTCCCGCGATATCCGCAAAGACTGAGCGGCCTCGTTCACGTTGTAGGCGACCGGGGTGACGGTCACCGTACTTCTCGTCATCGTCCTTGCCCTTTCTTCATGGTTGGCGTGTTTGATCGGCTTTCCACTGCGCGTACTCGCGCGCGCGTGCGGCTGCGGCGTCAGCAAGAGCCTTGTCACCGGGGTTGTCCCACCCGGCTGCGATGAAGGTCCAGTGCCCGACGACGAGGGTTGTCTCTTGGTCGTCGGCCAGGAGCCGGGCTTCGAGGTCTGCGGTGTCCAGGCGTGCGGGGTCGGTGGCCCGTAGGTGCTGGAAGCGTCGTCTGGCGCGTCGTAGGGCGCCGAGGGTGACCGAGTAGCGGCGGGAGCGGGTGGAGAAGTGCCCGCGGAACCCCAGGGTCCGGGCCCACTTACCCAGCAACCAGTACGGCCCGTCCGAGCAGGTCCCGCAGGTGCAGCCGGTCTGGTCCTCGGGCTGCCACTGGTGGGTGCGACAGGCGTGGGCGGCACGCCAGGCCAGGGCCCGGCAGGTCCGGACCATCCGGCCCAGGTGCGCCCGCCCGCCAGGTCCGGCCGTGGCGGACTTGGTGGAGTACTTGGCCAGGTACCCGGCCACGGCCTCAGCGGTCAGATCGTCGGAACCGGCAACGGCACCCGCCCGGACAGTGCGGGTGTCGATCTGCGACCCGAACCGCAGAGTCCGTGCGGTGTCCCACCGGTCCACGGGCGGGGCGTCGAACCGCACCGCCTGGGCAGCGTGCTCAACCAGGGTCGACAGGTCGTGCCCGTTGATCGGTGCGGCCGAGCCTGGCCCGGCTGGTCCGTCGAGGCGGACCAGGGCGTGGAAGTGGACCAGTCCCCTGTTCTGGTACTCGGCTACCTTCGCGAACTGCACACTCGCCACGTCGCCCAGCCGAGACGCCGGAACCCCAAGGTTGGCGGCGAGGTCGCGGCGTAGCCGGATGGTGAACCGTCGCCACAGTTCTGGTGCCCACCACTGCCAGACCACGGCCGAGGTGTGGTCGTAGCAGTCGGCGCACAACGGCGCCCCGGCCGTCGGGTCGTCGGGTCCGTGGACGGCGGCGCAGCGGGTGGGCTTGCCGTGGCCGCACAGGCTGGGTCTGCCGGGTCGGCACCTGCCTCCGTCCTTGCGGGCCGAATGAACATGACCGAAGGACGGCGCGGTCAGGGTGACGAATACCAGCGGTGCGGAGGCCACCGACGCGGGGACGGTCTTGCCGCCGACAGCGCCGGTACGGATGACCTCGAAGGTGTCCCGGGCGTACAACCTGGAGCATGCCGGGCACACGTCGGCTCGTCGGTTGCCGCAGGGTACATGCAGTACGCCCAGCGGCTGGTCGTCCGAGGAGAACCTGCCCAGGGACTCCCCGGTGGTGGTGTCCCAGGTCTCGGACGACCCGTGCAGGCGGACCGGTGCTGAGCAGTGCCC
>WRMB01000008.1 GCA_009777345.1 Micrococcales bacterium | reverse complement strand
CCCCCCGTCCCCGCCCCCCCCCCCCCCCCTCCCGCCCACCCCGTCGCCCACCGCTACCGACCGATAATTGCGAGGCGGTTCGTGGTCTTCACGCCGTTCCACCGTTTCGAAACGGTGGAACGGCGTGAAGACCACGAACTGGGAGCGGCGTCGGCTGGCGTCGTACAGATGTTCGTACTAAGGTGGGCATCGCGTCCGGCGCGGGACACCGCGGACCGCGCCGGACGACCAGGACAGCAGACCAGCATGTTCAACAGCCGGGCAGTCGGGCCGATGGGAAGGTGGATGGATCGATCGACGAAAGGGGTCCTATGAGCCCCGGTGCAGGCATGCTGGGCGCACTGAGCGAGATCGCCACCACGGTGTGCGTGGCGCGTCAGCGCATCGAGGACGGCAGCGGGCGCGCCATCGGGTTCGAGGTGCTGTTCCGCCCGCACGAGAACGCGCAGTCCGCCGCGGAGGGGTGGTCGTTCGACGACGACGTCGCCACTGCGCGCGTCCTGACGGCGGTGGCCGCCGAGTTCGACATGCACGACGTCTCCGGGGACGGCCTGGTGTTCGTCAACCTGCCCCGGTCGTTCCTGGTGCGTCCCGACCTGATCCCGCTCGACGCCGACTCGGTCGTGCTGGAGCTGGTGGAGCGCGTCACGATCGACGACGAGGCGCTGGCCGGGATGGACCGGCTGCTGGACGAGGGGTTCGTCTTCGCCTTCGACGACGTGGTGCCCGGCGACCCGCGGCTGACGCACGTCGACCGGTGCGCCTTCGTCAAGGTCGACGTGCAGCAGGTACGGGCCGACCGCGTGTTCGCCCTGGTCGAGCAGGTGCGGGCCGTCGCTCCGGGGGTGCTCCTGGTCGCCGAACGGGTCGAGACGCCGGAGCAGATGGCGCTGGCCCGGTCGGCTGGGTTCGACCTGTTCCAGGGCTACCTGATCAACCGGCCCACCACGCTGGTGCGCGAGTCGCTGCGCCCGCAGACCCGGATCGCCGTCAAGCTGGTCGCCCAGCTGTTCGACCCGACGACGAACATGGTCGACCTGGCCGAGCTGGTGCTCTCCGACGCGGCCCTGACCCGTGCGGTCATGCGGCAGGTCAGCTCGGCGTCCAAGACGCGCCACGAGGTGACGGACATCGTCCAGTCTCTCGACCTGCTGGGCCGCAGCCGGCTGCGGGCGCTGCTCATGCTCGAGCTCATGCACTCCACCGGCTACCAGGACCCGGAGGTCCCGCTGCTGGCCCTGGCCCGTACCCGGGCCGTAGAGTCCCTGGCCCCCGACGAACCGCTGGTCGCGGCGACGGAGGCGCTGGCCCGGCTGTGCACGACGGTCCTCGGGATGAGCGAGGCCGAGGTTGCCGACTGGCTGCCCCGCGCCGCACCGGCCCCGCCCCAGGCGACCGTCGCCTGCGACGCCCTGGACCGCTACCTGGAGGCCGTGGACCGCGCGGCGGCGCCCGTCCTGCCCGCGGGGTTCACCTCGCTGCAGGTGTCGATGGCCTGGCTGCACGGTCTGCGCGACGCCCGGGACCTGCTCGACACCGTGCCTCAGCCCCGCCAGCCGGAGGGCTGACCGGTCCCGCCTGGCCGACGACCGGCGGGCGGCCGGTGCGCCTTCCCAGCCGGGTCCGGACGAATGGGGATGAGCCAACCGGTGCCGCACCGGTACGCTGGGGTCGAGGCTGCGCCCTTCTGGACGCGGTCGCCCGATTTGCCGACCGGAACGCAGAAGCAGAAGAGGTGCCAGGTGCCTACCGGCAAGGTCAAGTGGTTCGACGCCGACCGCGGCTTCGGTTTCATCACCGGCGACGACGGCGGTGAGGTCTTCCTGCACGCCTCCGCCCTGCCCACGGCCGTCGCGGCCCCCCGGCCGGGCACCCGCGTGGACTTCGGCGTCGCCGACGGCAAGCGGGGCCCGCAGGCGCTGTCGGTCAAGGTGCTCGACCCGATGCCGTCGGTGGCGAAGGCGAAACGTCGCCCGGCCGAGGAGATGGCCGTCGTCGTCGAGGACCTCATCAAGGTGCTCGACCGGATCGGCAACGACCTGCGCCGCGGCCGCTACCCGGACAAGCACCGGGGTACCCAGACCGCTCAGCTGTTGCGGGCCGTCGCCGACGATATCGAGGCCTGACGATGACCAAGGACGCGGTGCTGGACCGGGCGGTCGACCTGGCGCGGGCGGCGGCCGAGGACGTCGCCGACCAGCCCGACGATGTCGGTGAGCACCTGGGTGCCACCTGGGAGGCTGACCGGCTGGTCACCCACCGGTTCGCCTGCGCCGCCCGCGGCTACCGGGGCTGGCAGTGGACCGTCGTCGTGGCCCGGGTGCCGCGCGGCCGGTCCGCCACGGTGTGCGAGGCGGTGCTGCAGCCCGGTGACGGTGCGCTGCTGGCCCGGCCGTGGGTGCCCTGGGCCGAACGGCTGCGCCCCGGCGACCTGGGCGTCGGCGACGTGCTGCCCTTCCGCCCCGACGACCCGCGTCTGGAACCCGGCTGGCGGCCGTCCGGCGAGCCCGACGCCGACGACGCCGCGCTGGTCCCGGTCGAAGAGCTGGCGCTGGCCCGGGAACGGGTGCTGGCCCCGCTGGGCCGCAACGAGACCGCCGCCCGCTGGTACCGGGGTACGCACGGACCGACCTCCGCCGGGGCGCTCGCCGCCACGGCCGCCTGTGCGACCTGCGGTTTCCTGGTACCGGTGCGCGGCGTGCTGGGCCAGGTGTTCGGGGTCTGCGCCAACGAGTGGTCGCCCGACGACGGGGCCGTCGTCAGCCTCGACCACGGGTGCGGCGCGCACTCCCAGACCGATGCCGACCCCGAACCGTCGCAGTGGCCCGCCCCCGACCCGCTGATCGACGACAGCCGGGTCGACGTCGTGACCGTCGAACGGGCTGAACCCGACGGGGCGGTCGAGCCCGGCGCGACCGAGACGTCCGGTGAGACGGCAGCGTCGGACGAACCCGACGCGAAGGCCGCTGACGAACCGGCCGAGCCGGTCGCGACCCAGGTCGACGAGCCGGTCGAGGCTGACGGACCAGCGTCCGAGGTCGTGCCCGACGAGACCGAGCCTGTGGCCGAGATCGCGGAACCGACAGCTGACGGACCCGAGGCCGTGGGCGGGTCGGACGACGGCGCGCCCGCGACCGTCACCGACGACGCGCCGGAGCCTGTGGCCGAGGCGTCGGCCGACCCGTCGCCCGAGGGGTGAACGCCGACCCGTTCGGCACGGCGGGTCTGCGCGACACCGTCCTGCGGACCTGGTGTGCCTCGCCCGCCCGGTTCCGCGAGGACGCCAACACCGAAGAGGACTACGCCCGCGGCTACTACCGGGACCGGGTGCTGGTGGACCTGGCGCAGAACGGCGCCGACGCCGCGGTCCGGGCTGGTCGTCCTGGGCGGCTGCTCGTCCGGCTGGAACCCGACGGTGACGCCACCCGTCTGGTCGTCGCGAACACCGGGACGCCGCTGGACGCCGCCGGGGTTGCCGCCCTGGCCTCGATGCGCGCCTCGGCCAAACGCACCCCCGGTCCCGTCCCGGAGGACAGCGCGGTGGTGGGCCGGTTCGGGGTGGGGTTCGCCGCGGTCCGGGCCGTCGCCGACACGGTCGAGGTGCGGTCCACCACCGGGACCGTGCGGTTCTGCCTGACCGCCACCCGGGCGCTGCTCGACCAGACCGCCGGTGGGCCCGGCCAGCTGGCGGACGAGGTCGCGCGGCGCGGGGACGCGCTACCGGTGCTGCGTCTGCCCCTGGCCGGGCCGGTCGACCCGTGGCCCGGGTACGACACAGCCGTCGTCGCCTGGTTGCGGGACGACGCCGCGGTCGCCGCGGTCCGGGCCCAGTTGGACGACGTCGGCGACCCCATGCTGCTCGGCCTGCCCGGGCTGGTCGAGATCGTCGTCGAGACGCCCGACGGTTCGCGCCGCGTCGCCGACGTCACCGACCGGTGGCGGGTACGGACCGCCGCCGGCACCCTGGACGCCGCCCTGCTGGCCGACCGCCCGGTGGAGGAACGCGACCGCACCGGCTGGCGGGTGACCTGGGCGCTGCCGCAACCGAGCCAGGAGACCCACGACCTGGCTGGTACCACCGAGACGACCGACCGCCCCGGCTGGTCACGGGTGGTGCACGCCCCGACCCCGACCGACGACCCCTGCTCCCTGCCCGCTCTGCTCGTCGCGACCCTGCCGCTGGACCCCACCCGCCGCCACGTCGCGCCCGGCCGGGCGGCTGACGCGGTGCTGGCCCACGCCGCCGCCGTCTACGCCGCGCTGGCCGCGGCGATCGTGGCCGACGGCGCCGCCAACGCCCCGGTCGATATGGTCCCGACCGGTCTGGCGGCGGGCCCGCTCGACGCCCAGCTGCGCCAGCTGGTCGTCGCGGCGCTGCGTCGTGCGCCGGTGCTGGCAGGCCCGCACGGTCCGGTCGCGCCAGACCAGGCGGTCGCTCTGGCGGCCCCGGCCGGGCGTGTCCCGCACCTGGTGGAGAGCCTGAGCCGGTGGGTGCCCGGACTGGTCGGCCTGCCGTCCGGCGGGACCGCGCCCCTGCGGGTCCTGGACGTGCCGGTGCGTGACCTGGCCGAGGTGGTCGAGGCCCTGCCGGCCGAGCCGGGGCCTGGGACTGAGCCGCCGTGGACCGACCTGTACGACGCTGTCGCGACCGTGCTGCCCGAGCAGGCCGAGTCGCTGGCCGCGCTTCCCGTGCGGCTGGCCGACGGCCGGGTGGTCCGGGGCGGGCGCGGGACCGTCGTGCTCGACGGGGCGCTGACCGACCGCCTGTCCCCAGCCACGGTCGCGGCCCTGGGGGAGTGGGGGGTGCGCCTGGTCGACCCGACCGGCGTCCACCCGGTCCTGGAACGTCTCGGTGCGGTGGCGCTCGACGGGCCGGGTCTGCTGGCCCTGCCCGAGGTCCGCGAAGCCATCCTGCGGCGGCAGGACGACCCGGGCGACGACGCGCTGGGTGAGGTGGCCGCCGCCGTGGTCGAGCTGGTCGGCCTCGACCCGCCCGATCCCGCCCCGCCCGTCCTGGGCCTGGTCGAGCTGCCTGCCGCCGACGGCGAGCCGACCCCCGCCCACGGCCTGGTCGTGCCCGGTTCCCTGGCGCACCGGCTGTTCGACGACCGGGTGATGGCCCCGGTCTCGACCGCGCTGGCCGAACGGGTCGGCCGGCCGGTGCTGCGGACGCTGGGAGTACGCAGCGCCCCGGTGGTGGTGCGGGTCCCGGACGTCGTCGCCGACCCGGCGGTAGGCGACCTCGACGGCACCGACGACGCCGCGCTGCTCTCCGCCACCCTGGACGCCTGGCCCGACTACCTGGCCTGGCTGGCCGACCGGTTCGGTCCGGGCGCGTGGATCGGCGACCTGCACTGCATCGCAGACCTGGACGCCGTGGCCGCCGACGCCTGGCCGACCATGCTCGCCACCATCGCGGGCGACCGTGACCTGCGCACCGCGCTGCTCGACCCGGTCCGCGCCCCGGAGGGCTCGGCACCGTCCTACTCGGCCTGGTGGCTGACCCGTCGGGCCGGCCTGGGCCTGGACGCACCGTTCGCCCTGCACCCGCACGTCTTGCCCGGCTGGCTGCCCGACCCGCCCGCGGTGCTGGACGGGCTCGACGACGCGGTGCGCCGCGCCCTGGGCGGTATCGGCGGTCCGGACGAGCTGGGCCTATCCGGCTGGGCCCAGGTGCTGGACGCTTCCCGGGCGGGCGAACCGGTGGACCTGAACCGCGCGGTCGAGGTCTGGCGCGCGTTCGCCACCCTGGCCCAAGACCCACCGGGCGCCTCGTCCGACCTGCCCCCGGTCCTGCCCGCCCTGGTCGGTGCCGACCGGGCGGTGCTGGTCCGCCGTGACTGCGTGGTCGTCGCCGGCTCGCCCATGTGGTGCCAGCGCACCGACCTCGGCGCTGTGCTCCCGGCCCCGGCGGCGACCGCCGCCGCCCTGGCCGACCGGCTCGACCGGCCGCTGGCCGGGGACCAGTCGGGAGCCTGGTGCCCGACGCGGTGCGGGTTCCCCGCCCGGGTGGACGCTCCAGGGACGGCAGAACCCGTCCCCGCCGAGGTGGCCGCCCTGCTGGGGGCCCCAGATGTCCCGACGTCCTGGCAGGTCCACGACGAGCTGACCGTGGACGGGTTCGAGGTCGAGTGGTGGGTGGACACTGACGGCACCGTCCACGCCGTCCACCTGGCGGGGCTCGCGGCCGGCCTGGCCCAGGTCACCGACCGGTGGCCCGACCGCTGGGCGGTCGAAGCGGTCCTGACCGACCCCACCCGCGCCCCCGAGGCCCTGCTGGACCAGGCATTCACCTGAGCCTCCGGCTGACCCAACCCCTTGCTGCCCGCGAAGTCGTTCATTCATCACAAAATCGTTCAGTCCCATGAACGATTTTGTGATGAATGAACGACTTCATGAGCCTGACCCATCGGCTGGCGGCTAGCTAGTGCGTCGTCGGGAACGCCCCCTGGAACCTCAGCCGGTCGTCGGCGTCGTCGCCGATCGAGGTGAGAACGTCGTCGAGGGAGAGCATGACCTCCCATTCCTCTCGACCGGCCAGTGTGGCGACGGCGGTGATGGTCAGGCGTTCGAGCTCGTCGACGCGGGCACCTTTCCACGCCTTGTCGGCCAGCGATACCAAGAGGTCGTCGAGGGTGATCTCTGGTGCCGTCCAGGTCCCGTGCGTTCCGGCGAAACGAGCCAGTCGCTCGGGGTATCCGTGTTCGAGGAGCAGGCGCCGACCTGCCGGTTCATGCTCCTTTCCAGGGCCTGACAGCTCGCCGGGAAAGACCGTCTTGCCGATGTCGTGCGTCGCTGCGCCGAACAGCACAGCCTCGCGGTCGGCCGGGACAGAGCCGAACTCCGCAGCAAGCCAGTCGACCAGCCGGACCGCCGCTGCCCGTACCAGCCGCAGGTGCGCAGCCAGCCGGGGCGCAGCATCCCCGTCCCGCAGGAGCTGGGCAACATCGTCGGGCAACGGAGGTTCACCTGCGTGGCCCGGTCCTTCTATCGCCCTGGTCAGCAGCTCGTTCTCTGTGGCGCTCAGCTCCTTCACCCGGCCGTCTCTACGTCGGACTGGCGGCGATCGCTCTGGTCAGGGTGGCGGTGCAGCCACCAGAGAAGGCTCAGGCCGAACAGGATGCCGGCGAGGCAGGTCACCGGGACGACGCCGGGCAGATGACCGGTGGCCCAGGCGATGGTGGTGACGGCGAGCCCCAGGGCCCACAGGCTCGTCCCGATCTTGGCGATGGTGCTCATGGGCACGTCCAGCGGTGCCGCTACCGACCGTGCCGCCTGGGTCATCGAGGCAGCCCCAGCTGCGTGAGCAGGTCGTGTTCGATCTCGTCCTCGCTGCGTGTCTCAACCGCCAGCTCCTTGGCCCACCGTGAGCTGGTCTGCCCGGCCTGGCGCACGTTGTTCGCCCACACAGCAGACCATGGCGATGACGCAGGCACCAGAGTCGCCTCCTCGTTCTCGACGACGAACCGTCCCCCCACTCTACTGGCGCGAGGGTGCGGGTTCAGGGGTCGAGGGCCAGGGACGAGGCGATGGCGAGGGCTTCGGGGACGGCGGCCAGCAGCGCGGCGGACACGTCGTGGGGGTCTCGGCCGGCGGCCAGGACGCCCATCATGTCGTTGGCCTCGTGGGCGACGATCGCGGACAGCGACTCGCCTAGGGGGCCGGCGTGGAAGAACAGGGCGTCGGCGACCTCCTGGGAGACCCCGGTGCGCGCGATCAGCGACTCGATGGCCAGGTGGCGCTGCTCGGCGACCGCGGACAGCAGGCCGACGGTGTACCCGGCGTCGGAGCCGGCTAGGTCCCAGCAGGCCAGGGCCCGGGTCAGGATGCCCCACAGCTCGGCGACCGTGGAGGGCCGCGAGCCGATCAGCGACGAGACGGCCAGCGCCGACAGGTGGTGCGGGCCGACGAGGACGACGGCCTGGCGGACCGAGTCGACCTCCCGGGGCAGCCCGAAGGCCGAGGAGTTGACCAGGTGCAGCACCCGCACGCTGAGCATCGGGTCGGCGGCGACCAGGCCGATCACCGCCGCCTGGTCGATCGAGTCGTCGGACAGCAGGGCCATGAGCTCTAGGCACTGCAGCTCGCCGGCGGTGAACTCGTGCTCCATGACATCGCCGCCGCGCTCGAACATGGGGCCCTGCAGCAGGTCCACCCCGGCCTCCAGGGCGCGGTCGATATCGGCCCGCGAATCGGCGTGCTCGGCGATGACGGTGGCCCCGGCCTTGTGGGCGTGCTTCACCAGGTCGGCCAGGTCGGGGGCGTCGGCGCCGACCTTGACGATGTGGACGTCGTCGAGCAGGGCGTCGTGCTCGGGTGCTCCGGTGTAGTCGCCGACGACCAGCCGGGTGCCCTGGCCGCGCAGCCGGGCGACGTGCGCGACGGTCTGAGGGTCGGCCGCCAGCGGGCCGGGCAGCTCCAGGACGATCTCGACGCTGTCGGAGGTCAGCGGTCGTTCGCCGGACAGCATCCGCGGGGTGCAGCGCACCAGCAGCGGCCGGTCGCCGGTGAGCGCGGCGAGGTCCAGCAGGGCGTACTCGGCCTCGATGGCCCGGTCCACCTGGTCGGCGGCGTCGTCGCTGTCGTCGGGGACGGGCATGGACTCGGCGCGCAGCGCCCAGGCGAAGATCGACCGGTCGGGGCGGACCACCGGCTGACGGCCGATCGCGGGCGCGCTCCACCGTCGCATCGGGGTCTCATCGTGAACGTCGGTCATGGTCTCCTCCACCGCGGGTGCGCCTACCACCCGCGTGCCGTAGGGTCCGCCGGACACCCCGCTCGCCGAGTCCGCCGGACGCCCGGCTGTCAGCCCACCGGTGCCCGCAGCGGGTGGTCCCCGTCGAGCACGACCTGCGCGCAGCGCCCGGTCGTCGGGTCGACGACCAGCGGGGCGAGCAGGTTCGCGGTCGGCACCTCGCCTTCGGTGTCGGCGGGGCGCACGACGACGAACAGGACCTCGTCGTCGCTGCCGACCTCGCCCAGTGCGTCGGTGGGGATGGTCGGAGCGTACGACGGGAAGAACACGTACGGGCTTACCAGGAACAAGCGGATCTGCGGTCCGTCCAGCGGGTTGCTGCGGATCGAGAACAGCACACCAAGATCGTCGAGAGCCTGCAAGTCGTAGGCGGTGCGGCCGGGCAGCCCGGGCAGCGGTTCGACGAGGTCCAGGTGGGTCGGTACCGCCCGGCTGCCGGACGGGGTGGCCACGGCCAGGTCGTCGCCGGTCTGGTCGGTCGGAGCGGTGGTGAGTACCTGCTTGACCTGTGTCTTCACCTCAAGAACTCCATCAGGCTCGGGGTCAGGGCCTTGGTGGCGGCGCCCAGGGACGCCTGGTATGCCACGTGCTGGGACTGCAGCTGCAGGATCACCTGGGCGAGGTCGATGTCCTCGATGCTGGCGACCTGCGTGGTCAGGTTCAGCCCGGCGTCGGACAGCCGGACGGTCGCGTTCTCGACAGTGCGCTGCCGGGCTCCGACGGACGCCAGCTCGGTGCGGATGCTGTCCGAGAAGCCGTCGATCCGGTCCAGGTAGAGCGGTGCCGGGTTCCCGCCGGACTCCAGGGTGGTGGCGATCTCGCCGAGCAGCGCGAACAGCGAGCCGGCGCCCTCGCCGAACACGGACTTGCCGTTGGAGTCGACGCGCACCTCGGCGGTGTCGGCCACCGCCCGTTCGACACGCCCGGCGTCGTTGCCGGTCCAGGTGAACGTCGTGGCGTCGAAGGCCTCGCCGGCGGCGGACGTCCCGGCGAACACGGTGCGGCCCAGGAACGTGGTGTTCGCGGTCTGCAGCATCCCGGCCTGCAGCTCGCGGATCTCGGTGGCCAGCGCGTCCTTGGCGATCTGCGGCAGTCCGGTGTTGCCGCCCTGTATGACCAGGTCGCGGGCCCGGCGCAGGTTGGTGGACGCGGTCTGCAGCGCGCTGTCGATGGTGTTCAGCCAGCTCTGGGCGTCCTGGACGTTGCGTTCGTACTGGTCGTTGCGGGTCTGCTCCCCGCGCAGAGACATCAGCTGGGCGGCGTGCACGGGGTCGTCGGACGCCTTGGTGACCTTCTTGCCGCTGGACAGCTGACCCTGCAGCTTGGCGACTGACGACAGGTTGGTCTGCAGGTTGGCCAGCGTCGAACGCTGGATGGTCTGGGAAGTGACGCGCCCGATCATGCTCACACCGCCATTCGGTTGATGAGTGTGTCCAGGATTTCGTCGATCGTGGTCATGACCCGGGCGGCGGCCTGGTAGGCCCGCTGGAAGGTCATGAGGTTCACCGTCTCCTCGTCGGCGTCGACCGAGGCGCCGGCGATCTGCTCGGACTCGATCGAGGACCGGGCCTGCTCGGCCACCGTGGCCGAGGAGATCGCGGCGGCGGTCCTCGAACCGGTGTCGACGACCAGACGGCCCCACAGGTCGTCGGCGCCGCCGGGCGCGGTGGCCAGCCGGGAGATGGCCAGGCCGATGGTGCCGTCGTACCCGCCGATCGCCGGGTCGGCCACGGCCACGTCCGCCGGGTCGGTGACGACCAGGCGGATGTCCGCCGCGGAGGTCCCGGAGAAGAACGCGCCGCCCGCGCTGCCGCCCACGGTGACCGCGGTCTGGTGCAGGGCGTTGACGTCGTTCATCAGCTTCATCGCGACCGCGTCCAGCTGGGCGCCGGCCGAGGCCAGGATGCCACCGTCGGTGGCGGGCGCCAGGGTGGACAGGTGCCCGGCGACAGCGCCGCCGGTCAGGGCCACGGGGACGCTCGGGTGGTCGCTCCACTGCAGGGTGATACCGGTACCCGCGGCGGCCTCGGCGTAGGTGGTCGCGCCGGACAGCGACAGCTGGGACACCCGGTTGCCGGAGACCAGGGCGTTGCCGCCCACCATGACGTCGATCTGCCCGTCGGGCCGGGTCGAGGTGGTCGCCCCGACCGAGTCCGACAGCTGGGTGATGAGCTGGTCGCGCAGGTCCTGGAGCTCCCCGGCGGGCTGGCCGTTGGCCTGCAGGGCGAGGATCTTGGCGTTGAGGTCGGCGATGGACGCCGCGGTCGAGTTCACCTGGTCGACCATGTTCGAGACCGACGAGTGGGTGTTCTTCCACTGGGTGGAGATCGACTGGGACAAGGTGTGCAGCTTGTCCACGACCTGCTGGGACTGGGTCAGCAGGACGGCCTTGTTCGACGCCTCGGCGGGGTTGTTCGCCGCTTCTTGCCAGGCGTTCCACATCTGCCCCAGCTGGGCGGACAGCGCGTCCTTCGCCCCGGACCCCTCGCCGAAGGAGCTCTCCAGCGTGACGTATGCCTGGGCCCGCGACATGAGATACCCGGCGGAGCCGGTGGCGCTGCGCAGCCGGGCGTCGACGAAGGCGTCGGCCAGGCGGTCGATGCTGTTGATACGGACGCCGTTGCCGACCCCGTCGGTCCTGGAGAAGAACGCGGCGGTGTCGGTGCCGGCGGCCGCCACCATATTCGCGCGCTGCCGGGTGTACCCGACAGTGTTCACGTTCGCCAGGTTCTGCGCGGCGACGTTGATGGCCTGGCGCTGGGCGATGAGGGAGGAGAGCGCAGTACTGATTCCCGAGAAGGTGCTCATGAGCTTATCACATCGCCCGGTCGACCAGCTGCGCCACCGCCACCTGGGCTGCGCTCTGGCCGGACCCGTCGTAGGTCATCACGGACTTCTGCAGGCCCGCCAGGGCCTCCTGGGTGGCACGGTAGGAGATCGCCAGCAGGTCCCGGTTACCGGACGACAGCGAGTTGATCTCCGAGGTCAGCGTGCAGAAGGCATCGCGGTGGGCGCGCAGCAGCTCGTCCCAGGGCGCCGGGGCGGCCGAGGCGAGCTGGTTGAGGCTGGCGCCCGGTTCCAGGCCGAGGGTGACGGCGACCTCGTCGGCCTCGATGGCCCGGCCCAGGTCTGCGGCCCGGATCTCGTCCAGCACGTTCTCGACCTCCCGGGCGGCGTGCGCCAGCCAACGGGTACGGCCCGACGTGATGACGAGCTGTTCTTCTTCCAGCTTGAACACCAGCAGCTCCAGCAGGTGTCGTTCGCGCCAGAGAACCTCTGACAGGTCGCTTAGCATTGGTCGCCCTCCTTGGGTCCCTCGATGACCTTGCCCCCCCATCGGTCGGGCCCAGGGGGTTATGACGAACCGTCGGCGACGGTGGGGCCGACCGTGTGATCCCCCGGTCGTGGTGGGCCTACCGGATGGTCTACGAGGGTGAGCCGACGGGTGAAAGGAGCGCACGGGTCATGGGGGTGGTTCATGCACGGACACCGTCCACTCGTCCGCAAATACGTGAATCGTCCGGATCTCACCGACCGGTTCGCCCGAGTTGCGACTGTGCGGGTGACCAGCTAGCCCGATAGTCGTCACAAGACGGGGCTCAAGTCCGTGCCCGGACGCGACGAAAGACCAGCCGTGACCAATGCTGCTACCGCTGAACTGCCCACTGCCGAAGAGCTGATCCTCAACCACCTGCCGCTCGTCGGGTACCACGTAACAGAGATGCTGCACCGTGTACCGCCGACCGTCTCGCGCGATGAGCTGGCGTCGGCCGGGAACCTGGCCCTGGTGCTGGCCGCAAAGGCGTACGACCCGACCACCGGCGTGCCGTTCGCGCGCTACGCGGCGCTGCGGATCGCCGGTGCGCTGCTCGACGAGCTGCGCTCGATGGACTGGGCCACCCGGGGCGCCCGCCGCCGGGCCCGCGAGCTGGGCAACGCCGCGGACTCCCTGCGTGCCACGCTCGGCCGTACCCCGACCCGCGAAGAGCTCGCCGAGTCGATGGGGACCGACACCGCCGCGGTGGACGCGGCCCGGATGGACGCCGAGCGGCGGGTCCTGTCGATCGATGCGACCGAGCACCCGGTGGCCGAGACCATCCGCGACGACGACGACACCCCGGAGGAGTCCCTGCTCGCCGGGGAGCGCATCCACTGGCTGCGGTCCGCGGTGGGCTGCCTGCCCGACCGGCTGCGCACGGTGGTCGAGGGCCTGTTCCTGCAGGAGCGGTCCGTCGCCGAGCTGGCCGAAGAGCTGGGCGTCACCCAGTCGCGGATCTCCCAGATGCGTACCGAAGCCCTGGGCCTGCTGCGCGACGGGATGAACCACTCCCTGGACCCTGACCTGGTGCCCGCCCCCCAGCACGAGGGCGTGGCCGAACGTCGTCGCCAGAACTACTTCGCCGCGGTCGCCGCCCAGGCCTCGGGCCAGCCCATGCTCGACCGGGTGCCCGCCCAGCGGCTCACCCCGGTCCGGCACGCCGAGCTGGAGCGCGCCAGCGCCTGACCCAGCCCCCGACGCCCGCACACCACACGGTGTGCGGGCGTCCTGGCGTGTGCACCCAGCGTCCGTCCCCAGCCCCTCCGAGGTCTCCGGGTTCCAGTTTTGGCCGGGTCTTGGCGGTGACTCGGAGACAGGAACCGGTTCAGACCAGGTCGGGTAGCAGGGTGCGGGTCTGCGCGACGGCGGCCAGCCAGGCGCGGGAGACCACCCACGGGTCCATGCCCAGTGCCGCGACCTCGGCGGGGTTGCCGGCCTCGTGGGCCGCGACGGCCGCCACGGCCGCGCCCAGCGCTCCGCGGCGGGCCAGCAGGGCCGCGCTGACCTGGGGTGACACCCCGGCGCGTGTGGCCAGCCAGTCGAGCGGGAAACGGCGGACGTCGGCCAGGCCGGACAGCAGGCCGGCGGTGTAGCCGGTTTCTCTCCCGGTGAGGTCGGCGACGGCGCGGGCCCGGGCCAGGACCGCCCACAGCGCGTCGATCCCGTCCCGTCGGGCTCCGGCCAGCGCGGCCACGGCCACGGTGCGCAGCCGACGAGGCCCGGCCAGCACCGTGGCGTGCCGCACCGAGTCGACCCGGTGGCGCAGCGCCACGGCCGAGGAGTTGACCTGGCGCAGCACGGCCACGGACAGCTCGGGGGACGCGGAGATGACCTCGGCGACCTGCTCCGGCTCGGCGGGCTGCCGGTCGAGCGCCGACAGCAGGGCCAGGCACTGGGCCTCCACGGCGTCGAGCACTCCGGGGTCACGGTCGTCGTCGGGGTAGACCCAGGCGGTCTCGACCAGGTCGGCCCCGGCGTCGACGGCCAGGTCGACCCCGGCCCGGCTGACCGGTCCGCGGACGACGACCTGGGCCGACCCGCGGGCGGCTATCGTCTCGGCCAGCCGGGGGTCCTGGGCGTCGACCATGACCATATCGGCCACGTCCAGCGCCTGGACCTGCTCGGGCGTACCGCGGAAGCCGCCGAGGGCGAACCGCACCCCCTGGTCCCGCTGCTGGGCCATGAGCTGGTCCACCCCCGGGGTGGTCAGCAGCCAGGACGGCACCTCGACGACGAGGTGGTCGATCTCGTCGAGCAGGTCGCCCGCCCCGGCCAGCAGCGCGGGGGTGGCCTGCACGCAGAACAGCCGGGCCTCGGCCAGCGTGGCCAGATCGGTGCTGCGGTACTCCTCGTCGAGCGCGGCGAGCACGGTGTCCGGGCTCAGGGGCGACCTTCGGTCGTCAGGCGCTCCCGGGGAGAGGTCGTCGGCGGTCGCCGGTCGCGCCGGGTCCACGTCGTAGGGGGCGTCCATCCGCAGCGCGTACCCGGCGACACGGCCGGACCGGTCGGTGAGGTGGCACCGGACCAGCACCGGGACCTGCCACTGAACGGCCATGACTAAGGCGTCTCCTGGTCATCCTTCGGCGGTCAGGGCCGCCGCGATCCCGCGAGCCTCGGGCAGAGCGTCCAACCAGGCGCGGGACACCTGGTGCGGGTCGATACCGAACCCGAGCGCCACTCGCGGGTCACCATACTCGTGGGCCCGCACCGAGGCGAGCGCTGCACCGACCGGGCCCTTGAGCCGCACCAGCGCCTCGGTCGCGCTGTCGGACATACCGGCCATCCGCGCCAGCCAGGCGGGGTCGACCCGGCGCTGGTCGACCACGGCGGACAGCAGCCCGACGGTGTACCCGATATCGTCTCCGGCCAGGTTCCAGCAGGCCGTGGCCCGGGCCAGGACGTGCCACAGCTCGTCGGTGCTGGTGCGGGTCGACTGGTTCAGCGAGGTGGTGGCCAGCGCCCGCAGCAGCCGGGGACCGACCAGGACGACGGCCCGGCGCACCGAGTCGACCGGCTGGGGCAGGGCGAACACCGCGGAGTTGACCAGGTGCAGCACCCCGACGGCCAGGTTCGGGTCGGCGGCGACCAGACCGGTCACCGCGTCGTAGTCCACCGGTTCCTCGGTCAGCAGGGCCAGCAGCTCCAGGCAGCTGATATCGCTGGCGGACAGCCCGCCGCGCTCCGGCTCCCCGGCGGGCAGGAGGCGGCCTTCGACCAGGTCGGCCCCCAGGCCGAAGGCCCGTCGGTGGCCCTCGACGGTGCGGACCCGCTCGGCGATGACCTTGACGTCCAGGCTGTGCGCCAGGTCGATGAGCTCGCCGAGCCGGTTGTCCGGGGCGGCCGTGTCGATCCCGACCACGGTCAGCCTGGGCAGCAGCACCACCTCGGCCTCGGTGCCGGTGAACCCGGTCATAGACGTGCGCAGGTTGCGCGCGTGCCGGGATGACACCAGGGCCGCGACCTGCGGGCTCTCGGCCTGCTCGGCGGACAGGTACGCGACGACGGACTCGTCATCGCCGGTCAGCACCCGCCGGGTGGCCTGGAGCAGCAACGGGCGCCCGGCGGCCAGGGACGTCAGGTCGGTCTGGTCGTACTCCGCGTCCAGGCTCTCCTCGGTGGCTGCCGGCTCGGCGACCGGGCCGGGCCGCTGGTGCAGCGCGATGTCGTGCAGCGTGTAGGCGGCGACGCGCCCCTCGGCGTCGGTCACCGGCTGGTGGACGAGCGCAGCCCCGGACGTGACTAGGCTGCGTTCAGACATGCGGGTCTTCCTCCTGGGTGGTGGGAGTTCGTCGCGTCTATCGACCGACAGGCGGGAAAGAGGAGACGTCTGGTGCCGCTGTCACCCGGGCGGCCCTTCGCCCAGGCAGACGGCCGTAATTTTGTATCAAAAGCGCCGTAGCGCTCAAGAAGCCCGCCCGTCACGCCGATGGAGGGTGAAAGACGCCCAGGTCTTGAGGGAGCGTGCGATGAAGAACCATCGTCTGACCGTCGCTGTCGTGTCGGCCGTGCCGCGGGGTGCGGCCGAGCGGAGCCTGCTGGGCGGTGTCCGGCCGCGGCGCGGCGGCTACGCCGACGCCGGCCGGACCAGCATGAAGAAGGTGGACCGCAACGTCGCCCTGGCCCGTGAAGAGCTGGCCAGCGCCCAGACGGCCGAAGACCCGGCCTGGATCGCGTCGGTGCGGGTGAGGCTGGCCCGGTGGCTGGCCAGGCGGTACCAGACCGGAGAGTCGGCGCAGGTCGCCGAGCAGGCCTGGGCCGCGGCCGGGTGGCTGAGCGACGCCGAGATCCAGTCCGTGGCCCGCACCCAGATCGTCACCCGGCTGGCGATGGGTGACACCGAGAGTGCTTCGCGCTGGGTGGCGCGCTGGCGCGAGGCCCAGCCGCGCAACGCCTTGGTGGACGTAGTGGCGGCCCGGGTGGCCGCCCAGGTCGGCGATGTCGACGCCGGTCTGGCCGCGCTGGCCCGGGTACCGGCGGTGTTCACCGACGGTGCCGGGCGTTCGCGCCGTCGTGACGCCGCGATCGACGTGGAGTCCAGCCTGCTGGCCCGGGCGGGCCGCCAGCACGACGCGGTCGCCGCGGTGCAGGCCGCCCTGCGCGCCGGACGGGTGGACGTGCCGCCGGTCGTGGTGCGCGAGCTCGGCGAGGACGCGGTCCGGGCCGTCCTGCCGGACCTGTCCGACTTCCAGTGGGAGCGCTGGACCCAGCTGGCGGCCAAGGACGGCTCCCGGCCGGCCCTGCGGGTGCTCGAGCTGATGAACTCCTACCGGCCCGGCGACCCGGCCGTGCTGGCCGCCGCGGCCCGTATCGCCCCGCGGCACGGCCTGGAGGCGGCCACCGAGTGGGACGCCCGGCTGCACCGGCACGGTATGGACGACCTGTCCACCCTGGTCACCTTCGCCGCCGACGCTCGCGCCCGTCCGACCGACCGCGCCGTCGCCGCTGCCCTGGCCGTCTGGGACTACCACGACGAACGGGCCCTGCCCCACCTGGAGAACGCCCTGGACCAGGTCCCCACCCAGCGTCACCGCGAGCTGGCCGCCCAGCTGGAGATCGTCGCCCCGGGCCTGGTCAGCTTCCGCTCCTGATGCGTCAGGGCCGCCGGGAGAAGCGTTCCAGCAGGTCGGGGTGCCCGGCCACGATGAGGGTGTCGTTGACGGAGATGCGGGTGTCGGGCTGGGCGTAGCGGAAGTCCAGGCCGGGGCTCTTCACGCCGATCACCGTCACCCCGTACTTGGTGCGCACGTGCGACTGGGCCAGGGTGAAGCCCTCCAGCTCGCGCGGGGGACGCATCTTGACGATGGTGAACCCGTCCTCGACCTCGATGTAGTCCAGCAGCTTGCCGGAGACCAGGTGGGCGACGCGCTCGCCGGCCTCCGACTCGGGACGGACCACGTGGTGGGCGCCGATCCGTTCCAGGATCCGGGCGTGCTCGTTGCTGATGGCCTTGGCCCAGATCTGCGGCACCCCCAGGTCCACCAGGTTGGCGGTGATCAGCACCGACGCCTCCAGGTGCGACCCGACCGCGACCACCGCCGTCGGGTAGTCGCGCACCCCGACCTGCTCCAGGGCGACCGGGTTGGTGGCGTCGGCCTCGACCAGGGCGATCCGGCCCGCCCAGTGCGCGACCAGCTCGGGGGAGCGTTCCACGGCCAGCACGTCACGTTCTGACCGGGCCAGCGTCTCGGCGATGGCCGAGCCGAACCGGCCCAGGCCGATGACGAGTATCCCGCCGTCACCCGGGGCCGGGGCGGGCTTGCGGGGGTTGTGCTTCTCAGCCAATGATCGGCCTCTCCTCGGGGTACCGGACCACACGACGACGGTTGCGCAGCGCCAGCGCCGCGGCAATGGTCATCGTGCCAGTCCGGCCGACGAACATCAGGGCGACGAGCACCAGCTGGGCGTGCTCGGGCAGACCAGGGGTGATCCCGGTGGTCAGCCCGCAGGTGGCGTAGGCGGAGATCACCTCGAACAAGATGACGTCCAGGCTCAGGCTGGTCAGCGCCAGCAGCAGCAGGCTGGCCGCGAGCACCACTGTCGCGGAGATGAAGACCACCGCGACAGCCACCTGGAGCGTGTCGCGCGGGATGCGCCGACCGAAGGCCTCCAGGTCCCGGTCGCCGCGCGCCTCGGCGACGATGGCCAGCATCATGACCGCCAGCGTCGTCACCTTGATCCCGCCTGCGGTGGACGCCGAACCGCCCCCGGCGAACATCAGCGCGTCCATGAGCAGCCAGGTGCTCTCGTGCATCTCGGACACGTTCACGGTGGACAGCCCCGCCGAACGCGGCATCACCCCGGCGAACAGCGAAGCCAGCACCGTGCCGCTGCCCGACTGGGCCGCGAAGGTGTCCGGGTTGTTCCACTCGAACGCCGCGACCAGCACCGACCCGGCCACCACCAGTACCAGGCTGGTGACGATCGTCAGCTTGGAGTGCAGCGACCAGGTCGCCGGACGGCGCAGACGGCGCATCACGTCGAGGATCACCGGGAAGCCGAGCGACCCGATGAACACCCCGACGATCAGCGGCAGCAGCACCCACCAGTCCGAGGCGTACGGGGTCAGACCGTCCGCCGTGGGCACGAACCCGGCGTTGTTGAACGCCGAGATCGCGTAGAAGATCGAGTGCCAGGCCGCCGGGCCGACCCCCTCGCCGTCGGCCAGGAACCGGGGGAACAGCACCGTCGCGATGACGACCTCGAGCGCCGTGGACGTCACGATCACGGTGCGCAGCAGCGACCCGACCTCGCCCAGCCGGGTGAAATGCGTCTCCGACGACACCAGCAGCCGCTGCGTCAGCCCCACCCGGCGGGACACCGCCAGGCCGAGCAGCGACGCCAGCGTCATCACCCCCAGCCCGCCCACCTTGATCGCGACGAGGATCACCACCAGGCCCCACCCGGACCAGTAGGTGCCGGTCGGCACGACGACCAGCCCCGTCACGGTCGTGGCCGACGTCGCCGTGAACAGCGCGGTCACCGGTGGTGCGCTGTGGCCGCCGACCGTCGCCCAGGGGGCGCTCAGCAGCACCGTGAACGTCAGGATGACCAACGCGAAGACGCCCAGCGCCAGGCGGGCCGGGGACTGGCGCGCGGAACGGTCGACGTAGTCGCGCCAGCGTGCGGCCAGGCCCTTGCTCGCCACCTGACCTCCTTCGCCGGGCTGGGAGGCGCGCCCTGGTCCGATCTCGTCGGGCACCCTCTCGTCGGGCACCACTGTGGCACGTCCCGGGTCCTCGCGGGCTCTGCGGGTTGCGACCAGGCGGGTTCCCGCGGACGGGCGAAGGTCTGGTGCCAGTCGGGGTGTTCACGTCCGTCCGCTCTTTCCGTCAGGGCCCATGGACCGCTACGGTGGCCTCGACCAGGAGGGAGTGCCCAGGGTGGACCAGGCCGAGACGTCGACGCGCTTCCTCACCGTCATGGAGGTCGCGAACCTCATGCGGGTGTCGAAGATGACCGTGTACCGGCTGCTGCACTCCGGCGAGCTGCCGGGGCTGCGCGTCGGACGGTCGTTCCGGGTGTCCGACGCCGCGCTGGAGGCCTACCTGCGCTCCGCCGCGACCGAGACCGGCCGGTCGGCCTGACCGGTCTGTGGTGCTCGTCTGGGGCTTCCGGTGCACCGGTGTCAGCGCTGATCGCGTAGCATGGCCGCCGGAGGAACAGGTGGGCAAGGCCGAGGCCCTGCTGCGAGCCTGGCCGCTGCCTGGCTGATGCCTGGCGGTATCCGTCCGACGGTCGTCTGTGACCGTACGAATCACGAATGAGGTCTGCATGGGTTCCGTCATCAAGAAGCGCCGCAAGCGGATGGCCAAGAAGAAGCACCGTAAGCTGCTGCGCAAGACGCGCCACCAGCGTCGCAACCGCAAGTAGCAGCCTGCGGGGGGCTTGGCCGGGCTGTGCACTGGCTCGCCGACCAGCCGTGCGGCGAGCCGTCGGCGCGTTCGGCGACCGTGGTTGCACCTCTACCTGGTGTGGGGTGGAAGGCACAGGTGGGAGGATGGGGGCATGGTGATGACGACGGTGCACCTGCTGCGCCACGGCGAGGTGCACAATCCCGAGGGTGTGCTCTACGGGCGGCTGCCCGGGTACCGGCTCTCCAGCCTGGGGGAGCGGATGGCCCAGACGGTGGCCGACGACCTGGCGGGCCGGTCGGGCGAACCGCGGCACGATATCGCCCTCGTCGTCGCCTCGCCGCTGGAGCGTGCCCAGCAGACGGCCGCCCCGCTGGCGGCGGCCTTCGGTCTGGACGTGGGCACCGACGACCGGCTGATCGAGGCCGGCAACCACTTCGAGGGGATGCGGTTCGGCGTCGGCGAGGGGTCGCTGGCCAATCCCCGGCACTGGCCGTACCTGCGTAACCCGGTGCGCCCGTCGTGGGGCGAACCGTACGTCGAGCAGGTCACCCGGATGCGGACGGTGGTCGAGCGGGTCCGGCGGGCGGTGCCCGGGCGCGAGGCGGTGCTGGTGTCGCACCAGCTGCCGATCTGGGTCACCCGGCTGGCCGCCGAGGGCCGTCGGCTGTGGCACGACCCGCGTCGTCGCCAGTGCACCCTGGCATCGTTGACGACGCTGCGCTTCGACGACGACCGGCTGGTCGGCGTCGGCTACCGGGAGCCCGCCGCGGCCCTGACCGCCCGGGCTGCCACCACTCCCGGAGCCTGAGCCGGTCGGGTCAGTAGCCCTTGGCGGTGCCGTCCAGCGCGGAACCGGTCCAGGTGCTGTCGCTGGCCACCAGGCACATCACTACCCCGACGCCGGCGTCCAGCTCTTCCTGGGACGGGTAGAAGTAGACGGGTTCGCCTTGGTAGTGACGCAGGCCCTCCGGCACGTCCGTGGCGGCCATCAGGTTCTCGCAGCGGTCCGTGTACCTGACCAGCTGGCTGCTCTCGGAGATGCTGGTGCTGATATCGGTGATATCGACGAAGCCGACGACCTGGAAGCGGTGCGGGTCGGCGCAGGAGGTGGTATCGACGACGGTCGGTGTGGTCAGGGCCTGCTCCAGGTCGGGTATCTCGTCGAAGCAGTCACCCTTGGCCAGCTGGCCGAGGACGGAGCGTTCGACGCTGGTGAGGCGGGTGGCCTCGTACAGGTTCTCCACCTCGTCGGTCGGTTCCGGGCTGGGGCCGGTCCTCTGGTGCGTCGTCGAGGCGACCGGGTCCGGGCCGGAGCCTCGGCCCAGCAGCAGCACCGCGACGACGACCAGCCCGACCACCACGACGGCGCCGACGCAGAGCCCGACCACCAGACCTGTCCGCCGCCGCTGCGGGGGTTCTGGTGCCCACGACGGCTGGGGGCCGGTCGGATAGTAGGGCGGCGCAGGCCCGGTCTGCCACGGCTGGGGCTGAGGTGCCACCAGCTGGGGCTGGGGTGCCGTCGGCTGGGGCGGCGGCCCGGCCGGGGCGGGGCCGGTCTGGTAGAGCAGCACGGGGTCCGACGGTTCCGTGGGCGTCCAGGTGCCTGCGGGGAGGGCGTCGGAGAGCCAGGACTCTGGGGCGTCCCAGTCGTCGCCCGAACCTGCGGTCGGTCGGCGGGGGTCATCGGGTGGGAGGCTCACGCGACCAGTCTAGGCTCGCCCCGTCCGCTGATCGGCGGTCCGCCGTGACGGTCTCGTACCGATACTGGTAGCAGGACGGTCACACCGCCAGGCCGAGGCCGAGCAGGACGGCGAAGGTCAGTTCCAGCTGACCGGTGAACACCAGCACCGGGACCAGGGCCCGACCCCGCGCCCGCAGCAGCACCATCCCGGCCAGGGCCGCCGCCGGTCCGAGGCACAGCACCACCAGCAGCGACCACGGGGCGGCGAAGGCGCAGGCCGCCCCGAGCGGGACGGGCAGCCCGACGAAGGCCGCGTACAGCCGACGGGCCCTTCTCTCGCCCAGCCGCACCGCCAGGGTGCGCTTGCCGGCCAGGACGTCGGTCGGCACGTCGCGCAGGTTGTTCGCCATGATGAGGGCGCAGGCCAGCAGCCCGATCGCCACCGCCCCCAGCCAGGCGGGCCAGGTCGCCCGCCCGGCCTGGGTGATCGTGGTGCCCAGCACCGCGAACAGCCCGAAGAAGGCGAAGACACCGACCTCGCCCAGCCCGACGTACCCGTACGGGTGCCGTCCGCCGGTGTAGGTCCAGGCCGCGACCACCGCCGCGATACCCACGGCGAGCAGCCACCACACTCCCGACCAGGCCACCAGCCACAGCCCGAGCAGCGCCCCGACGCCCAGCGCGGCGGCCGCGGCGGCCTTGACCTGGGCCGGCGGGGCGGCACCGGAGGCGACCAGCCGCATCGGGCCGATCCGGTCGACATCGGTGCCGCGCACCCCGTCGGAGTAGTCGTTGGCGTAGTTGGCGCCCACCTGGATAGCCAGGCCCACCCCCAGGGCCAGCGCGGCCCGGCCCAGGTGCGCCCCGCCGACCTGGGCCGCCGCCCCGGTGCCGACGAGCACCGGGGCGGTCGCCGCGGGCAGGGTGCGCGGCCGGGCCGCGGACCACCATTCAGCCGCTGTCGCCACGGCTCACCTCCGTCGTATCGGTCGGGCCTGAGTGCCGGGCGGCCAGGGCGGTCGCCGACCGTCGGTCCGGTTTACCGGAACCCAGCAGCGGCAGCGCGTCGAGCAGCACCAGGTGCCGGGGGGCGGCCGGGGCGCCCAGCCGGTCCGTGACGTGCGCGCGCAGGTCGGCCAGGGTAGGGGGGTCCCCGGCGGGCACGACCAGTGCGGTCACCGCCTGGCCCCAGTGCGGGTCGCTCACGCCGACCACCAGCGCCTCGCTCACCCCGGGGCAGTCGGCCAGCACCCGTTCCACGGCCAGCGGGGCGATCTTGGTCCCGCCGCTGACCAGGACGTCGTCGGCCCGGCCCAGCACCTCCAGACGGCCGTCGGCGGTGGTCCGGCCCAGGTCGGAGGTCACGAACCAGCGTCGTCCGGCCCGGACCGGCAGCACCTGGGCGTCCAGGTCGGGCCGGTCCAGGTAGCCGCGGGCCAGCACCGGGCCGGTCAGCATGATCCGGCCGTCGGCGGTCAGGGCCGTCTCGACCCCGTCCAGCGGTCTGCCGTCGTACACCGCCCCGCCGCCGGTCTCCGTCGCCCCGTAGGTGGTGACCGCCCGCACCCCGGCCGCGGCGGTCCGGGCCAGGAGGCCGTCGGGTAGGCCTGCACCGCCGACCAGCACCGCGGCGAACGACGCCAGCGCCGCGGTGGCCGCCGGATCGTCCAGCAGCCGGACCAGCTGGGTGGGCACCAGGGAGCAGTACGACGGTCCGGCCAGCTGCTGGGCGGCAGCGACGAACCCTCCGGCCCGGAACGGTCCGGGCGGCAGCGGCACCGGGGTGGTGCCCGCGAGCCGCGACCGGACCAGCACCTGCAGCCCGGCGATATGCGTCGTCGGCAGTGCCAGCAGCCATGTCCCGGTGCCGCCCAGCCGGTCCGCGGAAGCCCGCGCGGACGTCAGCAGCGCCGCCGCGGTGAGCATGACGTCCCGCGGTTCGCCGGTGGAACCCGAGGTCCGGACGACGACGGCCACATCGTCGGGCACCGTCCGGTCGGGGATCGGTGCGGTGCCCAGGGCGAGCGCCGGACCGGTACCGTCGAGCGCCGACGGCAGGGCCCGCGCCAGGTCTGCCGCCGGGACGTCGTGCAGCGGCCGGGACACCCGGACAGAGTAGCGGTCGCGGCTGTCGGCGCGGAGTGCATACAGCTGCCCGTCCCCCCGACGTACAGTGTTCGAAGTCGACTGTCGAAGGAGCCATCGTGTCGCTACCTCCAGGACGTGTTCCCGGTCTCGTCCGCCACAGCGGGTGGGTGCTGCTCGCCGCAGCCAGCCTGGCCCTGACCGCCTGCGGTGGTGGTGCCGCGCCGACGGTGACCGCGTCGGACGACATCACGGCGACCAAGGGCGTGGTCCCGGACCCGCAGCTCCCCGAGACCTGGCCGCTCACCGGCCTGCCGGTGGGCGACGACGGTGTGGTCCGTCCCGCGCTGGCGGTGAAGATCGAGAACGACAGGGCCGCCCGGCCGCAGACCGGTCTGGAGCAGGCCGACGTCGTGTGGGAAGAGATGGTCGAGGGCGGGCTCACCCGCTTCGTGGCGGTGTACCACTCGCAGGTGCCCGAAGAGGTCGGCCCGATACGGTCTAACCGGCCGATGGACGCCCGGATCGTCGGCCCGACCGAGGGCCTCGTCGCCTTCTCCGGCGGGCAGTACACGCAGCTGCTGCGTGACGCCGGGCTGCAGGTGCTCAGCGAGGACGGCGGCACGCCCGGCTTCTTCCGCAAGAGCGGTATCGGCATCCCGCACAACGTCTACGGCCGACCGTCGGTCTGGTGGGAGGTTGCCGACGAGTCCCACGCCGCCAACCCGCCGGAGCAGCCGGCCTTCGCCCGGACGGCGGACCGGGCCTCCGCGGTGACAGCCGGGACGCCCGCCGCGACGGTCGAGGTGACGATTTCGAACGTGTCGAAACCGACCTGGGCCTGGGACGCGGCCAGCGGCACCTGGTTGCGCTCGGAAGGCGCCACGGCGTCGTCGTCGCGGGCCGGGGTGCGCCTGGCCGCGACGAACGTCGTCGTGCTCAGTGTCGAGGTGGTGCTGACCGAGGACCGCGACCCGGCAGGTGCCCGGGTGCCCGACACCAAGCTCGAGGGCAGCGGCGAGGCCCTCGTCGCTACCGGCGGCCAGACGGTCGCCGCGGTCTGGACCAAGGCCAGCACCACCGACCCCCTGGTGCTGACCACCGCGGACGGTGCGACCATCATGCTGGCCCCGGGGAACACCTGGGTCGAGCTGATGCCGTCCGAACGGTCCTGGGCCGTGTCCTGATGCGCCAACCCAGGGTGGACCGAGTACCGCGGGCGGTGACGTAGGATGACTGTGCCCGGCCAGGCAGGGACATCCTGCGTGGTACGGCGCTCGACCGGAGGAAAGACTGTGCCGAGCTCTGTAGATCGAGAAGCAGGGCGGCTGCACGGCGCCTGGCTCACGCTGACCGGCCTGCTGGCCGGTCTGGTGGGCAGGCCGCGCGTCGCCTTCGCGGGCGGAGCCCTCGCTGTCGGCCTGGTGGTCGGCTGCACCCCCTCGGCTCCCGTCCTGCCTCCCGCGACGGCCACGCCGAGCACGAGCGCGCCGTCGTCGTCGGCGCCGCCGACGGACCGTGCGACCAGCCCGCCAGAGACCGACGACGCCGACAGCGCTCCCACGACCCCGCCTGCCGAAGCGCCACCCGCGGCGCCGCCACCTGCTCCCGGCGGTGGCGGGGCTGGCGGTGGCGGGGCTGGCGGTGGCGGCGCACCGCCGGTCGCACCAGAACCCAGGCCGCTCGACCGGTTCATCACCAGCTGCGCAGATATGAGCACCCCCGCGGACCGTCTGAGCTGTGCCAGGGGCGTCGGGATCGAGCCCGGTGTGCCCTATCCCACCGGTCATGCCGATCTGCCGGAGACGTTCTACGTCAACCCGACCACGGGCTACATCGCCTTCTGACGCCGACAGCGCCCGGTGCGGAACCTCGCACCAGGCGCCGGATCGGGTCAGTAGGTGCGGCGGCGCAGCAGGACCCAGCCGAGCAGGGCCAGCCCGGCGGCGGCGGCCAGGCCGAGCGGGACCTGGACCAACGGGTTGGGGCCGCTCATGGTCCACCAGAGCACCGTGTGCAGGCCGTGCCGCAGCGGTGCGACGGAGAGCGTGACGACCAGGGCGGCGACGAGGACCGCGTCGACCGTGACGAGCAGGCCCGGCCGGGCCGCCCACCGGGTCTGCACCAGGACGACCGTCTGGGCGATCAGCGCCATGACCAGGACGGCGGTGGCGGTGGCCAGCCAGGCGAGGGCCGGCAGGTGGTCGAAGTGGCCCATGGCCTCGGAGATCCCGGCGATGTCTTCGACGTGGTGCAGCGTCACCGCGTCCAGGGTGTAGTGCAGCCCGGTGGTGGCCACTCCCACGCCGAGGCTGAAGACACCCACGGTGAGCAGCGCCCCGCGGTAGAAGTCTCCGGGGCGGGCGCCCAGGTGCAGCGTCCGCGCATAGTTGCGGGCGGGGACGAGCACAGCGGCGAGCAGCGGCCAGGCCCACAGGGCGCTGCCCAGGGACACGATGACGTTGTCGGACGCGTCCTCGAACAGCGGCGTCACGTAGCTGGCAGCCATCATCGCCGTGACGATCCCGAGGGTGGCATACCCGGCGAGGAAGGTGCGTCCGGACAGGTTGAGGGACACCAGGCGCAGCGCCCGGCGCCAGGTGGTGGAGACGGTCTCGCGGGGCGCGGCGAGGGTCGGTGCAGTCATGGCCGGTCCTGTGGGTTCGAGGCTGGGCTCTGGGGTGGTCGTGGTCGATCGGGGCTCAGACATGGTCGGGTCCTTCCACGAGGGCGACGAACAGGTCGGCCAGAGACTGGGGCTCGGTGCGCACGCCGTCGGGCGTGGCGATGCGCCGGTCGAGGACGGCGGCCGAGGTCAGCCCGGCGGCCGTGGTGGTGGACAGCACGTTCAGGTCCGCCAGCAGCGGTTCGACCAGCCCGGTCGGGCCGACCAGCCGGTACGAGCGTTCCTCGAGGTCGGTCATGGGTGCGCGCAGCGCGACGGCGCCGCGGTCGATGACCAGGACCTCGCTGGCGACCCGGGCCAGCTCGTCCACCACGTGGGTGGCCACGACCATGGTGCGGGGGCGGTCGTCGTAGTCGGCGCGCAGCGCGTCGTAGAACCGCCGCCGCACGATCGGGTCGAAGCCGAGCGTCGGCTCGTCGAACAGCAGCACCGACGCGTCGCTGGCCAGCAGCAGGATCGCGTTGACCATGGACGTCATGCCGAACGACAGCTGGCGGAACCGTTTGCGGGTGTCCAGCTCGAACCGTTCGGCCAGCTGTTGGGCGTAGGCCTGGTCGAACCCGTCGGACAGCTGCGCCGCGTAGCGCAGCAGGTCACGCAGCCGCAGGTTGAACTGGGGTGCGGTGGCCTCGACGAACCGCAGCCCGGGCGGCGGGGCGGCGAGGCTGGCGCAGTGCCCGGCTACCACCACGCGCCCGGCGGTGGCGTCGGTCCGGCCGGCCAGGGTGCGGAACAGGGTGGTCTTCCCGGCCCCGTTACGTCCCAGCAGGCAGTAGATACCGGGCTGGTCGATCTGCAGGGTCAGGTCGTCCAGCGCCCGCGTCGCGCCGTAGCGCTTGGTGACGCCCTCACACCTGATCGACTCGCTGGTCATGGTCGTCCTCCTTCGGTGGTGCTGTCCAGAGCGCGGTGAGCTGGTCCCGGCTGATGCCGAGCTTGCGGGCCTCCGCGACGAACCGCGGAGCCAGGTGGTCGAAGAACTCCTGCCGACGGCGGGCCAGGATCGTCTCCCGGGCCGGGGGCAGGACCGCCATGCCCAGGCCCCGGCGCCGCTCCACGACCCCGCGGTCGGCCAGGGTGCGCAGCGCCTTGACGGCGGTCTCCGGGTTGACCCCGAAGAGCCGGGCGATCTGGTTGGTCGAGGCCACCATGTCGCCCACGCCGTAGGTGCCGTCCAGGATGCCGTCCTCCAGCACCTCGATGATCTGGACGAACACCGGTCGTTCGCTGTCCATGCCATCGTCCTTCACGGGCTCAGGGGGTAAGGGGTTTACCACCTGACCCATGAACCTACTCGCACTCCCGGCCGGGCGCAGCTCCCTTCCTCCGATCAGGTGAACATCGGGCTGCTTCTGTCCCCAGTTCTGTGGAACCGATCATCTGGGGGAACGGGCGTCTCCTAGGGTGGTCGACAGGCCCGCCGGTAACCAGCCGCGGGGGCAGATGTGCTGGTCAAGGAGGGTTATCTATGCGATATCCGATGGTCTGGCGACTGGTCGTCCCGGTCGCGGCGGCGCTGCTCGTCGTCGGCTGCAAGGGCTCGAACCCGGAGCCGTCGCCGACGGCGACCGCTGTGGCGGTCGGCGACGTGGCCGAACCGGTGTGGCAGGTGCGGGCCCGGGCGATGAGCCAGCCGCACGTCAAAGACGGTGTGGCTGTCGCCTACCTGGCCGTGCCGGACCCCGACGCGCCGCTCGTCGAGGTGGAGTACGACGTCCCGGTCGTCGTCGACCAGCTGGTGGTCGTCGCCTGGGACGCCGCGACCGGTGAGGAGCTGTGGCGTCACGCGGCCGTGCCGGGCAGCAACGTGCGGACCGACTCCGAAGACTACGGGTACGGGCCGCGGATCGATATCACCGAGCTCGACGGTACGCCGGTCGTGGACTACCTCGTGGGCGACCCGGACTCCGACGGCACCCTGGTGGCCACGGCTGACCTGCGTACCGGGAAGGAGACCCGGTACGGCCCGGCGGTGTGGGCGAACAGCCGCCCGTACAGCTGCGACTCCGACCCGTGGCGCGGCGTGTGCCTGGAGGGCACGTTCGCCGGGGAGGCCGACGCCCACGAGATCGAGCTCGACCTGGAGTCCGGGACGCTGGTCGCGGTGCCCGACCCGGCACCGGCCAACCCGGTGCCGGCCGGTGCCGAACAGCTGAACGCTGGTCTGTTCTACCTCGAAGGGCAGCTGGGCTACGCCGACGACGCTGGCGAGGTGGTCTGGACCCGTCCGTACGAGGACGTGTTCGTGCCCGGCGCCACCCCCGACGGGCTCTCGGGCTGGGTGTCCCGCCCCGACGGTCTGCTGGTCGGGATCGGGGAGGTCTCGACCGCGGTGGCCGGGGAGTACGACGCCTCGACGGTGATGCGCAGCGTCGTCCTGTCGCAGGAGACCGGCCAGACGGTGGGATCGGCTCCGGGGCTGCCCTGCACGGGTTCCTGGGGCCGGTCGGACGACATCGTGCCGGTCTGCGTCGAGACCGGCACGGTGACCTTCCCCGGGGACGGGTCGAACGGCCTGACCTACGCCGACCACGGGCGCTACGTCGTCGGTCTCGACGTGGCCACCGGGGAGCAGATCTGGCGGTTCCCGGCCGAGGGCGACGCACCGGTGACCGACGACAGCCGGTACGTGTCGGTGTACCCGTACGTCGACGCCGACACCTACCTGGTCGTGCGCTGGTCGGGTCGGCCCCAGGTCGTGGACCTGCGCACCGGCCAGGCGACCGCGCTGGACGACGACACCAGCCTCCTGTGCTGGTCGCCGTGGGACCACACCTACACCGCGACGTTCACCGTCGGCGGTGCGGGCAGCGGGACGCGCAGCCACGGGCGTGACGTCGTGGAGGTCTGCGACCTCGACGGCATGCCCACCGAGGCGTCCTGGCCGGCCTATTTCGTCAGGGCCGCGTTCTTCGACGACGAGGACCACGACGGCAAGGACGACGACGGGCTGTACGTCGTGGCCGGTCCCGGCCAGATCGCCGCTTTCCAGCTGTGACCCGAGACGACAGGGAGGATTTCTCAGATGCGCAGGAATACGTTGGTCGTGGCTGGTCTGCTGGTCAGCCTGCTGCTGGTCGGGTGCAGCGACAAGAACGATCCGCAACCGTCCGGTTCGGCCGCCGAGGAGAAGACGGTGACCCCGGCCTGGTCGGTCCGTACCCAGGCCGTCAAGCAGCCGAACGTCGTCGACGGGGTGGTGGTGGCCGCCGTCGTCGATACCACGTCGCCGACCGGCGAGTCGGTGGTGGCCTGGGACTCGGCATCCGGTGATGAGCTGTGGCGCCACGACGGCACCAAGCCGGGCGTCTTCAAGGTCGGTGGCACGAAGAGGATCGCCTACGGAGTGTTCCGCTCGGACGTGGGGTCGCTGGTGCTGGCCGACGCGCGTACCGGCGAGGAGACCGTCGTGGCGATGCCCGACGGGCGCCGGGTCGACTACGTGAACGCTTGCGGCCAGGGTGGCGGGGTGTGCGTCATGTCCATCGTCGAGGCTGGCTATGTCTACAACAACTACCGGCTGGACGAGTCGGCGATGGTGCTGAACGCCGTCCCCTACACCGGCGACAACCATGTCGCCGAAGGCGTCACCATGTCGTACGAGAGGTCCAGCGGGACCAGTACCGCAGTCATCGGTCTCGACGGCGACGCCGACCGGGCCGCCTGGTCGCGTCCCCTGGCCGAGATGCTGGGCACCGAGGGCCGATGGGGTGGGAGCTACTACTACTACGGGACGACCCCGTGGGCCTGGTCGGGCGCCGGAGACGTTCTGCTCGGCAGCGCCCAGCAGTACACCGACGAAGGGGTCGCGATCGACGCCAGCCAGGAGTTCCTCTCGGGCGGGTTCGCTCCCGACGGTACGACGTTGTGGACCGCTCCGGGCTACCCCTGCTCCGGTGGGTGGACCACCGGTGCCGTCCAGGTCTTGTGCGTGAGCACCGGGACGGTGAGCTACACGACGACCCAGACCGACACCAACATGTGGACCACCCTCCCCGACCGCACCGACGACGGTAGCTACTGGGTGGGCGTCGACGTGCGCACCGGCGAGCAGAAGTGGCGCTTCCCGGAAGAGGGCACCCAGATCGTCCCGGACGACGTTCGCCAGCCCTTCGCACCCCTCAAGGACGGCCACTTCATGGTCAGCACCGGCGACAGTCGCACCCTGATCGACGTCGCCACCGGAAAGGCGGACGTCATCGAGCAGGACGGTGTCTTCCTGTGCGTCAAGAGCCCGCGGCAGGACTCCACCCGCACCGACGGCGGCGAGTCCATCTTCCGTAGCATCCGGCGGATCTGCGACTACGACGGCCAGCCGATCGTCGCCCCGTGGCCGACCCGCTGGGTCGAGCTCACTGCCGAACCCGACGGTCAGGGCAACTACATCCTGGCCACCGCCAGCCAGGTGGTCGCCTTCAAGCTGTGAACGCGCGGCGAAGCCCGGTGCGGCACCCTCACACCCGTCAGGGGTGGCTCCAGGGGCGTGAGAGTGCCGCACCGACCCCATGGCTCAGGACGCAGAGGAGCCGGTCACCAGAAAACAGGTGGTCCCGCGTCAACGTCGTGCCCTAGCGTGAGGGGAGCGGAAGAGGCCGGACAGGAGAGTCCACCTGCTTCTTGCAAGGTGGGCGCGAAGGCTCCGGCCTGTTTGAGAACTGGACAGTGGACGAGATTCCTCGCAGACCTTCGGGCTGCGAGACCAGCCCCGTAAGCACAAGCGGACGTGCGCGCGTTTCGTAAGCGCAAGGCTCCCGGTTCGAGGCCGGGACGGGGCTCGATGGATAGTGAACCGATCGGGGATCGGCGCGGCGTCGAACACCGTTGGGTCGGGTAACCGGCTGGGGATCGTGACCTCTGCTATCCGCACTCCGCACGAGAGACCCCGCCACGGGAAGCGGGGCGGCCCGGCCGTCATGAAGCCGGGTGTGCCGGGCACCCACGTCGTGCGGGACGGTGCCAAGTCGACGGGACCGCGGACCGTCGGCCGTCTCGTTCCTCGGTAGCACAAACGGCAGCGCGTCCGCTTGTTAAGCGGAAGGGTCCTGGTTCGAGTCCAGGTCGAGGAGCGTGGAGCATGAACTGGTCGGGGACCAGCGCCGCCTTGAAGACGGCAGGGTCGGGCGACCGGCTGGGGATCGTGACCTCCGTGCTCCGCCCAGGTGGACGAACCTGGCAGGGTCCAGGCGCCCGTTGCTAGCGGACCGGGTCGCGCAAGCGGCTGGGGATCGTGACCTCCGTCCACCGCTGTGCCTGATCCGCCGCTGTGCGTGATCTGACACCCGGAACATGAACCCACCGGGCCGGTGGGCACCCGCTGGAAACGGGGTGGGTCGTTCGTCAACGGCTGCGTTTCGAGTACGCCGTGTTCCGCCCGGATGTAGGGGAGCTTGGCCACCCCACCTGGTCTGGGCCCAGGAGATCGCGGGTTCGAATCCCGCCATTCGGACCGTCTCGTCCGCCGTCCAGTTTTTGGCCGGGTTTCCGTGAGTGGGCCGGGTCGGCCGACCCGGCCCACGCACGGAAACCCGGCCAGATTTTGGGCGGCGTCAGTAGGCCCAGCCGAAGGACGACCAGTCGGGGTCGCGCCGTTCCAGGAAGGCGTCGCGGCCTTCGACCGCTTCGTCGGTGGTGTAGGCCAGGCGGGTCGCCTCACCGGCGAACACCTGCAGGCCAGCCAGACCGTCGTCGGCGGCGTTGAGGGCGAACTTCAGCATCCGGACGGCCTGGGGCGACTTGGTGGCGACGATCCGGGCGTACTCGCACCCGGCGGTCTCCAGGTCGTCGTGGTCGACCACGTCGTTGACCGCGCCCCAGGCGTAGGCCTGTTCCGCGCTGTACTCCCGGGCCAGGAAGAAGATCTCCCGGGCGCGTTTCTGCCCCACCTGCCGGGCCAGCAGCGCCGACCCGTACCCGGCGTCGAACGACCCGACGTTGGCGTCGGTCTGCATGAACCGGGCGTGCTGGCGCGAGGCGATCGTCAGGTCGGCCACCACGTGCAGCGAGTGACCGCCCCCGGCCGCCCACCCGCTGACCAGCGCCACCACGACTTTCGGCATGGTCCGCACCAGCCGCTGCACCTCCAGGATGTGCAGCCGCCCGGCCCGCGCCGGGTCGAGGTGGCCCTCGTCGTCGCCGTACCGGTACCCGTCCCGTCCCCGGATCCGCTGGTCACCACCGGAGCAGAAGGCCCAGCCGCCGTCCTTCGGCGACGGCCCGTTGCCGGTGAGCAGCACGGTCCCCACGTCCGCGGTCTGCCGGGCGTGGTCGAGCACCCGGTACAGCTCGTCCACGGTGTGCGGCCGGAACGCGTTGCGCACCTGGGGCCGGTCGAACGCCACGCGCACCACTGGCAGGTCCCGCTCGCTGTCGTCCTCCCGGTGCACCCCCCGGTGGTAGGTGATGTCGGTCAGGCCCTCGAACCCGGCCACGTCCCGCCACCGGGCAGGGTCGAAGGTCTCGGACACGACGGCAGGCAGCTGGCTCACGCCGCCCACTGTAGGCCCTCGCCCTCGGACGCTTCTGCGGCGCAGCAGAGCGATCAGGAAAGTAGCGATCGATCAGCGAGGGATGGGCTTCCGTGCGAGGGATGGGCTCCCAAGCCCATCCCTCGCACGGAAGCCCATCCCTCAGCATGCGTAGGTATCGCTGTCTGACGGATGGTCCGTCGAACAGGTTCTTCGCCAGGGTGAGTCGGAGCAGGTCGAGGATGG
This sequence comes from Micrococcales bacterium, assembly GCA_009777345.1. Taxonomy (GTDB): domain Bacteria; phylum Actinomycetota; class Actinomycetes; order Actinomycetales; family Cellulomonadaceae; genus Cellulomonas. The sequence continues at coordinate 47,176 of WRMB01000008.1, read as the reverse complement.
CAACCGCGGTGCGCCAGGGGATCCCAGAGGTGCTAGCATAGTGACAGCAGATGAGGGAGGGCGACGATGGCCACGGTGACGGTCCGGAAGGTGGACGACGAGATCTACCAGGGGCTGAAGGCTCAGGCTGCCCAGTCGGGGCGGTCGATGGAGGCAGAGGCGCGCGAGATCCTCGGCCAGGTCGTGCGCAGTCGGCTGTGGTGGTCCCGGTGGGTGGCGGCCACCGAGTCGCTGCGTGGTGACGACCTGCCGATCCCGGCCCGTTCCGCACCGCGTGAGACGCCGTTGTGATCGTCCTCGACACCAATGTGGTCTCCGAGCCGCTCCGTATCGAGCCCTCGGCCCGGGTCCTGGCCTGGATGGCGGCCCAGACCGACGGCTACGCGGTGACGGCCATCACCCTCGGCGAGCTGTGGACCGGGGTGCACCTGCTGCCTCCGGGCCAGCGTCGTGACGGTCTGACCCAGGCGATGGACGACGTGCTGGCAGGCATTGCGGTGAGGTTGCCGTACGACGAGAAAGCCGCTCGTATCTACGCCGTCTTCCGCCAGACCGCCCGCGAGGCAGGCCGCGGCCTGAGCGTCGAAGACGGCATGATCGCCGCCGTCTGTGCAGCCCACGGCGCACGTCTGGCAACCCGCAACACCACCGACTTCGAGTTCCTCCCGGTTCCTCTCCTCAACCCCTGGGACTGGAGTTAGCCCTACCGCTGGGGAGAACCTGTCAGCAGTTTCTTCGCCCTTCGTCAGGGTGTGGGTGACGATCAAGACGCCGCATTCATCCGCCTGGACCTCGGCCTGTCCGGTGGTGAGCCGTCTGGGTGTCACGTCCACACGTCGAGGGAATAGCACTCGACCCACGCCGCCAACCAGTCCGCGAAACAGTCGAAGGTCCTGACCGGCACGTCGACATCTGTGCCTTCGCTGTAGGACCAGACCTCAGAATCCTCACCGGTGCCGCGAAGCATGTCGAACTGGTAGCCCTGGTGCATCATGATCACTCGGTCGTCTGGGGACCAGGCGAACGGGACGCTGTTCTCTTCCAACAGCCTCCGAGCTTCCTGGCCGAGGCCGAGCATGTGCGGGTAGAACACGTCACTGCCACGGAGGAAGCCTCCCACCCCGCCTCCCACCTGCGCCAAGAACTGTCGGTAGGGCGCGGGGAGCGGAGATCCTTGATCACGTTCGACCTCGTCGATCTGCGCCCGCGTCAGACCCTGTGCTTTGCCCCCGGTAGTCATCTCGCCACGGACGATCGTCCTCACCAGCGCATCTATCGTTCTATTCACTATGGCGTCCACAGGCGTAGCGGGACATGCGCCGCGACGTGGGTGAAGTCCTGGTCGGTGGTGAGCAAGGTCAGGTCGTGGGTGGCGGCCAGGTGGGCTATGAGGGCGTCGGCGCTGCTCACCTGGATTCCGGTGGTGCGCAGGTCACGACGCAGCCGGGCGGCGGCGATGTGCTGGTCCAGGGTGGGGGCCAGGTAGCGCAGGGCGCGGAAGGCGCGAGCGACCCGTTCGGCGTCGGCGCTGGCCCCGAGACCGTAGAACAGCTCTTGGGCGATGACGCCGGTGGTGGCGACCAGGTCGTCGCCGCGCAGCAGCCGTTGCAGCTCGGTGACCTGCGGTTCCGGTGCGGGGCCGTTCTTGCGGAACAGCAGCGACCACACGCTGGTGTCGACCAGGACTGCCATTCAGCGCTCGGCCTTGGCGTCGCGCGCGGCCCGGTCGGCTTTGTAGTCGTAGGTCTCGTCCCAGCTGACCGTGCCGACCAGGTCGAGCAGGGCGCGCTGCTCACGGCGGGCGATGTACTCCTCCAGCGCCCGGGTGACCGTCGCCTTCTTCGTCCGTTCCCCGCCGACGGCCAGGGCGTGTGCCAGCAGTTCCGGGTCGATGGCCAGGTTCGTCGCCACTACAGCTCCTCACGCACAACGCATCACACACAGACTTACACATCACAGCGTAGGTCGCGGTCGCTGCCCCTGTCTAGGCGAGCTGCAGGCCCGATCGGTGCAGGAACGCGACGAAACGCTGGAACGCCACCTGTCTGATGGCCTTCGACATGACCGGGCTGGTGAGAGTGAGATGCTCGCGGCCGCCGGGCACCCCCTGGTTGATCGCCCAGACCAAGTAGTGGTCCCGGCCGAAATCGGGTTCTCTGAAGTAGAGGCTGAGTCGGCCGTCGAGTACGAGGACGCCCTCGTCCAGTGTCGGCTCGCGTAGGGGGTCGCCCCAGAGCGTCATCGTGAACGGGCCGTTCTCCCGCAGGTGGTGTGCGAGGAGACGGGTGAGCCTGGGTCCGCCCAGGCCGCGCCACCCACCGCTGTAGAGCTCGACGCCGTCGCCGAACTCTGTGTCGTCGTGAAGATACCGCTGGAGCTGGCAGCCACGGAGCCCGCCGTGCTCGCCCCGGTCCTGAAGCGTCACGTCCTTGAAGAACCCGCAGCCGGCCTGCTCGTAACCGTCGTCCCGCAGCTCCTGCTCGGTGCAGCCACCTACGAGACTCTGGAGCGTCAACCGTCCGGTCTGGGCGTTCCGGGCGAACCGGTCGAACAGGCCCAGGGACGTCACTGGCACCTGGTCGTCGAGTGGTTCCCGGCGCGTCACGGCTCTCTCCTCGGCCGTCGGAGCTGGTACGGACGGCGCCGACCCCTGGTCCCCGACGCCTGTGGTGCAGCGGGCGCAGGGACAGGGTCTGTACTGGCGAGGAACTCACGAACGTGCTCGTCGACGACCGACGGGGTGACCGACCTCAGGTCGCCCAACGACCTGGTGAACAGGCGCCTGCGGTTGTGGAACAGGCTCAGCTCGATGGGTCCGGACCATCCGTGGTCGAGGCGACACTTGAGGCAGTCCCACGGCCCACCGCTGGGGCGGATCTGCCAGTGGTAGACCCGGCCGTCCACCACGATGCGTCGGACCTTCCGTCCTGCGGACACGACAACCCTTCGGCGCACCAACCCCGCGGAGCACGGGGCACTCACCGTGGCGGTCGACGACCTGTCCCGTCAAGCAGTTTCTTCGCCAGACGGACCGTCGCCACAGCAGAGCCCGTCTCTCAGGATCGCGGATGCCGCCTGAAGACATAGGATCGGGCGCGTGGTGCTGTCGACCGACCAGTCGCGTCTGCTCGCCACGCCACGGTGGCGGTGGTTGCCGGAGGTGGTCGAGCGTTGGTACGCCGAGCCGTTGGCCGCTGCGGATGGCGCCGATCCCGACGAGGTCACCGCGGTAGCGTCGGGGCTTGACCGTGAGCTGCCTGAGGTCCTGGTGGAGTGGTATCTACTCGTCGGGAACCGGCTGCAAGACGTCCAGGACAGCCCGGCGACACTGGAGGAGCTGCCTGGCGCGGCCTACCGCGACCGACCAGCGTGGGTCGGGGACACCGACGGCATCGTGGTGTGGTGGGAGAACCAGGGCTGCTGGGCGCTGCTGGTCGGGTCGGACGGTGAGTGCTTCGTCAACGACAACGGCTACGAGTTCGGGCCGGTGCCTCTCCCGACGGCGCTGCACGCCATGGTGCTCAGTGACACGCTGGTCGGTGTGTGGTCGCACGGCGACAGACAGCCGGAGGGCCGGATCGGTCCCCTCGGTCAGATTGCCGCCGGGGTCCGGGGCGGGGCGGTCATGGACGGCGACGTGCCTTGCCAGGCGTTGTGCGCCGCCTATGCGGAGCTGCCCGTTCCGGGCAACCCGTACTTCCGCGTCCCACCACGAGGAGACTCCGAGACTGTCCTGCGCGGCCTGGAGGAGGACAGCCCGACGTTCGAGTGGATGACATCCTCGGACGCCGCCTTCGCCCGCCTGGACAAACTGGTCGACCTGTTTGGTGGATGAGAGGCTTTGCCTGCCGCCGGTTCGAGTGTGGGGGCTCGCGCTTGCCGCAAGAGGTCGGCAGGTAGCCGTCGAGCTGGACGTTGTGCCGGTCACCGCGTGCGAGTAGGATTGAACCCTACTCGGAGGAGGTCGGCGTGCGTACCACGAAGCAGATGAGCATCACCTTGCCGCTGGAGATGGCTGCGATGGTCGAGAAGAAGGTGGCGTCTGGTGAGTACGCTTCCGACAGCGAGGTCGTGCGTGACGGGCTACGTGCCCTGGTGGCTCGGGACCGCGCCGTCGAGCGGTGGCTTCAGGAGGTCGTCGTCCCGACCTACGACCGTGTCAAAGCAGGGCAGGAAGCCACTCTCACAGCGGATGAGGTCCGAGAGCGACTGCGGGCGAACGGCCCAGCCGCAGCATGAGCTACTCGGTCGTCTTCGCCGAGACGGCAACTCGCCAGTTGACGGCCATCCGCGACTACATCGCCGACGCGGCCGACCCAGACATCGCTGCCGCGTACGTCGACGCGATTGTCGAGCACTGCCTGAGTCTGGAGACGTTCCCTCATCGCGGTTCGCGCCGAGACGACCTCAGGCCGGGACTCCGGACGATCGGTTTTCGCAGACGCGTGGTCATCATCTTCGACGCCGACGACGCCACGCTCGGGGTGACGATCCACGGTGTCTTCTACGGCGGGCAAGACTTCGAGAGCGCGCTCGCGGAAGGCTGATCGAGGTGCTCGGAAGGTCGTGGAGCCGGAGATCGCCCGGGCGAAGCACCTGAAGCCCGCGGCCAACCCCCGAAGGGCCGCCTCTCGGAGACGAAGGATGCCTGGGACTAGGCCGGCTGGCTCAGCCTAGCGTCTCGTCGCGCCGGGGTGGCAGCGTTTTCTGACGGCTCGGTGGCCTGCGGCCGAGGTAGCCGGGGGGCCAGGGGGTCGGCGGGTGGTCCACAATGGCTCGGTGCCCCGTACAGCGCTTGCTCGCAGTGTCACCGCCGCTGACATCGACGCGGCCGCCGTCCGGCTGGACGGGGTCGCCGTGTGCACCCCGCTGGAGCGCAACGACCGGCTGAGCCGCGAGACCGGGGCCGAGGTCTGGTTCAAGCGGGAGGACCTGCAGCCGGTCCGGTCGTACAAGATCCGGGGGGCGTACAACCTCGTCGCCCAGCTGGACGACGCGGCCCGCGCCGCCGGGGTGGTCACCGCCAGTGCGGGTAACCACGGTCAGGGGGTGGCGTTCGCCTGTGCCCGGCTGGGAGTGCGTGGGCGGGTGTTCGTGCCGTCCACGACGCCGCGGCAGAAACGGATGCGGATGCGGGTGATCGGTGCCGGGTGGATCGAGCTGGTGGTGACCGGCGACACCTACGACGACTCCGCCGCCGCCGCGGCCGACGAGGCGGCCCGCACCGGGGCGGTGCTGGTGCCCGCGTTCGACGACCCGCGTACCGTCGCCGGTCAGGGCACGGTGGCCGCGCAGGTCGTCGACCAGCTCGGTGCCGCGCCGGACGTGCTGGCGCTGCCGGTCGGCGGGGGCGGGATGCTGGCCGGGTGCCTGACCTGGCTGGCCGAACGCGCACCGGACACCCGCGTCGTCGGCTTCGAACCGGCGGGTGCGCCCACCCTGAGCCGGGCGCTGGAAGCCGGGCACCCGGTCGAGCTGGCCGTGCTGGACGGGTTCGTCGACGGGGCGGCGGTGCGTCGGGCCGGGGACCTGACCTACGCCGTCGTCGCCCAGCACGCCCCGCCGGTGCTGACCGTGCCCGAGGGCCGGGTCTGCGCCCAGATGCTGGCCATGTACCAGTCGGACGGGATCATCGCCGAACCGGCGGGCGCGCTGGCCCCGGCCGGTCTGGGCCTGGTCGAGCTGGCACCGGGCAGCACCGTCGTCGCGGTCGTCTCCGGCGGGAACAACGACGTGTCCCGGTACGCCGAGATCCTCGAACGGGCCCTGGTGTACGAGGGCCGCAAGCACTACTTCCTGGTGGACTTCCCCCAAGAACCTGGTGCGCTGCGCCGGTTCCTGGACTCGGTGCTCGGCCCGGACGACGACATCACCTTGTTCGAGTACGTCAAACGCTCCAACCGGGAGACCGGCCCCGCCCTGGTCGGTGTCGAGCTGGGCGACCCGGCGACCCTGCCCGACCTCCTGGCCCGCATGGCCGCCTCTCCCATGCGGGTCGAAGCCATCGACCCCGGTTCGACGGCCTACCGGTTCCTGGTGGCCCCATGACGGTCGCCCACCGACGGACTGTCGATCGCGGGAGGGAACGGTGAGCGATCTTGTCGTGTACCAGGTGGCGCTGCGGGCGCGGTTCCGGGGGTTGACCGCCCGGGACGGGGTGCTGGTGCGCGGTGATGCCGGCTGGGGGGAGTTCTCCCCGTTCTGGGACTACGACGACGCCGAGGCCCGGTCGTGGTGGCGGGCCGCCCGGGAGGCCGCCGACACCGGCTGGCCCGACCCGGTGCGCGACAGCGTCGCGGTCAACGCCATCGTGCCCGCAGTCGACCCCGGGCGGGCGCACCAGATGGTGGCCGCGTCGGGCTGCCGCACCGCCAAGGTCAAGGTCGCCGAACCCGGGCAGTGCCTGGCCGACGACCAGGCCCGGGTCGAGGCGGTGCGCGACGCGCTGGGCCCGGCCGGGCATATCCGGGTGGACGCCAACGCCGCCTGGGACGTGGACACCGCGGTGACCGCGCTGAAAGTCCTGGACCGGGCCGCCGGGGGACTGCAGTACGCCGAGCAACCCGTGCCGACCGTGGCCGACCTGGCCGCGCTGCGCCGTCGGACGCATGTGCCGGTCGCGGCCGACGAGTCGGTCCGGCGCAGCGACGACCCGCTGGCGGTGGTCGCCGCGCAGGCCGCGGACGTCGTCGTGCTCAAGGTGCAGCCGCTGGGTGGGGTGCGGGCCTGCCTGGAGTTGGCTGAACGGGTGGGGCTGCCGGTGGTGGTGTCCTCGGCGCTGGAGTCGTCGGTGGGTCTGGCCGCCGGGCTGGCCCTGGCCGCGGCGCTGCCCGATCTGCCCTATGCCTGCGGGCTGGGCACCGCGGCGCTGCTGGCCGCCGACGTGGTGGCTGACCCGCTGCTGCCGGTCGACGGCCAGATCGCGGTGCGCCGCCCGACCCCGGTGCTGCCGCCGCCGGAGGTGCCGGACGCGCTGGTCGAGCGTTGGGCCCGCCGGGTCGCGGCAGTCACCAGATAGCCCGGCTCGGGGGTTCCACGCCGATCCCCAGCCGGGTGGATCGGCGGGAGCCGCGAACCGCGGCATCCTGATCGGTCTGCCGCTGGCAGGGGTGCAGCCGAACGGGTGGCATGGGATGAAACTGCCTCACCGGTCACCGGATCGGGTGCCGTCGTCACCCACCCGTGGATCGTGGGGGTCATGGTCTTGGCACAATGGGCGGATGGCTGCGAGTCCCGAACCGACGGTGCAACCTCCGGCTGTCGCGGCGGCGCGGGTGCTGCTCCAGACTCTGGCCGCGCTCGGTCTGCGCGACGTCGTGCTGTGCCCGGGGTCGCGCAGCGGTCCGCTGGCCTTCGCGCTGGCCGATGCCGCCCTGCCGGACGACGAACGCCCCGACCAGGTACCGCCGCTGAACCTGTACGTGCGGGTCGACGAACGCTCCGCCGGGTTCCTCGCCCTGGGTCTGGCCAAGGGTCTGGAGGCCGACTACGACATGCGCCCGGTGGCCGTGGTCACGACGTCCGGCACCGCCGTGGCCAATCTCCTGCCCGCGGTGCTGGAGGCCCACCACGCGGGCCTGCCGCTGCTGCTGCTCACCGCCGACCGTCCGCACGAGCTGCGGGGCGTCGGCGCCAACCAGGTCACCGACCAGGTCCACGTGTTCGGTCCGGCCACCCGGCTGACCGTCGACCAGCCCGCCCCGACCGGTGCCCGCGACGAGGCGCGCGACCTGCGCCAGCTGGCCTCCCGGGCGGTGGCCGCGGCGCTCGGTGCCCGCACCGGGAGCCCGGGACCGGTGCACCTCAACCTGGCCTACCGTCCGCCGCTGACACCCAGCACGGTGCCCTGGCCGGAACCGGATGTGCGGGGCCTGACGGTCGTCACCCCGCGCACCTCGGCCATGGCGGACGCCGAGCCGCAGTCGCCCGGGTCCGGGCCGCTGCACCACGTGCGCGACCAGCCGACGGTGCTGCTGGCCGGGGACGGCGCCGGGCCGATGGCCCGCCAGGTGGCGGAGGCCAACGGCTGGCCGCTGCTGGCCGAACCGTCGTCCGGTGCCCGGGGCGGCCCGAACGCTATCGCCGCCTACCGGGTGCTGGTCGAGCTGCGCGAGCTGGGCGGGGCGGTGCGCCGGGTCGTGGTGCTGGGTCGCCCGACCCTGGCCCGGCCGGTGCAGCGGCTGCTGGCCCGCGACGACGTCGAGGTGGACGTCATCGCCCCCCGCGGCCGGGACTGGCCGGACGCGATGCGTGCCGCCACCCAGGTGCTCACCGAGGTGCCGACCCGGATGCGGTCCGGACGCTCCAGCCCGGACGCCTGGCTGCGGGAGTGGACCGCCGCCGACGACGCGGCCGGCGAGGCCATCGACGAGGTGCTGGACGAGGTCGAGGACACCCGCAGCCGTCAGCGGCGCTTCCGCACCCAGCCGCGGATCACCGGGCCGTTCCTGGCCCGGGCGGTGGCGCGGGCCTCCCGGCCGGACGACGTGCTGGTCGCCGGGGCGTCGCACCCCATCCGTGACCTGGACCTGGTGGCCCGCTGGGAGGACTCCCCGGTGGTGCTGGCCAACCGCGGCCTGTCCGGCATCGACGGCACGGTGTCGACCGCGGCCGGGGTGGCGCTGGCCATGCCCGACCGGCGGGTGCGCGCCCTGCTCGGCGACCTGACGTTCCTGCACGACGTCGGCGGGCTGCTGGTCCCGACCCACGACGCCGAGCCGTCGGTGCAGCTGGTGGTCGCCAACGACGAGGGCGGGTCGATCTTCCACACCCTGGAACCGGGCCAGGACGCCTACCGGGACGTCTTCGAGCGGGTGTTCGCCACCCCGCACGACGTGGACCTGAACGCGCTGGCCCAGGCCTACGGCCTGCGGTACCAGCTGGTGGCCGACGCCGACGACCTGGAACCGGTGCTGGAGTCACCCCTCCCAGGCTTGTCGCTGGTCGAGGTGCGGGTGGACCGGGCCGGTCGTCGCGACCTGGCCCTGGCCCTGGCGACCCGCACCGTGGAGGCGATCGGCCTGCTCACCCGGTGACGGCGTGACTCCCAGGCCGCTCCAAGGTTCTGTCCAGGGACGCCTCAGGCCGCCCTGCTGAGATGGGTCCGGTGCGGGAGGTCCGCGCCCGGCCAGGGCTGCCGCGGTCCTGCCCGGGCGGGGTTCGACGGATCGCGACGGACCAGGAAGAGCCGTCGGGGTCCTGAGCCTGGGCCCGAACCAGCCCAGGCACGAACCAGCACGGTGTTGTGAGACGGTGTTGTGAGATCGTAGGGAACGAGGAGGTACGTGATGTCCACTCCGGACGATGCCCGGCCCGACCCAGGGTCGGACGATCCACCCACCGTGCCGGACGCCGGTCCGCCGCCCCCGGCGTCAGAGAGCCCGGCGCCGGTCCCGGCGGAGCCCGCGGTCTTGACGTCCGAGCCCCCCAGGGTGTCGCCGTCCGCCCCGCCTCCTCCCGGCGCGGTTCACCCCGGGGATCCCAAGGCCCCGCGGCCCGTCGGTCCGCCGCCGACCCCACCGCAGTCCGCTGCCCCACCGGCACCGGTCCCGCCTGCGCCGGTCCGACCGGGGCCCGCTCCCGCCTGGGGAGCACCGCCGCCCGGTTCCGTGCTCGGGCCGACGCCGGGCTACCCGCCGCCGGGCTACCCGGCGGCGCCGCCCCCGTCCTCGTCGGTCTACCCCGTCCAGTCCGGCGGCTACGGGGCCCGTCCTGGACCGGTTCCGGACCCGGGGGTCCGCCAGCAGCGGTCGGTCTGGGTGACCGTCGTCGCCGCCGCGGTGACGGCGCTGCTGGTGTCGGCTGGCACCTCCCTCGCCCTGGACCGGCTGGCCGACGACTCCGCCACCTCGAAGAGCACTCCCCGCCCGGCGTCGGTGGCCACCATCGGCCAGTCCACCGTGGAGGGCGTCCCGGTCGAGGGTTCGTCGGTGTCCCAGCCGGACTGGGAGCGGGTGGCCGCGACGGTGACCAGCTCCGTCGTGGCCATCGAGACGAGCGACGCGTCGGGTTCTGGTGTCCTCTTCAGCCCCGAGGGCGACATAATCACCAACAACCACGTCGTGGCCGACGCCGAGGACGGTACGGTCCGCGTGATGCTGGCTGACGGTCGGGTCTACTCCGCGGATATCGTCGGCACCGATCCGACGACCGACCTCGCCGTCGTGCGGCTCGACAGTCCGCCGGACGACCTGTCTCCGGCCGCCCTGGGAGACTCGTCCACCGTGAGGGTCGGCCAGCCGGTGATGGCCGTCGGCAGTCCGATGGGGCTGCAGAACACCGCGACTACCGGAGTCGTCTCGGCGCTGAACCGGCCGATGGGCCCGGACGGCATGCCAGAGCTGGTGACCAACACCATCCAGGTGGACGCGTCGGTCAACCCGGGCAACTCCGGTGGCCCGCTGTTCGACGGCGAGGGCAAGGTCATCGGTATCAACGCGTCGATCATCACCTTCGTGCAGTCCGGTGGCCAGGGCGGTTCTATCGGTCTGGGTTTCGCGATCCCGGTGAACCTGGTCAAGAACATCGCCAGCCAGCTGGTCAACAACCCTGATCACGTCGCACGGCACGCCTACCTCGGGGTGCTTCTGAACAGCATCACGACGGAGGCCGACGGTGTGACGCGCACCGGGGCCAAGGTGGTCCGGGTCGAGACAGGCACGCCGGCCGCGGAGGTTGGTCTGGTGGAAGGCGACGTCATCGTGGCGTTCAACGACGAGCCGGTCCAGAGCCGCGAAGCGCTGACGGCCTTCGTGCGGTCCTACAGCGCTGGTGACGAGGTCACCTTGACCATAGTCCGCGACGGCCAGGCCCTGACCGTCGACGTCACCTTGACCTCGCGCCCCGACGAGGAGATCGCCCAGCCCACGCCGGAACCCCCCTGAGCCCAGCCGGTCAGCCGGAGCCGAGGGCGTACCGCATCGGCTCCAGCTTGGCCTGGGACTCGGCCAGCTCGGCGACCGGGTCGGACGCCGCCACGACGCCGCACCCGGCGAACAGCCGCACCGTGCGGGGGTCGGTCGGGTCCACCTGGGCGCAGCGCAGGGCGATGCCCCACTCGCCGTCGCCGTCGGCACCGGTCCAGCCGACCGGTCCGGCGTAGCGGCCGCGGTCCATCTGCTCCAGCTCGCGGATCAGGTCGGCGGCGGTCGGGGCCGGGGTGCCGCAGACCGCGGCCGACGGGTGCAGGGCCGCGACCATGCCCAGCGACCCGGTCGTGGGGCGGGCCAGCACCCCGGTGATGTCCGAGGCCAGGTGCAGGACGTTGGGCAAGGACAGCACGAACGGCACGTCCGGCACGTTGGCCGAGGTGCAGTAGGGGGCCAGCGCGCCCGCCACGGACCGCACCGCGTACTCGTGCTCCTCGAGGTCCTTGGAGGAGTGCGCCAGCACCCCGGCGCGCGCCAGGTCGGCCTCGTCGTCGCCGGTGCGCTGGATGGTCCCGGCCAGCACCCGGGAGGTGACCAGCCCGCGCTCGGCCCGCACCAGCAGCTCGGGGGTGGCCCCGACCAGACCGTCGACGCAGAAGGTCCAGCAGGTGTCGTACCGCCGTGCCAGCCGGTCGAGCGCCCAGCGCACGTCCAGCGGTTCGGTGGTGCGGGCGACGACGTCCCGGGCCAGCACCACCTTGTCGGCCCCGCCGGAGCGGATGACGGCGACCGCGTCGGCCACCCGGGCCGCCCAGGTCTGCGGGTCCAGGGCGCCGTAGGAGTAGCGGACCGGGCCGGGGGCGCGCACCGGGGCGGCGACCGACACCGTGGTGCGCCGGGTCGCGGCCGGGCCGACGGTGGTCAGCCAGGTCTGTCCGTCGCGCCGTCCGACCAGCACCGCCGGGACGACGAGCACCCCGTCGGCCGTGGTCGGGTCGAAGGCGAACGACCCGAACGCCACCGGTCCGGTGCCCGGCAGGCCGATCTCGTCGCGCACCACCGCGCGGTCCACCAGGGCCGCCCAGGCGGCCTGCGCGGCGGCGACCTGGTCCGGTCCGGTGACGTCGATCCGGGCGGCGGTGCCCCAGCCGACCAGCCCGTCGCCGCGGCGCACCCAGCTCAGCGGGGCGTCGGCGGGCAGCAGCCGTAGCAGGTCGCCGCTCGTGGGGGGGTCGTCGAAGGCCACGGTACGCACGACCAAGGTCTGGGCGCCGACCGGGTCGTCGCGCATCGGGGTGGTGCTCATCGTCGGCCACTGTAGTCGGCGCCGCCTCGGAGGCCAGATCGTCTCGGGATCCGCTCAGCCGGACGGGTGAGCCCGTTTTGCACTCGTCTCAATAGGTTGTATGGCCAGCGGTGGTCCGGGCGGCTTCTGCCAAGATGTCCCCGTGGCTCGAGCCGGTCTGGACAAACGACAGCGTGACGTGGCGACCATGTTCGACACCATCGCCCCGCGGTACGACGTGACCAACGACGTGATGTCGCTCGGCCAGGACCGGTCGTGGCGGCGCGCGACGGTGCGGGCCGTCGGTGCGGGCGTCGGCGACACGGTGCTGGACCTGGCGGCCGGGACGGGCACGTCCACGGCCCCGTACGCCGATCTCGGCGCCCAGGTGGTGGCCTGCGACCTGTCGGTCGGCATGGTCACCCAGGGGCGTCACCGCCGTCCGGACCTGGCGTTCGTCGCCGGGGACGCCCTGGCGCTGCCGTTCGCCGACGCCTCGTTCGACGTGGTGACGATCTCCTTCGGGCTGCGCAACGTGCCCGACGTGGACGGGGCGCTGGCCGAGATGCTGCGCGTCACCCGCCCGGGCGGGCGGCTCGTCGTGTGCGAGTTCTCCACCCCGCCGTCGTGGGCGCTGCGCACCGCCCACGAGCTGTACCTGCGCACCGTCCTGCCGACCCTGGTGCAGGCGGTGGCCAGCATCGACGACGCCTACGAGTACCTCGTCGAGTCGATCCGGCAGTGGCCGGACCAGGTGGGCCTGGCCGAGCAGGTCCAGGACGCGGGCTGGGGCCAGGTGGCCTACCGGAACCTGACCGGCGGTATCGCGGCGCTGCACCGGGCCGTCCGGCCTGGACCGGTCTTGTGATGCCATACACCAGTACCGGGCGATCTGTCCAGTGTGAGAAATCTCACTGGGACTTAGGTCACCCTTCGCAGACAGCTCCCGTCGTCCCCGATAGACTCCCGCACAGGTATCCAACAGGTATCCGATCGCGGAGCACAGGTAGGGAACTGGGGTGGCCATGACGACCGATGACGCCGATGTCGTCATCGTCGGCGCAGGCCCCGCAGGCGCCGCGGCAGCGTACTGGTGCGCCCAGGCGGGCCTGGAGGTCCTGCTGCTGGACAAGGCCCAGTTCCCGCGCGAGAAGGTGTGCGGCGACGGTCTGACGCCCCGCGCGGTGGCCGAGCTGGTCCGGATGGGACTGCCGATCCGCCGGGCCGACGGCTGGATCCGCAACCGGGGCCTGCGGGTGTACGGGGGTGGGCACGTCGTCGAGCTGCCCTGGCCCGAGATGTCCAGCTATCCGTCGTACGGCATGGCCCGGGCCCGCCTGTCGCTGGACCAGAGGCTGGTCGAGCACGCCCGGGCCGCCGGGGCCAAGCTGGTGGAACGGACCGTGGTCACCGGGCCGGTCCGCGACGAGCGCACGGGCCGGGTGGTCGGGGTCGCCGCCCGGTCGGCCGGGACCAGGGCGGCCGAGCAGACCTACCGGGCCCGGGTGGTCGTCGCGGCCGACGGGGCCTCGTCCCGGCTGGCGACGGCGCTGGGCCGGGCGCCGCGCACCGACCGGCCGCTGGGCGTCGCGGTGCGCACCTACTTCCGCTCGCCGCTGCACGACGACCCGTGGATGATCAGCCACCTGGAGCTGTGGGACGGCGCGCCGGGCCGTTCGGCCCTGATGCCCGGGTACGGCTGGATCTTCCCGCTGGGCGACGGCACGGTGAACGTCGGCCTGGGCTCGGTGTCCTCGACGTCGGCGGCGACCCGGGTGGACTACAAGGACCTGTTCTCCCGCTGGACGACCCACGCCCCGGCCGAGTGGGGGCTGACGCCGGACCGCCAGCTGGGCCCGGTGCGCGGCGCGGCGCTGCCGATGGGTTTCAACCGGCAGCCGCTGTACGCGGACGGGATGGTGCTCGTAGGGGACGCGGGGGGTATGGTCAGCCCGTTCAACGGCGAGGGGATCGCCTATGCGCTGCAGGCCGGACGGGTTGCGGCGGACACGGTCGCCCAGTCGTTGGCCCGCAGCTCCAGGGCGGGCCAGGAACGAGCGCTGGCGACCTACCAGTCACGGATGAAGGACGATCTGGGTGGCTACTACACACTGGGACGTGGATTCGTGCGACTCATCGAGAACCCGCGGGTCATGCGGGTCTGTACCCGGTACGGTCTACCTCGGCCCCAGCTCATGCGGTTCACCCACAAGCTGCTGTCCGACTGCTACGAACCGGTCGGCGGCGATGTCATGGACAGGGTCATCGCCGGGCTCGCCCGGCTGGCGCCCGCGGCATGAGGGCGCGGTATGAGGACAGCACGACGGAGCGGCACGAGGAAGGCAGTGGTATGAGGTCGGCGACATGGAGGACAGCGCAATGAACCCGTACGTCCCGCTGCTCATGATGATGGGCCTGGCGCTGGTGCTCGCCGTCGGCGGCCTGGCCGCCAGCGCGGTGCTGGGGCCCAGGCGGGGCAACCGCGCCAAGCTCGAGGCCTACGAGTGCGGTATCCAGCCCACCCCGCACGCCCTGGGCGGCGGCCGGTTCCCGGTGAAGTACTACCTGGTCGCGATGACCTTCATCATCTTCGACATCGAGGTCGTCTTCCTCTACCCGTGGGCGGTGGGCTTCGTGACGCTGGGCATGTTCGGCGCGGTCGCGATGATGTCGTTCCTCGTGCTGATCACGGTGCCGCTGGTGTACGAGTGGCGCCGTGGCGGCCTGGAGTGGGACTGAGGCCAGGGAGGCTGAGATGACGAACGAGCAATCCGTCCCTTCGGGGATCCTGCTGGGCACGGTCGAGAACCTGGCCGGGTGGGCCCGCAAGGCGTCCGTCTGGCCGGTGACCTTCGGCCTGGCCTGCTGCTCGATCGAGATGATGGCGACCGGGTGCGCCCGTTTCGACATCTCCCGGATCGGGATGGAGGTGTTCCGGGCCTCGCCGCGCAACGCCGACCTGATGATCGTGGCCGGGCGGCTGTCGCAGAAGATGGCCCCCGTGGCGCGGCAGGTCTACGACCAGATGGCCGAGCCGAAGTGGGTGCTGTCCATGGGGGTGTGCGCGTCCTCCGGCGGCATGTTCAACAACTATGCGATCGTGCAGGGTGTGGACCACGTCCTGCCGGTGGACATCTACCTGCCCGGCTGTCCGCCGCGGCCCGAGATGCTCATCCACGCGCTGCTGGCGCTGCACGACCAGGTCCAGCACGAACCGCTGCTGGGGCACAAGAAGGAGATCGCTGCCGCGGTCGAGAAGGCCGCGCTGGCGGCCGAACCCACCTCTCACATGACAGGTCTGCTGCGATGACGACGAGCGAGGACAAGACTCCGGCCCGCGGCCAGGCCGTCGTCCGGGCCGAGGCGGGCGAGCACCCCCTGCTGGAGATCGTGGACATACGCCACGGCATGTTCGGTCCCAGCGGGACCGGCGACACCTCCGGGTACGGCGGTCTGGTCACCACGGTCGTCCTGCCCGGTCCCAGCGAACGGCCGTACGGCGGCTGGTTCGACGAGGTGGTGGACGTCCTGGCCGAGGTGATGGACGAAGACGGCCCCGGGTTCGCCCAGGCCGTCGAGTACGTGGTGGTGGACCGCGGCGAGCTGACCCTGCACGTGGCGGCCGAGCACCTGGTGACGGTCTGCCAGGCCCTGCGCGACGACCCGGACCTGCGTTTCGAGCTGTCCCTCGGCGTCTCGGGCGTGCACTACCCGGCCGACGAGCACCGCGAGCTGCACGCCGTGTACCACCTGGTGTCGGTCACCCACGGCCGCCAGCTGCGGCTGGAGGTCGCGGTGGACGACGCCGACCGGCACATCCCGTCGACGACCTCGGTCTACCCGACCAACGACTGGCACGAACGCGAGACGTTCGACTTCTTCGGCATCGTCTTCGACGGCCACCCCGGCCTGTCCCGGATCCACATGCCCGACGACTGGGCGGGTCACCCGCAGCGCAAGGACTACCCGCTGAACGGCATCCCGGTCGAGTTCAAGGGCGCCACGGTGCCCCCACCTGACGAGCGGAGGGCGTACCGCTGATGAGCACCCAGACACCCCCCACCGGCACGCCGCACTCGACCGGCGCCCTGCACGACGACGATCTGGCCGGTGTCCCCGTCTTCGACTCCGTCGGCGACGACTGGTCCGATATCGCCGCCGAGGCCGCGCGCCTGGGCGAGGAGCGGATCGTCGTCAACATGGGCCCCCAGCACCCGTCCACCCACGGCGTGCTGCGCCTGATGCTGGAGATCGACGGCGAGACGGTGACCGAGGCCCGCGCCGGCATCGGCTACCTGCACACCGGCATCGAGAAGACCATGGAGTACCGCACCTGGGCCCAGGGCGTGACGCTGTGCACCCGGATGGACTACCTGGCCCCGCTGTTCCAGGAGGGCGCCTACTGCCTGGCGGTGGAGAAGCTGCTGGGCGTGACCGACGACGTGCCCGAGCGCGCCTCGGTCGTCCGGGTGCTCGTGATGGAGCTGAACCGGATCTCGTCCCACCTGGTCTTCCTCGGTACCGGGGGCAACGAGATGGGCGCGACGACGGTGATGATGCTCGGCTTCCAGGCCCGCGAGGACGTCCTGGAGATCCTGGAGATGATCACCGGGCTGCGCATGAACCACGGCTACATCCGCCCCGGCGGGGTGTCGCAGGACGTCCCGCCGGACACCACGGCCTTCGTGCGCAAGAAGATGAAGAGCGTGCGCGGGTACCTGCGGGGCCTGGAAGACCTGGTCCTGGCCAATCCCATCGTCCACCTGCGGATGAAGGAGACCGGGTACCTGTCGACGGCGGCCTGCATGGCCCTGGGGCTGACCGGGCCGCTGCTGCGCGCCACCGGCCTGCCCTACGACGTGCGCAAGACCGAGCCGTACTGCGGCTACGAGACCTACGACTTCGACATCCCGACCGCGACCGAGGCGGACAACTACGCCCGGATGATCGTCCGCCTGGAGGAGATCTACCAGTCGATCCGGATCGTCGAGCAGACCTGCGACCGGCTGGACGCCACCACAGGCGCCCCGGTGATGGTCGCGGACAAGAAGATCGCCTGGCCCGCCCAGATATCGGTCGCCGGTGACGGGCAGGGCCAGTCCCCGGCCCACGTCAAGCAGATCCTGGGCACGTCGATGGAGGCTCTCATCCACCACTTCAAGCTGGTCACCGAGGGCTTCCGGGTCCCGCCCGGCCAGGTCTGGCAGTCCATCGAGCACGCCCGCGGCACGATGGGCGTGCACCTGGTCTCCGACGGGGGCACGCACCCGTACCGGGCCCATTTCCGGGACCCGTCGTTCAACAACCTGCAGGCGACCTCGGTGATGTGCGAGGGCGGACAGGTGGCCGACGTCGTGGTCTCTATCGCGTCGATCGACCCGGTGCTCGGAGGGGTGGACCGCTGATGGCTATGAAGCACGAGACCAACGTTCCCCCGGTGCACGCCACGTCGTACGACGCGGCGGACCGGGCCCGGCTGGCCGACGAGGCGGCGCAGATCGTCGCCCGCTACCCGGACCCGCGGTCGGCGCTGCTGCCGATCCTGCACCTGGTGCAGTCGGAGGACGGGTACGTCTCTCCCCGCGGGGTGGCGTTCGCGGCCGACATCCTGGACCTGACCCCGGCGCAGGTGTCGGCGGTGGCGACCTTCTACACCCAGTACAAGCGCCACCCCAACGGCACCTACACGGTGGGTGTCTGCGTCACCGCGCTGTGCGCCGTCATGGGCGGCGACGCGATCTGGGACGAGATCGCCGAGTACCTCGGCATCGGCGACGGCGAGACCACCGCCGACGGGCTGATCACGCTGGAGCGCCTGGAGTGCAACGCGGCCTGCGACTACGCCCCGGTCGTCATGGCCAACTGGGAGTTCTTCGACAACGCCACACCGCAGTCGGCGGTGGCGCTGGTCGACGACCTGCGGGCGGGCAAGGCGGTGCCGACCCGCGGCGCCGACTCGGTCGCCACGTTCAAGGAGGTGTCGCACGTGCTGGCGGGCTTCCCCGACGGCCGGGGTGACGAGGGGGGCGAGCCCGGTGCGCCGACGCTGCAGGGCATCGCGCTGGCCAAGCAGAAGCGCTGGACCGCCCCCGCCCTGCCCGACGAGGGCGCCCGCCGCCGAACCAGGACATCCAGCCAGGAGGAGTCGCGATGACCACGCTGACCCCGGTGCTGTCCCGCGACTGGGACGCTGCCAGGTCGTGGACCATGCCGGTCTACCTGAGCAACGGTGGCTACCTCGGCCTGCGCAAGGCGCTGACCATGAAACCGGAGGAGATCGTCGCCGCGGTCAAGGACTCCGGGCTGCGCGGCCGGGGCGGCGCGGGCTTCCCGACCGGCCTGAAGTGGACCTTCCTGCCCGCCCCGGACGGCGGACCGCGCTACCTGGTGGTCAACGCCGACGAGTCCGAGCCGGGCACCTGCAAGGACATCCCGCTGATGCTGGCCAGCCCGCAGCGCCTGATCGAGGGCATCGTCATCACGTCCTACGCCATCGGCTGCCACCACGCCTTCGTCTACCTGCGCGGCGAGGTGGTGCACGTCTACCGGCGGCTGCTGGAGGCGGCGGCCGAGGCCCGCAAGTCCGGGTACCTGGGCTCGAACATCCTGGGCTCGGGCTTCGACCTGGAGCTGACGGTGCACGCCGGGGCCGGTGCCTATATCTGCGGCGAGGAGACCGCGCTGCTGGACTCGCTGGAGGGTCGCCGGGGCCAGCCGCGGCTCAAGCCGCCCTTCCCCGCGGTCGAGGGCCTGTACGCCCGGCCGACCGTCGTGAACAACGTCGAGTCGATCGCGTCGGTGCCGGGTATCGTGCGCGGCGGTGCGGACTGGTTCAAGCAGATGGGCACCGAGCGGTCCACCGGGCACGGGCTGTTCTCGCTGTCCGGGCACGTCGTGCGGCCCGGCCAGTACGAGGCGCCGCTGGGTATCACGCTGCGTGAGCTGTTGGACATGGCCGGAGGTATCCGGAACGGCAACCAGCTGAAGTTCTGGACCCCGGGCGGGTCGTCCACGCCGCTGCTGACCGCCGAGCACCTGGACGTGCCGCTGGACTACGAGTCCGTCGGCCAGGCTGGGTCGATGCTCGGCACCCGGGCGCTGCAGATCTTCGACCACACCACCTCGGTGGTCCGGGTCGTGACTCGGTGGCTGGAGTTCTACAAGCACGAGTCGTGCGGTAAGTGCACCCCCTGCCGGGAGGGTACGTTCTGGCTGGTCCAGGTGCTCAGGCGGCTGGAGGCCGGGAAGGGTCGGCCCGGGGACGTCGATCTGCTGTCCGAGCTGTCCGACAACATCTTCGGCAAGGCGTTCTGCGCGCTGGGCGACGGGGCGGTCAGCCCGGTCGTCTCGGGTGTCCAGTACTTCCGTGACGAGTTCGAGGCCGGGATGCACACCCCGGCCGACGAGGCGTTCCCGCCGGAGCGCAGCACCTTGTTCGCCTACACTCCCCGCCGTCCGCGCGGGGCCGAGCTGGCGGGAGCGCACTGATGACCATCACCTCGCCCACCCCGCGGGCTGGCGTCCCCCTGGTGCCTGCGGCGCCCGTGCCGGACGCGCTCGTCCCGGCTGCCACGGTGACGCTGACCGTGGACGGCCTGCCGATCACCGTGCCCAAGGGCACCCTGGTGGTCCGGGCGGCCGAACAGCTGGGTATCGCCATCCCGCGGTTCTGCGACCACCCGCTGCTGGCCCCCGTCGGGGCCTGCCGACAGTGCCTGGTGGAGGTCTGGGCGCCGGGCCGCGACGGCAACTTGGCGAAGATGCCCAAGCCGCAGCCGTCGTGCGCTGTCGAGTGCACCGAGGGCATGCAGGTGCGGACCCAGCTGACCTCGGACGAGGCGGACCGGGCCCAGCACGGGGTGATGGAGCTGCTCCTGGCCAACCACCCGCTGGACTGCCCGATCTGCGACAAGGGCGGGGAGTGCCCGCTGCAGAACCAGGCGATGAGCAACGGCCGGACCGACTCGCGGCTGCTCGACGTCAAGCGGACCTACGTCAAACCGGTCAACGTGTCCACCCAGATCCTGCTGGACCGCGAACGGTGCATCCTGTGCCAGCGCTGCACCCGGTTCTGCGAGCAGATCTCCGGGGACAAGTTCGTCGACCTGCAGATGCGCGGCGCCCGGCAGCAGATCGGCGGGTTCGACACCGGTCTGCTGGACTTCGCCGGGGACACCCCGGTCGGACCGGCGGCGGCCGACGAGAGCGGGCACCAGTTCGCGTCGTACTTCTCCGGCAACACGGTGCAGATCTGCCCGGTCGGTGCGCTGACCTCGGCCTCCTACCGCTTCCGCTCGCGGCCGTTCGACCTGGTCTCCACCCCGTCGGTGGCCGAGCACGACGCTATGGGCTCGATGATCCGGATCGACCACCGCCGGGGCAAGGTCCTGCGGCGCCTGGCGGGCGACGACCCGCAGGTCAACGCCGAGTGGCTGACCGACAAGGACCGTTTCGCCTTCCGCTGGCAGACCGCCGACGACCGGATCACCACCCCGCTGGTGCGTCGTGACGGTGAGCTGGTCCCGGTCAGCTGGGTCGAGGCGCTGGACACCGCGGCCGCGGGGCTGCGCCAGGCCCGGTCGGCCGGTGGTGTGGGGGTGCTGCCCGGCGGGCGGCTCACCCTGGAGGACGCCTACGCCTACGCCAAGTTCGCCCGGGTGGTGCTGGGCACCAACGACGTCGACCACCGGGCCCGGGTGACCAGCGACGAGGAGACCGCGTTCCTCGGTCACCAGGTGGCTGGTCGGACCTTGGACGTGACGTTCGCCGACCTGGTCGCGGCGCCGCACGTCGTGCTGGTCGGCCTGGAACCGGAAGAAGAGGGCGGCATCCTCTACCTGCGGCTGCGTCAGCCGGTGCTGGCGGGGTCGATGACCGTGACCCAGGTCGCCCCGGTCGCCAGCCCCGGCGCCCGGCGCCTGGCGGCCACGCTGGTCCCGGCCGCGCCCGGCACCGAGGCGGAGGTGCTCGACGGTATCGTCACCCCAGCCGACGACGCGACGCTGGCCCAGGTGGCCGAGCGGTTGGCCGCACCCGGTGCGGTGATCCTGGTCGGCGAGCGGCTGGCCGGTGCGCCCGGCGCCCTGTCCGCCGCCCTGCGGCTGGCGCGGCGGTCCGGGGCCCGTCTGGCCTGGGTGCCGCGCCGGGCGGGGGAGCGTGGCGCGATCGAGGCCGGCACCCTGCCGAACCTGCTGCCCGGTGGCCGTCCGGTCACCGACCCGGCGGCCTGGGCGCAGATCGCCGAGGTCTGGGGTCCGGTGGACGCGCCGCAGCGCACCGGGCGTCCTGTGGCCGAGATCCTGGCCGCGGCCTGGGGCGGCGAGCTGGCCGGACTGGTCGTCGGCGGCCTGTGCCCAGACGACCTGCCCGATCCGGCCGCGGTGCGCCACGCCCTGGACCAGGTCGGTTTCCTGGTCTCGCTGGAGGTGCGGCGCTCGGAGGTGACCGACCGGGCCGACGTGGTGTTCCCCGTGGCCCCACCGGTCGAGAAGCCGGGCACCTTCGTCACCTGGGAAGGCCGCCCGCGGCCCTTCCCCCAGGCGTTGACCTCGACCCAGATCCCCGACCACCGGGTGCTCGACCGGCTGGCCAGCGCGCTGGACTGCCGGCTGGGCCTGGGCACGCTGACCGCGGTGCACGACGAGCTGGACCGCCTGGGCGGCTGGTCCGGTTCCCGGGTGGCCGCGCCGGACGTCGCCCCGGCGGCGGCCCCGACGGTGGAGGCCGGGCACGCGGTGCTGGCGTCGTGGCGGCTGCTGCTCGACGCAGGCCGCGGGCAGGACGGCGAGGAGTTCCTGGCCGGGACCGCCCGCCGGACGACGGCTCTGGTCTCCGCGGCCACCGCCGCCGCGCTCGGTCTGACCGACGGCGGCGCGGCCCAGGTCAGCACCAAGCGCGGCGCGCTGACCGTGCCGGTCCGGGTGGTCGACCAGATGGCCGACCACGTCGTCTGGCTGCCGACCAACGCCCGGGACTGCCGGGTACACGAGACCCTGGCCGCGGTGCCCGGCGATATCGTCGCGGTCACCGTTTCCGACGAGGAGGTGCGGGCGTGAGCGCGAGCGTCGCGGTGGCTGTGGCTGCTGAATACAGCGGGGCGGACTTCAGCAACGACCACTGGTGGGTCCCCCTGCTCAAAGGGGTGTTCATCATGGTCCTGGTGCTGACCAGCGTCATCATGGCGATCTGGTTCGAGCGCAAGGTGGTCGCCAAGATGCAGCTGCGGCCCGGCCCGAACGTGCACGGCCCGGCCGGGCTGCTGCAGAGCACGGCCGACGCCATCAAGCTGCTGGTCAAGGAGGACATCAGCGTCCGGGCGGCCGACAAGCTGGTCTACCTGGTCGCCCCGGTGATCGCGGTGTTCGCCTCGTTCCTCACCCTGGCGGTCGTGCCGATGGCCGGCGAGGTCTCGGTCTTCGGCTTCCGCACCCCGCTGCAGATGACAGACTTCCCGGTCGCCGTGCTGTACATCCTGGCCTGCACCTCGGTCGGGGTGTACGGGATGGTGCTGGGCGGCTGGTCGTCGGGCTCGACCTACCCCCTGCTGGGCGCGGTGCGTTCCACCGCCCAGGTGATCAGCTACGAGCTGGCCATGGGGCTGTCGCTGGTCAGCGTGTTCGTGCTGGCCGGGTCGATGTCGACCTCGCAGATCGTCGAGGCCCAGTACCGCGAGCAGTGGTTCGTCGCGGCGCTGCCGCTGGCCTTCATCCTCTACGTGGTGTCGATGGTCGGCGAGGTCAACCGGCTGCCCTTCGACCTGCCCGAGGCCGAGGGCGAGCTGGTCGCCGGGTACATGACGGAGTACTCGGCGATGAAGTTCGCCTGGTTCTACCTGGCCGAGTACATCAACATGCTCAACGTCTCGGCGGTGGCCACCACGCTGTTCCTCGGTGGCTGGCACACACCGCTGCCGCTGAACTACCTCGGCGTGCCCGACTCGGGCTACTGGGGCCTGCTGTGGTTCCTGCTCAAGGTCTGGACGATCATGTTCTTCTTCGTCTGGGTCCGCGGCACGCTGCTGCGCTTCCGCTACGACCAGTTCATGAACCTGGGCTGGAAGGTGCTCATCCCCACGGCCCTGGCCTGGTTGTTCGGCGTCACGGCGATCCGCGCGATCGACGAGTTCACCGACGTCGACTCCAGGCTGATGCTGCTGGTCCTGGCCGGGGTGCTGCTGCTGTTCGCGGCCGCGGCGTTCCTCGTCCCGGAGAAGCAGGCACCACCGCCCGAACCCGATACCGAGTTCGACCCGTACGCCGACGGCTATCCGGTGCCGCCGATGCCCGGCCAGACCCTGCCGCCGTCGCCGCGTCGGCTGCGGGCCATGGCCGCCGCCGGGGCGGGGTACGGACCGTCCGACGCCGCACCGTCCGACGCTGCACCGTCCGACGCTGCGCAGACCGAGGAGACCGACCGTGACTGAGCAGAACGTCCCTCCTGCTGGGATGACTGGTGGGACGGGCCAGGCAGGGCCCACCCCGGACCAGATGCCGCCGTACGTCTCGGCGATCCCGCGCCGTGGCGCCGTGTCGAGCTTCTTCGCCCCGGTCGCCGGGTTCGGGGTGTCGCTGGGCAATATGTTCAAGCCGATGGTGACCGAGGAGTACCCGCGCGAGCCGGCCAACGTCAAACCCCGGTTCCACGGCCGCCACCAGCTCAACCGCTACCCGGACGGGCTGGAGAAGTGCATCGGGTGCGAGCTGTGCGCCTGGGCCTGCCCGGCCGACGCGATCTACGTCGAGGCGGCCGACAACACCGACGACGAGCAGTACTCGCCGGGAGAGCGCTACGGCCGCGTCTACCAGATCAACTACCTGCGCTGCATCCTGTGCGGGATGTGCATCGAGGCCTGCCCGACCCGGGCGCTGACCATGACCAACGACTTCGAGCTGGCCGGCCCGACCCGGGCCGGGCTGATCTGGGAGAAGCAGGACCTGCTCGTCGGCCTGGCGCCGGGGATGCTCGCCCCGCCGCACCCCATGGTCGAGGGTACGAAGGACACCGAGTACTACCGTGGCGAGGTCGACCAGGCCACCGACGCGCAGCGGGCCTGGGTGCGCCAGCACCGTCCCGACGACCCGTCGTCGGACGGCACGCCCCAGGGCCTGGCCGCCGCGGTGCCGGTCGGTGCCACCCGCGCGGCGCAGCAGCGGACCACGGCCGCGGCCCGGCGAGAAGGAGGTGCGCGGTGAGCGCGATGGTGTCGTCAGCAGCGGCCACGTTGACCGCAGGGCTGACCAGCACGGGCGAGGCATCCACCGGCGAGGCGATCCTGTTCTGGGTGCTGGCGCCGATCATGGTCGTCGCCTCGCTGGGGCTGCTGTTCGCCCGCAAGGCGGTGCACGCAGCCATGTCCGTGATCACGGTCATGATCACGCTGGCCTTCCTGTACGTCGCCCAGGACGCCCCGTTCCTCGGCGTGGTCCAGGTGGTCGTCTACACCGGCGCCATCATGATGCTGTTCCTGTTCGTGCTGATGCTCGTCGGGGTGGACGCCTCGGACTCCCTGGTCGAGACGATCAAGGGACAGCGCTGGATCGCCCTGCTCGGCGGGCTGGGTCTGCTGGTGGTGCTGGGCGGTGTGGTCGTCACGGCGACGTTCCCGCCGGCGCGGGGCCTGGACGCCACGACCTACCCGGCGGCGGGGCTGGACAGCACCGGTCAGCCGAGCAATCCGCAAGGGCTGGCGGCGATCGTGTTCGGCAGCTACGCCTTCGCGCTGGAGGTGGTCGGGGCCCTGCTGGTCACCGCCGCGCTGGGCGCCCTGGTGCTGACCCACCGTGAGCGGTTGATCCCCAAGCGGGACCAGAAGACCCGCGTCAAGGACCGGGTGCGAGCCCTGGCCTCCGGCGGCACGCTGACGCCGCTGGCGGCGCCCGGGGTCTACGCCCGGCACAACGCGATGGACGTGCCCGCGCTCGGCCCGGACGGCCAGCCGGTGGAGGCCTCGGTCAACCGGGTGCTCAAGGTGCGCGGGCAGGAGGCGGACGCCGACCTGTACGCGGCCCGGATCGACCGGGTGCTGGCCGGAGGCTGGGCCGACGAGGACCTGCCCGCGGCCGCCCCGGTGGACGCTATCGAGGCAGCCGAGACGGACTGCGACCCCGACCCGACCAGTGAGGAGGCGGACCGGTGAGCCTGATGAACTACCTGCTGCTGTCGGCGGTCCTGTTCAGCGTGGGTGCGACCACGGTGCTGGTGCGCCGCAACGCGATCATCGCCTTCATGGGCATCGAGATGATGCTCAACGCGACGAACCTGGCCCTGGTCACCTTCGCCCGGATCAACGGCAACCTGCACGGTCAGGTGCTGGCGTTCTTCGTCATGGTCGTGGCCGCGGCCGAGGTCGTGGTCGGCCTGGCGATCATCGTCGCGATCTACCGGACTCGACGCTCGGCGTCGGTCGATGACGTGAACCTGCTCAAGGACGTGAGGGACCCCGCGTGACCACGCTCACCTTGTCCGCAGCCACGCCGAGCGCCGAGGCGGTGGCGCCCCAGATCGCCTCTGGTCCGGCGTCGGCCGCTCTGTGGCTGATCCTGCTGCCGGCCGCCTCCGCCGCGGTCCTGCTGCTCCTCGGCCGTCGCGCCGACCGCTGGGGCCACTGGCCCGGGTGGATCGCACCGGCGGCCTCGTGCGTCATGGGCGTGATCATCGCCGTCCAGCTGCTCACCGCCGACACCGCCGAGCGGGTGCAGCACGTCGACCTCGGCAGCTGGATCGACGCCGGGGCCCTGAACCTGCGGTTCGGGTTGCTGGTCGACCCGCTGTCGGTGACGTTCGTGCTGCTCATCACGTTCGTCGGGACGCTCATCCACATCTACTCGGTGGCCTATATGGCCGAGGACGTCAACCGGCGCCGCTTCTTCGCCTACCTGAACCTGTTCGTCGCGGCGATGCTCACCCTGGTGCTGGCCGACTCCTACCTGCTGCTGTTCTTCGGCTGGGAAGGGGTGGGCCTGGCGTCCTACCTGCTGATCGGGTTCTGGAACCACGAGGTGGACCGCGGGCACAAGATCAGCGGGGCCCAGGCGCTGGAGAACTCGGTGGCGTCCAAGAAGGCCTTCGTCGCCAACCGGATCGGCGACCTGGGCATGATCGTCGCCATGGGGCTGCTGTTCGCCCAGCTGGGCACGCTGCACTTCGTGAGCGTGCCGGGGCAGGCCCAGGGCATGGGTGACCTGGGCGTGTTCGACCAGGTGGCTGGCGGCGGGCTGACCACCGCGATGGCCACCGGCATCGGTCTGATGCTGCTGCTGGCGGCGTGCGGCAAGTCGGCGCAGTTCCCGCTGCAGTCCTGGCTGGGCGACGCGATGGCCGGTCCGACGCCGGTCTCGGCGCTCATCCACGCCGCCACCATGGTGACGGCGGGCGTCTACCTGATCGTGCGCTCGCAGCCGCTGTTCGACCTGGCGCCCAACGCCCGGCTGGCCGTGGCGATCGTCGGTGCGATCACCCTGCTCTACGGGGCGATCGTCGGCTGCGCCAAGGACGACATCAAGAAGGCCCTGGCCGCCTCGACCATGTCCCAGATCGGGTACATGATGCTGGCCGCCGGGCTGGGACCGGTCGGCTACGCCTTCGCGATCGTGCACCTGGTCGGCCACGGCTTCTTCAAGGCCGGGATGTTCCTCGGTGCCGGGTCGGTCATGCACGCCATGGGCGACGAGACGGACATGCGCAAGTTCGGTCACCTCGCGACAAAGATGAGGGTGACGTGGGCCACCTTCGCGTTCGGCTGGCTGGCGATCATCGGCTTCCCGTTCCTGACCGGTTTCTTCACCAAGGACCCGATCATCGAGGCCGCGTTCGTCCGTCAAGAAGGCCAGACGTGGCAGCCGTGGGTGTTCGGCCTGGTTGCCATGCTCGGTGCGGGGCTGACCGCGTTCTACATGTCGCGCCTGTTCTTCATGACCTTCGAGGGCAAGTCGCGCTGGGAGCCCGAAGCCCATCCGCACGAGTCGCCGCGCCTGATGACCTGGCCGCTGATCGCGCTGGCTGTCGGGTCGGCGGGTTTTGGTTTTGTCTTCGTCTTCAAACCGTCGTGGAGCTGGTGGCCAGGCTGGTGGCCCAACCTGGCGGACTGGCTGACGCCGACGGTCGGTCCGGTGGCCCACCACGAACCGGTGGTCCACTGGCTGGTCATCACCGTGGTGACCTTGGCGCTGGTGGCGGTCGGCGTCTGGCAGGCGTGGATCCGCTTCGGCGCCCCGTCGACGGTCGTACCGCGCACCGCGCCGGTGGGCAGCCCGCTCACCGTGGCCGCCCGCAACGACCTGTACCAGGACCACGTCAACAACGGGTTGCTGGTGATCCCGGGCACCTACGCCACCCGGGCCCTGGTGTTCACCGACGGTGCCGTGGTGGACGGTGCTGTCCAGGGTGTAGCCCGAGGGGCGGTCGCTGTCGGCGACCAGGCCCGACGGCCGCAGACCGGTTTCGTGCGGCAGTACGCCGCGACGATGGCGCTCGGCGTGGTCGTGCTCATCGTCATCGTCCTGGCCGTGCAGATCTGAGGAGAGCGAAGAGATGGCTGACTTTCCCTGGCTCACGGTCCTGCTGGTGGTGCCGCTGGTCGGTGCCGCCGTGCTGTGGGCGCCGACACCGCTGCGCAGCCGGGCGCGTCCCGTCGCGCTGGGCTTCGCCCTGCTCGAGCTCGTCGTGGCGCTGCTCGCCGTGGTCGCGTTCGACACCAGCGCCGCTGGTACCTATCAGCTGACGCAAGAGCACTCGTGGATCGCGACGCTCGGCGTCTCCTACGCCGTCGGTGTGGACGGGGTGGCGCTGGCGCTGATCGTCATGTCGGTGCTGCTGGTGCCGCTGGTCGTCCTGGCGGCCTGGCGCGAGCAGGGCGCCGAAGGGCTGGTGACCGACAACCTGCGCCGCTACCTGGCCCTGGCCCTGGTGCTGGAGACCTTCATGGTCGGCGTGTTCGCCGCCCGCGACGTGTTCTTCTTCTACCTGCTGTTCGAGGCCATGCTGATCCCGGTCTACTTCATGATCGGCAGCTACGGCGGCGATCGGTCCCGACGACGGCACGCCGCGCTGAAGTTCCTGCTGTACTCCCTGGTCGGCGGTCTGATCATGCTGGTCGGCGTCGTCTACCTGGGCGTCAACGGCCAGGACGGGCCGGGCCGGTTCCTGACCGAGAACCTCACCGGTCTGATCGGTGACGGCGGTCCGCTGAGCATCACCGAGGGCCGCTGGCTGTTCCTCACGTTCTTCGTCGCGTTCGCGATCAAGGCCCCGATGTTCCCGGTGCACACCTGGTTGCCGGACGCCGCCGAGCAGGCCCCGGCCGGGACGTCCGCCCTGCTGGTCGGCGTGCTGGACAAGGTCGGTACCTTCGGGATGCTCACCTTGTGCCTGCCGCTGTTCCCCGAGGCCTCCCAGTGGGCGGCACCGGTGATCATCGTGCTGGCGGTCGTGTCGGTGATCTACGGGGCGCTGCTGGCCATCGGCCAGAAGAACATGTTCCGGCTGGTGGCGTACACCTCGGTGTCCCACTTCGGGTTCATCGTCCTGGGTATCTTCGCCATCTTCCCGCTGGCCGCGGACACCGGCGGCACCGCGGTGGCCGGGTCGTCGTTCTACATGGTCAACCACGGGCTGTCGACCGGTGCGCTGTTCCTGCTCGTGGGCTTCCTGGTGGCGCGGCGCGGGTCGCCGCTGATCGCGGACTTCGGCGGGCTGGCCAAGGTGGTCCCGGTACTGGCCGGGCTGTTCCTGGTGGTCGGGCTCTCGGCGCTGTCGCTGCCGGGCCTGTCGACGTTCGTCTCGGAGTTCCTGGTGCTGGTCGGGACGTTCCCGCAGCACCCGGTGCCGGCGATCTTCGCCTCGCTGGGCGTGGTGCTGGCTGCGGTCTACGTCCTGTGGCTGTACCAGCGGGTCTTCACCGGCGGCGTACCGGACAGCACCGACGAGCAGGACGGCCGTGGTCTGCCGCCGCTGTCCGGGCTGCGCGACGTCCGCGCGGTCGAACGCTGGGCGGTGGCGCCGCTTATCGCGGTCATGCTGGTGCTCGGCTTCTGGCCGCGCCCGGCGCTCGACCTGGTCCGCCCGCCAGCGGAGCAGACGGTCTCGACGTTGCGATACGTCCTGGATGCGGAGGCTGACAAGTGACTGGGATCTTCGACACGCCGCAGGTCGACTGGGCGCTGGTGGCGCCGGTCCTCGTCGTGCTGGGGGCTGCCGTCGTGGGGGTGCTCCTGGAAGCGTTCCTGCCGGTCGTGGCCCGGCGTACCGCCCAGGTGGCGCTGTCCGTCGCCGCCACGGTGGGGGCGCTGGTGGCCATCGGGTGGTCGTGGCACCGGCTCTCCGGTGTCGACGCCCCCACGGACCTGGCTGGGCTGCGGCCGGGAGGCCGGGCGCTGTACGCGCTGACGACCGAGAGCGGCGGCTCGCTGGGCTCCTTGGTGGTGGACGGGCTGACGCTGGTCTCGCAGGCCCTCGTCGTCGTCGTCGCCCTGCTCTCGGTGGTCGTCATGGCCGACCGGACAGCGACGCGAGAAGACCCCTTCGCCCCGATGGTCTCGGCGGTGCCGGGCTCGCAGTACGAACGGCTGGCCGCCAGCCGCGGGCTGGCGCAGACCGAGGTGTACCCCCTGGTGCTGTTCGCCACCGGCGGGATGATGGTGTTCAGCGCGACCGCGGACCTGCTCACCATGTTCGTCGCGCTGGAGGTCCTGTCGCTGCCGCTGTACCTGCTGTCCGGTATGGCCCGGCGCCGTCGGCTGCAGTCGCAGGAGGCGTCGCTGAAGTACTTCCTGCTCGGCTCGTTCGCGTCGGCGCTGTTCATCTTCGGTGCCGCGCTGGTCTACGGCGTGACGGGCAGCCTCACCTTCGACGAGATCGCGGCGGCGACGGTGACGCCGAACGGACTGGACAAGCTGCTGGTCGTCGGTGTGCTGCTGCTGATGGTCGGCCTGTTCTTCAAGGTCGGCGCGGTGCCGTTCCACCTGTGGACCCCGGACGTCTACCAGGGTGCGCCCACCCCGGTCACCGGGTTCATGGCGGCCGGGACGAAGGTCGCGGCGTTCGTGGCGCTGGTCCGGGTGGTCTACGTCATGCTCCCCGGGATGGGCTGGGACCTGTCGGTGCTGGTCTGGACCGTCGCGATCGTGACGATGGTCGTCGGCTCGGTCGCGGTGCTGGTGCAGGGCGATATCAAGCGTCTGCTGGCCTACTCGTCGGTGGCGCACGCCGGGTTCGTCCTCACGGCGGTGGCCGCCGGGTGGGGGACGGGCGAGACGGCGGTTGTCGGGCCCTGGGCGGTGCTGGTCTACCTGCTGGCCTACGCGCTGGCCACGGTCGGTGCTTTTACCGTGGTGGCGCTGGTCCGGGAGCGGTCGGAGAGCGGCGGGCTGACCGGCGAGGCTACTTCGCTGGGTCAGTGGGCCGGTCTGGGCCGCACCAACCCGGTGATCGGGGCCTGCTTCATGGTGTTCCTGCTGTCGTTCGCGGGTATCCCGCTGACGGCTGGTTTCGTCGGGAAGTTCGCGGTGTTCTCCGCGGCCGTCTCCGGCGGGGCCTGGCCGCTGGCCCTCATCGGGGTGCTGGCCTCGGCGGTGGCCGCGTTCGCGTACTTCAAGGTGGTCGTGCTGATGTACTTCCCCGCCCGGGACGAGCGCCCGGCCGACGCCGACGAGGTCGGCGCGGGCGGGAGCGTTGCGAGCCAGACCGGTGCTGTGGGCACGGCGACCTTGGCGCGTCCGAAGACCGCCGCGGTGGTCGCGACCCGGGGCTGTGCCACCGGGGTGATCGGGCTGTGCGCACTGCTCACGCTGCTCCTCGGTGTGCTGCCCGGTGGGGTGCTCACCGCGATCAGCAATATCCTCCAGTGACGTTCCGCGAACACTGTTCCGCGACCGGCGCGAGGTACTAGGTTCGTGTCCGTGACCCGTACCGCCAGCATCCCGCTTGCCGACGAGGCGTTGGCGCGTCGTCTGGAGCACCAGCTCGCGCTGGTCGAGACGCGCCTGTACGCCGCCGTGGCCCAGGCCGACCAGCTGGCCGACGAGGCCTCCCGGCACCTGGTCCACGCGGGCGGAAAACGGCTGCGCCCGGCGCTGACCCTGCTCGCCGCCGAGCTGGGCGACCCGGGGCGGCCCGCGGTGGTCGAGGCGGCGGTGGCCGTCGAGCTGACCCACCTGGCGTCGCTGTACCACGACGACGTCATGGACTCCGCGCCGCTGCGCCGCGGGGCGCCGTCGGCCCACGAGGTGTGGGGCAACACAGTCGCCATCCTCACCGGCGACCTGCTGTTCGCCCGGGCCTCGGCCACGGTGGCCGGGCTCGGCCCCGACGCGGTGCGCATCCACGCGGAGACCTTCGAACGGCTGTGCCTGGGCCAGCTGGCCGAGACCGTCGGGCCCGGTCCCGACGACGATCCGATCGAGCACTACCTGCGGGTGCTGTCGGACAAGACGGCCTCGTTGGTCGGCACGTCGGCCCGCTACGGCGCGACGTTCGCCGGGTGCGACGCGCCGACCGTCGACCTGCTCACGGCCTTCGGCGAACGCGTCGGGGTGGCGTTCCAGCTGGCCGACGACTATATCGACCTGGTCTCCGACGGTGCGCTGACCGGCAAGACGCCCGGCACCGACCTGCGTGAGGGCGTGGCGACCATGCCGACGCTGCTGCTGCGGGCCCGGGTGGCCTCCGGCCAGGCCGACGCGACCGACATGGCCCTGCTGGAGCAGCTGTCCGGCGACCTGTCGTCCGACGCGGCGCTGGCCGCCGCGGTGACCGCGCTGCGCCAGCACCAGGTCGTCGCCCAGACCCGTGAACGTTCCACCGCCCTGGCCCGCGAGGCGGTCGACCTGCTCGACCCGCTGCCCGCGGGCCCGGCCAAGGACGCCCTGGTGGCGTTCGCGCGGGTCCTGGTCGACCGCGACGCCTGACGTCTGACGTCCGGCCTCGTCTCGGGTCGTCCGGGCCGGTCCGCGGCCGTCATGACGCTCGACAGCGCAAATCGGTCAGCTCACTCGTCTGGCGGCCGATTCTCTGGTCGAGGTTCCGGAGGATGAGGGTAGGTGGCGGCTGTGACGACGACCTTGGGCCCCCGGCGCGCGCGGCGCCGCGCGGCGACGCTGACCGGGCTCCCGGCGCGCGGGGCGCCGCGCGGCGGCAGAGCCGCGGGGAGGAACGCTGGGGAGGGAGCCGCGCTGGGGACGGTGCGGTCCCAGACGGACGGACCGGTGCTGGTGCGTCCGGCCGAGGTGCCTCCGGTGGCGCCCCGGCTGGCGGCTCTGGCCGTGGACCAGCTGCTCGTCGTGACGTGCTGCCTGGTGACCACCGCGCTGTGGTCGGCGCTCGGCGGCAGCGGCCGGGGTCTGATCGTGGCCTGGCTGGTCATCGGCCTGCTGGTCGAGACGGGACAGGCCTTCGCCGAAGCGGTCAGCGGGGCGACGCTCGGTGGCGCGCTCAGCCGCGTGCGCACGGTCTCGGCCCGCACCGGATGGCCTGCGGGTCTGGTCGCGGTGGGCCTGCGGCGTCTGGTGCTCACCGCCGCCGGGGTCCTGCTGCCGGTGGTCGGCGCCTATGTGGTCGCGGGTTCGGGGGAGTGGAACCGTGGTCCCACCCGCCGCGGCTGGCACGACTGGGCGGCCGACACCCTGGTGCTGCGCGACTGGGCGGTGCCGGACCAGGACGGACGTGCCGCGGAACGGGCCCGCCGCCAGGCCGCCCGGACGGCCGAGGCCGCCGCGCTCGCCGCTGGGCCGTCGGCACCAGCCGGACCGGTCCCGGAGCACCCCCGGGCGCGGCACCGGGCCACGACCCTGGGCCGTCCCCGCCCGTACACCACGTCGGGCAGGCACCGCGTACCGGAGGTCCCGACCCAGCGGACCGCGCCCCGGGCCCGCGCCGACTGGCCCTGGTTCGTGGACGACGTCGCCGCGCAGTGACCGGGGGCGACCGGCGCCCAGCCGCTCCGGCTGCCTACACTGGACCGTGGTCCTGATTCCCCCGTCCTGTGAAGGCCCTGCTTTGAGAGCACTGCGTGTCGCCGTCGTAGGAGCCGGCCCGGCCGGTACCTACGCCAGCGAGATTCTCGTCGAGTCCGGTCTCGACGTCTCGGTCGACCTCGTCGAACGTCTGCCCGCCCCGTACGGGCTGGTCCGCTACGGCGTGGCCCCCGACCACCCGTGGATCAAGCAGATCACCGCCGCCCTGCACAAGGTGCTGGACCGCAGCGATATCCGGCTGCTCGCCAACGTCGACTACGGGACCGATCTGACCCTGGCCGACCTGCGTGACCACTACGACGCGGTGATCTTCGCCACCGGTGCGATCAAGGACGCCGACCTGGACATCCCCGGGATCGACCTGGAGGGGTCCTTCGGGGCGGCGGACTTCGTCTCCTGGTACGACGGGCACCCCGACGTGCCGGGCACCTGGCCGCTGGACGCCCAGCACGTCGCGGTGCTCGGCGCGGGCAACGTGGCCCTGGACATCACCCGTATCCTGGCCAAGCATCCCAAGAACCTGCTGGCCACCGACATCCCGCCCAGTGTGGCGTCGATCATGGAGCGCTCCCCGCTGACCGATGTCCACATATTCGCCCGGCGTGGCCCCGCGCAGGCGAAGTTCGCCCCGCTGGAGCTGCGTGAGCTGGGACGGCTGCCGGACGTCGACGTCGTCGTCTACCCGGAGGACTACGACTTCGACGCGGGGTCCGAGCAGGCCATCCGGTCGAACAACCGGACCGAGCAGGTGGTGAAGACCCTCACGGACTGGACCCGGCGCGAACCCGGAGAGCTCACCGCGAGCCGCCGCATCCACCTGCACTTCCTGCACCGCCCCGTCGAGGTGCTCGGTGCGGACGGTCACGTCGTGGGGCTGCGCACCGAACGCACCGCGCTGACCGGAGACGGGAACGTGCGCGGCACCGGGGAGTACCACGACTGGCCGGTCGAGGCGGTGTACCGGGCGGTGGGCTATTTCGGCTCGGCCCTGCCGGAGGTGCCGTTCGACGAGGACGACGGGGTGATTCCCAACGACGCGGGTCGCGTCCTGGACGCCGACGGTCGGCCGATCCCCGGCCTGTACTGCACCGGCTGGATCAAGCGCGGCCCGGTCGGGCTCATCGGGCACACCAAGTCCGACGCCCAGGAGACCGTCCGGCACCTCGTCGAGGACGCCGCGCACCTGCCGACGCCGACGCACCGGGATCCGGCCGCCGTCGACGCGCTGCTGGCCAGCCGTGGCGTCGAGGTCGTGCCGTGGACCGGCTGGCAGCTGCTGGACGCCCACGAGCAGCAGCTGGGTGCCACGCAGGGCCGGGAACGGATCAAGGTGGTGCCCCGCGAGGAGATGGTGGACATCTCCCTGGACCGCCCCTGACCCGGATCGTCCCCGGTGGGAACGCCGCCGCGCCCGCTGACGTTCTCCTGGGCGAAGGAGGAGGCGATGGGCGGCTCTCACCACCGTTTTCGTCACAGCAACGGGCTGAAGACGGCCGCGCTGTTCGCCGTCCTGTGGGCGGTGCTGCTGGGCATCGGCTGGTTGGTCGGTCGGGGGACAGGCCGGTTCTTGTGGCTCTTCGTCGTCTTCGGGCTGGCGATGACCGCGTACAGCATCTGGAGCAGCGACAAGATCGCCATCCGGGCGATGCGGGCCCGGCCGGTCTCCGAGCTGGAGCAGCCGGTGATGTACCAGGCGGTGCGCGAGCTGTCCACGGCGGCGCGGCAGCCGATGCCCCGGCTGTACGTCTCGCCGACGCTGGCGCCCAACGCGTTCGCCACCGGGCGGTCCCCGGCCAGCGCGGCGGTGTGCTGCACCGAGGGCATCCTGCAGCTGCTGGACGCCCGGGAGCTGCGCGGGGTGCTCGGGCACGAGCTGGCGCACGTGTACAACCGGGACATCCTGACCGCGTCGGTCGCGGCGGCCGTCGCCGGGGCGATCACCGCGGTGGCGCAGTTCCTGATGCTCTTCGGCGGCGGGTCGGACCGGCGGTCGGTCAACCCGCTGGCCGCGCTGGCCGTGGTGTTCCTGGCACCGCTGGCCGCGACGCTGATCCAGCTGGCGATCAGCCGCACCTGCGAGTACGACGCCGACGCCGACGGCGCCGATCTCACCGGCGACCCGCTGGCCCTGGCCAGCGCGCTGCGCAAGATCGAGACCGGCACCCAGGCCCGGCCGCTGCCCGCCGACCAGCCGCTGGTCGACGTGTCGCACCTGATGATCGCCGACCCGTTCCGCGGCGCGGGCCTGGCCCGGCTGTTCGCGACGCACCCGCCGATGACCGACCGCATCGCCCGGCTGGAGGCGATGGGACGGTGAGGTCAGAGGGGACGGTGAGGTCAGAGCTGGCTCAGGGCCGCTAGCAGGCCGAAGACGGTGGCGGTGGGTGAGGCGTACCACGAGTCGCCGGACTTCAGCGTGGTGACCGACAGCAACCGACCGAGGTCGGGCAGCGTGTCGGCGTCCTCCAGCCAGGTGCCCTTGACGTACCCGTCCAGGCCGCAGGTCCGGCCGGAGGTGTCGCCGTCGTAGTAGCGGTAGTCGTACCCGTCGTCGTAGGCGTACTCCAGGCAGTCGCCGTCGAACGAGAACGACCCGGACTGCGTCCTGCCACTGCCGTAGTAGTCTTCGCTGGTCGCGGTGTACTCGCCCTCGATCTCGCCCTTGCGGGGGATGCTGAGGCTGGCGTCGATGATGTCGTCGGCCCAGGGATCCTCGGCGACGAACGTCCAGCGCTTGGGGTCGCTCCCGTCGATGACGAGCCTGAGCTCGACGTCACGGTCCTGCTTACCTTCTATCGTGAACTTCTTGCCGTCGCGCCGGTACTCCAACGTCACTCCAGAACCGAGATCGGCCGTGAACGAGTCCAGCGTGACGTAGGCGTGGTCGCCTTTGGTCTCCAGCGTGCTGGCTGTCAGGTCGGAGAGGGCGAACGGCGACTCGTCGTCGCTGCCGCCCGGACCGTCGTCGCTCAGCACCGGCCCGTACACGGCGAGCAGCCGGGACTCGGCCGGCGGCAGCGCCTTGGCCAGCTCGCGCAGGTCACCGGTGTTCACCGCGGTGTCGATGGCGTCGTACAGACCGACCACCGCGTCCTCAGGCTTCTTGAACTTCTTCATCTCGCCCGCGGGTATCGGCTGGCCGAGCTGGTCCTTGGTCACCCCGCTGGCCTCGGCCGCGTACTGGGCGACGGTCATGGAGGCCGAGACGTACCACTTGCCGTTCTCCTGGACGGCGACCAGGAACAGGTCGTCGTCCAGGTCCATCATCGACACCAGGTCGTCGATGTCCTTCTCGACCGGGAGCTGCGCGTCGATCTCGTCGCGGATCTCGTCCCGGGCGTCACGGTCGGTCTGGTAGCTCGGCGCTCCGCTGGCCTTCATGATGGTGATGACGCTGTCGGCGAGACGGTCCGGGTCGCCGTCGATCCTGATCGACCCCCCGGTGATCGTGGCCTTGGAGACACCCGGCACCAGCTCTTCGGTCCTGAAGGTCGGCCGGTTCGGGAAGGTGATGTCCAGCGCGTCACGCACGTCGTCCAGGGCGTCCATGGTCTTCTGCGCGTCGCCCTGCGGCTCCGGCATGCGGTCGGCGACGTTCACCAGATCAGCGACGAGCGCCCGTTCCGACGGTGCGAGGGATGCCAGCGTGTCGGCACCGTCGAGCTTGACCGCGCTCTCCAGGAAGCTCACCGCCGCCGCTTCCGGCGAGGCCGCACCGCCCGCGCCGCGGCTGAACCAGCCGTTGGTCAGCGCCAGCACCCCACCACCGGCGAGCCCGAGAGCGACCACGACGCCACCCGCGATGAGCGCGATGCGTCCCTTCCGCGGCTTGCGTGGCGGGGCACCGACCGACACCGGTCCGTAGCCCTGCGGCGCCATCCCCTGCGGCGCCTGACCCGGCTGGTAGCCGCCCGGCGGCTGGTAGCCCGGCTGCGGTTGATAACCCGGCTGCGGCGGGTAGCCCGGCTGTGGCTGGTTGCCCGGCTGCGGTTGGTACCCCGGTTGCGGCTGGTAGCCCGGCTGCGGTTGGTACCCCGGTTGCGGCTGGTTGCCCGAGCCGTCAGGTGGCACTGGTCCCCACGGTGTGCTCATGGTCCATCTCCATAACGTCGTGTGCTGCAGCGACGAAACTGCAAACGTCCTGCCAGGACCAACCTAGCAGCCGCCTCCGGCCTGGCAGCCTGTCGCTGTGGAGATCCGGTAGAGGGATCAGGGGCGGGACACGCGGACGAGCCGACGTCCGCCGCGCGCCGAGGGAGCACCCCTAGCGGTAGTTGACGAACTGCAGAGCGGCATCCACCTCCGCGTCCTTCAGCAACGCGATCACCGCCTGCAGGTCGTTACGAGACTTCGACGACACCCGCAGCTCGTCCCCCTGGACCTGCACCTTCGCCGACCGGGGGCCAGAGTCCCGGACCAGCTTGGCCAGCTGCTTGGCCGTCTCCGCCGACAACCCCTCCTTGAGCGTCGCCACCAACCGGTACTCCTTGCCCGACGGCTTCGGCTCGCCGTCACCGGTGTCCAGGGCCTTCAGCGAGATGTTCCGACGCACCAGCTTGGTCTCGAACACGTCCAGCACAGCTTTCACCCGGTCCGCCGAGCTGGCCGTCATCACCACCTGCTTGTCCCCGCTCCAGGCGATCGACGCGCCCACCCCCTTGAAGTCGTAGCGCTGGGCGATCTCCTTCGCCGCCTGGTTCAGCGCGTTGTCGACCTCCTGCCGGTCCACCTTGCTCACCACGTCGAACGACGAGTCCCCAGCCATGCTCCTCCAGCTCTCCTCAGGTCACGGTCACGGGCCCACAGTACGACGGACCCCTCAACGACTGCTATCCTTCCATCCGCACGCAGTGCGTCCCAACGCACCACGCGCCCTGAGGCGGGTTACCCGAGTGGCCAAAGGGGGCTGACTGTAAATCAGCTGGCAATGCCTACGGGGGTTCGAATCCCTCACCCGCCACGAGAGCGCTGGGCGCCCCGTGCTCGCCTGTGGCGAGCCGGGGCGCTCTCGTCATATCAGCGGGGGCGCAGCCCCCGCGCCCCGCCCGGGGCGACCCCGGACCCCTCTCGGCCGGTGAGCCGGCCTTCGTGCCCAGGCTGCGACCGAACCAGGCGACCGAACCAGACCGGGGTAGCCGAACCAGACCGGGGTAGCCGAACCAGACCGGGGTAGCCGAACCAGACCGGGGTAGGACCGGACCGGACTGGGGCAGCCGAACCAGACCGGACCGGGTAACCAAACCGAAGTCTGGTGGCCTTCGTGAAGTCTGGACCAGGCTGTGGTGCGGCTCGGGGCGGGAGCTGCCACGGCTCCGCGGGCTGCCGTGCGGGCGGCATCCCTGGTTGCTGCCGCCGGTAAGCCGGAAGTCCCTGGTGCAGACCGGGACGGAGCGGGCAGGGGTGATTGGATTTCGTGCCGGACGGCCAGAGCGGGTACCCTAGACCCCGCTGCCCCGATAGCTCAGTCGGCAGAGCGTCTCCATGGTAAGGAGAAGGTCAAGGGTTCGATTCCCTTTCGGGGCTCTGTGCATGGCCTTGGCCATGTTCGCGGCGGGGTAGCTCAGTAGGTGAGAGCGCACGACTCATAATCGTGAGGCCGCGGGTTCGAGTCCCGCTCCCGCTACGGGTAAACCAGCAGGTCAGTGCCCCAGGGTGCTGGCCTGCTGGCCTTGAAGGGGCGACGAGAGCAGCCTCGGGGGTCGTTCTGGGGGTCGTAGCGATCCGCGAGCGGGGTCCTGAGGTCATGAGAACACCTTGTCGATGGCCTGAGCACCCGACTGGAGCACAGGGCGTAGCTCGTGACGATAGACCAGCTCGGTGACGACCGTGCTCGCGTGCCCGACGAGTCGGGAGATCTCCTCCAAGGGCACCTCGGCGGCCGACATCACCGAGACGAACGAGTGGCGCAGTTCGCGCGGGGTCCATTCCCTCGGGTCCAGGCCGGGGACGCCAGCGATCACCTTGCGGAAGTCTCGCCGGACGTTGTCGGCCCTCAGCGGCGTGCCCCGGCCGGTGGTGAACACCAGCCCGGTGTCGGCCCACCCCCCGCTCGCTACGGCCCGCCTGCGAGCCTGCCACCCCCGCTGGTCCAGCAGGGCCCGTGCCGCAACGTCCGGCACCGCCAGGGTCCGCCGAGACGTACGGGTCTTGGTGTCTCCACCGTGCCGCGCTGCCCGCCAGACCTCGATGTGCAGCCCGGTGGTCCCGTCGGTGTTGCGGTGAACCTGCACGTGGTCCCAGGTCAGCCCTCGCACCTCGTCGGTGCGCATACCCACGGTGAGGGACACCACGACGTACGGGTGCATCCAGTGACCGCGGTTGTGCTCCAGGATCGCGGCCGACTGCTCGACCGTCAGCGACTTGGACGGTCGGCCCGGTCGGCCTTTCGGCGGTCGGCACAGGGCGACGACGTTGCGCTCGACCAGGCCCCGGGCCATCGCTCGGTTCACCGAGCGGTTCAGGGCCGAGTGCAGGTGCTTGAGCCGGATGGTCGACAGGTTGCCGGTCAGCGACGCCAGCCACCGGTCCACCTCGGTCGCACGCAGGTCCTTCAGCCGTCGCCCGCCCAGGTGGGGCGCTATGTGCAGGCGGTACAGGTACTGGTTCTCCTCCAGCGTCTTCGGCGCCGTCCCGGTCTGGCCGTGGGCCAGCCAGTCCTCGACAGCCTCGCTGACGGTGTACCGGTCGGCGCCGGGGGACAGGCCCGCCTCGTACTGGCGGACACGCTCGCTCAGGGCTTTCAGCGCGGCTGTCGGACTCTTGCCCGATCCGCGCTTGCGGATCGGCTTGCCCCGGCCGTCGTAGCCGACGGTCTTCTCAGCGATCCACCGGTCGCGGCGCGTGTCCCAGTACACCCCGCCCTCGCCACGGGCACGTCGGGGCCGTGTGGCGTCGGCCAACTCCCCGGTCATGCGGCGTCCAGGGCGTTGACGTACTCGCCGAGCGCTTCGACCGGGACGAGGCGGCGGGATCCGACCTTGACGGTGCGTAGCCGCCCCGAGCGGATCAGCTCGTAGATGCCGGTGCGGGAGAGGCGTAGGGCGTCGGCGGCTTCCTCGACCCGGTACAGCACGGGCGGGACGGGCGCGGACTCGCGGTCGGCATGGTTGCTCATGGCAGGTTCTCCTTCGGATGTTTTTCTGACAGGCGGGCATCGCAGGTCGATTGGTCGGTGCGCTGTGTGGGTGTATCCGCACCAAGCGTCCCAAGCGTCCCGGCGGCGGCGATGGTGCTGGTAGAACGGCGTTTCTCGGTGGTGCGGACACGTGGTCGGGAAGCGTACCAATCCGTACCAGTCCGTACCAGTAACTACGGTGGTACGGACTGGTACGGATTGGTACGCTTCCTCGCCCCGTTCTTCTCTGCTGGGTTCATGGGGTGTGGCCTGGCTTTTCGCTGTCGTGGTACGGATGGGACGGTTGGTACGCCTCTAGGCGCGCGGTCGGTGGGTAGGTTTTTCTGACACCTCTTCCGGCCACAGCCCCTGCGGGGGCGCCGGGGTCAGGTCGGTCCCAGGTGGGCAGTACCGGGCCCAGGCGTCGGTGAAGTCTGCGCGGGCGTAGCCCTTGGCCTGGCCGGTCGAGAACCGCAGGGTGCGGCTGGTGATGTCGAACTCTCGGAGCATGGCGCCGAGCTTGTGGGGTGTGAGTCCGGTCCCGGCCCAGGTGGCCCATGGGGCTTCGGGGTCTGCCTTGAGCCGGTCGAGCAGGTCGGCGGTGGGCAGGGCGTCGACGGCGCCCCAGACGGTGCGGCAGTCGGTCAGCAGGCGGGTCTGGGTCGACTGCTGGGCTCCGGCGTCGCGGCTGGCGGTCAGGGCGACGGCGGCCTGGCGGGCCAGGTCGGGCCAGTGCCCGCTGGCAAGGTCCGCGACGGCGACCAGGGGTTCCCAGGTGTCGGCGGCACGGTCCTCGACGGGCATGACGGGTACGGCCGCACCGAGGTGGGTCAGGCTGTCGCGGACCCAGGTGTGCAGGCGGGCGCGAAGCCTGTCCAGGGGTGGGCCGTCGCGGCGTACCCGGTAGGGGGCGACCCTCTCGCCGGGGGCGCGGCGTCTCATGCGCACGACCACGGCGCGGTCCTCGATGGTGTCAGGCATCTGCCCGATCCCGGCCAGGGCGGCCATGGCGAAGGTGTCGATCTTCTCGACCCGGCGGGTTCCGGCGTCGTAGCGCATGGCGGGCCGGTTGCGGCCGTGCCCGGCGTTGAGCAGGCCGCGCAGGTCTTCGGCGGACTCGGCGGCCTTGGGGCCGAAGATGGCGTCGGCCTCGTCGATGAGCAGGGTGGGCGGGTCGGATGCGGTCATGCCGACCGACCGGTACAGCGCCGACGAGCTGATGTTCACGGTGATGAGCGGCTGGTGGCACATGGCCTCGACCAGGTCCAGCAGCCGGGACTTCCCGCACCGTTTCTCTGGAGCCCTGATCACGAGCCTGGCGGCGTGGGCCCAGGCGGGTACGGCGTGGGTTGCCGCGACCCACAGGGTGACGCCGACCTCCGCGTGCTCGTCGGGCAGGATCACGTAGCGGCGCACGGCTGCCCGGACCTGGTCCAGCAGCTGCGCACCGTCGTCGGGGGTGACGTGCTGGACCGTCGGGGGGGTGTGGGTGGTGGTCATGGTGTCTCCTGGCTGATGGCGTGGTGGGCGGCTCGCCCGTGGGGGTCCCAGGCGCAGCGGGCCAGGACCAGGCGGGCCCAGTCGACGGTCAGGGCCACGCTGCGGGTGTCTGCGGTGGGCAGGTTGGTCAGGCTGGTGGTGAGGGTCGCCAGCAGTCTTATGACCGCTTGCTCTCCGGTGGACATGACGGCGATGGCCTGGGCGTCGAGGGTGGGCTGGGGCCCGGCGGCTTCCCAGGCGTCCCACGCGCCCTCGTCGGCGCCCCAGGGTGGTGCGGGGTGCGTGGCTGCGTAGGCGTCCCAGGCTTGTCTCCACCTGCCCAGGTCCTGCCAGGCGCAGGACAGGTCGTCGACCCACCCGGGGGTGTCCCCGACGACGCGCGCGACCAGGGCCGCGGGCCAGGGGTGCCGGGCCAGCAGCCACCGGGCGGCGTCGTGGGGGTCGGTCGGGGTGCTGAGCGTGGTGGTCACAGGTCTGTTCCTTCGTCGGTCGGGTCCAGGGCTGGGTGGTCGGGGCCGCCGCACATGGAGCAGGCCCCGTCGGCCCAGGCCAGGGTGATCGCCCCGCCCAGCGCCGGGCACTGGACCCAGTACGGTTCGGTGGCGCTTGTCATCGTGGTCTCCTTGGTCAGGCTGCCGCGGTGGGCAGGGTGCGGGGTGTGGTGGCTCCGGCGCGCAGGCCGGAGCGGATGGTGGCCGCAGCCTGGGACTCGGTGAACGCCCCTGCGGCGACGTGGCCGGTGCAGGCGTCCAGCAGGTGGGCCGTGGCGGTGTCGGGGTGCAGGGCTCCGGCGGCGACGATCTGGCCGAGGGCTACGGCGGCGTGGAACAGGGTCTGGTTGCGCACGCCGACGGGCGCCTGGTGAACCTTGCGGGTCTCGCCGCTGACGGCGGCTCGCACGTAGGCGTTGGTCAGCCCTGCCGAGGCTGTGCCGTGCTGGTCGGGGTCGGGTCGTCGGGGTCCGGCCAGCACCGCGGCCAGCCACGCTGGCAGGGCGACGGTCCGGCCTGCGGTGACGGCGACGTAGACGCCGACCGGGGTGCGGGTCGGGGGTGCGACCACGTACCCGCCGCTGCCCCGGGTGTCGATGTGGGCGCCGACCCGTGCCGTGGTGCAGCCCAGGGTCGGGCGGTCAGGGCGGGTGTAGTACCGGTGCCACCCGCCGGAGGGGGTGCGTACCGTCCAGGTGCCGGGCATCCCGCCGTGTGGCGCGGCCAGGGCCTGCAGGGCTGTCTCGCCGTCGGGCCCGTCGGTCGCGGTGTCGGTGTCGACGACCAGCAGGCCGGACGGTCCACAGGCGATCCCGATGCCCCAGTCCCGGGCCGCCCAGGCGCGGGTGATCCGGTCCGGGTCGCAGGTGGCGCGCTGTTCCCAGCCGGTGTGCCCGCGGCGGCACCGGGGGTCGGCCCGGTCGCACCGGTCGGCCCGGTGGGCGGGTGTAGCGGGTAGCTTGGTCCCCGGGCGCAGGGGGAAGACGTGCCATCCCCGGCGGGCGTACCACAGGGCGGCGTCGAGCAGCGGGTTCTGGGTCACGGTTCGTTCCTCTCGCAGTGGGGTTGTTGTAGGTATCCAGGTCTGGGCCAGGCGGTAGCAGCAGCGGTCCGAGGGCACCTCGACGGTGGGAGCCCGAGCGTGCGTCGCGACGCCCGGCCGCACCCCGCTGCCCTGCTACCTCGCCGGTCACGGCACGGATCGGGCGGTAGCGCACCTGCTACCGGTAGCAGGTGAGGGCACGAGCCCGGGTCGCCCAGGCTGGAGACGGTCACGCTGCGGCCCCGCCTTCGTCCGGGATCAACCAGGCCCGCTCGAACTCGGCGAAGGTGAGCCGACGCCCGTGCCGGGTGGCCCACCACTCGCGCAGCTCGTCGGTGGCGTACCGGTCTGCCCGGTGCCGCGGCCCGGTGAACAGGTCCCAGGCCGTGAGCCCGTCGGCCTGCCCGGCGCGGGAGACCAGACGGCCGCGGCACTCGCGCTCTGCGGCGTCGATCTGCGACTCGACCAGCAGGTACCACTCGTCCCGGCACGCTCGCCACAGACCGGCCGCACGGTCGAAGATCACGCTGGTCATCACGCGGCCCGCTCTTCCTGGCGGACTGCCAGCCACCGGTGGACGGTACGGGGGTGGGCGTCGAGCTCGGCGGCGATCTGCGGCACCGTGGCACCACCGGCGCGCAGGGCCCTGGCCCGCTCGGCACGGTCACCGGCAGGTCGGACGGTGGCGGCGAGCCGTTCGGACCGGTCCTCGGTACCGGGCCGTGAGGCGGTAGGGCTGGCAGGGACCGGGTCTGCCGCCGTGCCGCGCCTGGTGGTGTGGTGTGCCAGGTCTGCCACCTGGCCAGTGGCGTGGGACACCGCCGC
Organism: Micrococcales bacterium; assembly: GCA_009777345.1. GTDB lineage: Bacteria > Actinomycetota > Actinomycetes > Actinomycetales > Cellulomonadaceae > Cellulomonas. Next base: position 3,085 of record WRMB01000008.1, on the reverse strand, counting down.
CAGGGCGTCGAGCCAGGTCGTCATGACACCGCGGACCTGGTCGGGCGGGACGGTACGCAGCACGACCGAGCGGGCCCGTCGCGCCGCCCGTTCTGCCCAGGCGGTGCGACGGCGGGCGGCAGGGGTGCCGTCGTCGGCCGCCCGGGCCCGGTCAGCCTGCTCGGTGGCCATCGCCCAGCGGTGCACCCTGGCCGTGGTCACGGCCTGGTGCCAGGTCTGCCCGGTCGCCAGGTGGCGGTCACCCAGCAGCGCCAGGTGCCACAGCAGGGCCGCGAGCAGGGGGACCACGGCGCGGAACCCGGCCGCCGCCACGGGGTGCTGCTGGTACAGCTCGTGCCAGGCCGCGAACAGACCCGACAGCGAGGAGAACAACCATGTCAGCGTCAGCAGCACGCCGGTAGGGCGTCGTTGCTGGGCGGCCTCGCGTGCCAGCAGCGCGGCGGTGACCAGGGCCAGCTCCAGCACCCCGGCGGTGGTGACGGCCATACCCAGAGACATGCCGACGGCGTGCTGGGCGAACTGCACCATCGCGCCATAGGCCGAGCCGGTGGAGATCACCGCGACCGCGGCGGTGGCGGCGAGCACTGCCCGGCGGGCACGCGCCTGGGGATCTGGCCGCGGGCCGGACCAGTGTGGGGACTGCACGGTGGCTCCTTCGGGGTCGGGCTGTGGGCGCTGGGGCATCAGGGCACCTCCGGGGGCGGGTCGTCGTCGGCCTGGCCCAGGGCGGCGGTGATGCTGGCGCGGGCCAGGCCGCGCTTGTTGACGGCCCGACCGTTGACGGTGCGCTTGACCTGTACCGTCACGATCCCGTGGGGCTTGGCGGCGGCGGAGACCTGCTCACCGGTCCAGCCGGTGTACAGGGCGGGCAGGTGGGCGCCCAGGCGGGCTGCCAGCTCGTCGCACCAGAGCTTGGGCTGGTCGTCGGGCCAGCAGGCCAGCAGGTGGTCCAGCACCGAGCCGGTGTCGGTGTCCGCGGGGATCTGTCCGGCAGCCATGCCGGACAGACGGCCTGCAGCCTTGCGGGCGGCTGCGGCGCGGGCGGCGATCGTCTCGGCCGTGGGCCCGTCGACGTAGGCGCTGCGCACGATGACGGGGTCGGCGCCCTCCCCGACTAGGATCGCCACCCCCAGGTCCCGACGGGAGAACATCGTCGCCCGGGTGCCGGCCTTGTACGCGCCGGTCCCCAAAATCATGTCGTTCTCGACATGCCCCATGACCCTCAAGCACAACCGCAAGGTCGCGTTGGCGCTGATACCGGGCGGGACGGACGCAGCGTTGGGACGCTGGGTCGCCAACCACACCATGATCCCGACGGCAGGTCCCCGCTTGACCAGATCGGTGAAGATCGCCACGGCCTCGCCGCCGAAGGTCGAGTGCTCGAACAGGACCTGGGTCTCGTCCAGGCCGACGAACACCGGGTGCAGTCGCAGACGCCGGTCCGAGGCCAGGACGTCGGTGACCTTGGACTCTGGGCACACCTGCCGGTCTAGCCCCCGTATCGTGCGGTACCGGCGGCGCATGTCGGTCTGCAGAGCCCGCGCGTCGGCCATCAGCGCGGCCAGGTCCTCAGGGTCGTCCCCGGAGCGCAGGTAGTGCGCCACCGGGGCCAACGGGTCCAGGTCAGCGCCGCCCTTGAGGTTGTGGCAGTGGATCTCGCACCGCGGGTCCAGAGCCGCAGCCAGCAGCAGCTGCCGCAGCAAGAACGTCTTGCCCATCCTGGGGACCGCCCCGATCAGCCCGGAGGCGAACATCGGCGTGACGGTGACCGGCTTGCCGCGGGGGTCCACACCCAGCGGGACCGGCTCGAACAGGTTGGTCCGGCCGGTCCTGGCCAGCGGCCACGGTGCCGGAGCGGCCTCCGACAAGGACCGGTCCGCGACGTACAAAGTCAGCCGACCCTCGTGAACCTCTGGGTCGCCCTGCGGCCACACGCACCCCAACGGTCGGCGCAGACCCGACGCCAACCGGGAACGCCGGTCCACGACCTGCTCGGCCGTCGCACCCGGCGGCAGGTCCACGTCACACCGGAAACCAGCACCGTCACGCGCCAGCAGCAGAAAACGCAGCGCCTTGGGGTCCTCGCGCAGGGCCTTGTCGATCTGGGCGAGCCCCAGCGACCCCAGAGCGTCACGCACCAGGTCAGCGGTCAGCGGCGGCACCTGCGCGCTCAACGCCGCCGAGCCCACCACCTCCGAACGGCGCGGCGCCGCCAGGCCCAGGGCTGCCAGCAGGACCACGACCGCACCGACCCGGACCCAGACCGGCCCGGCCCAGAACACGGCCACCATCGCCGCCGCCACGACAGCCACGACCAGGCCTACCACCGCGGCCCGAGTGTCGCGGACCTGCCGGTGGTCCTTCACCAGACGCAAGAACTGGTCAGGACTGCTCGTCTGGGCCAGGACCGCGCGCCGCGACTCGGCGCTGGCCTGGTCGGTGGTCCACCGCCACGCCACCTGCACCAGCCGGGCCGCGCCCAACGGAGAACGCACCACCAGGCGCACCAGGTACCACGGCAGGCGCACAGCGTGGAACGACACCCAGTGCCAGCCCCACCCCACAGCCCAGCGCACCGTGACCCCCAGCGCCGACCACGACCGCGCCCAGCCCACCACCACCGGACGACGGACCGTCCTCGGACCCGGCACAGGGACCTGGTCGGAGCCAGCACGGTCGCGGCGCTCGGCCTGGTCGGCCTGAGGCCCGTCCAGAGCCAGGGCCGGTGGCTGGGTCTCGGCGGTGCTCATGACCGCTCCGTCAGGCGCCATCACGCCACCGCTCTCAGACCGGCCCGGTCAGCACCAACCCGCTGGTCCAGCGACCCGCGTGCCGGTCGGCTGCCCACGACCTCCAGGCTGACCGGACATGTCCCCGACGCGGCCTCGCACCACCCGAAGAACCACACCAACTCCTGGCCGTCCGCCGTGCGCCGCGACCACGACGGCAGCCCCAGCCGCACCGCCAACGACGCCGCAGACTCCACAGCGTCACCAGCAGCCGTCGCCCCCGTCACCACCCGCACCGTCACCACCCCCACCGACGCACCCCCACCGCCCGGACGGTCCACCCACCCCGCCCGCCC
>WRMB01000007.1 GCA_009777345.1 Micrococcales bacterium | reverse complement strand
GCCGGCTGCGGGGGGGGCTCGCTCCCGGGTGTGGGAAAGCACGGGGCCGAGGGGGTGCTGGGGGATTGCGCCTCCCGGGGGGCCCGCCCGTCTCACCGTGCTGGCTGGTCCGACCGCCGTCGGCAAAGGGACCGTCTCGGTCGACGTCCGCACCCGCTACCCGCGGGTGTGGCTGTCGGTCTCGGCGACCACCCGCCGCCCTCGACCCGGTGAGGTCGACGGTGTCCACTACCTGTTCGTCGGGCCGGAGCAGTTCGACCAGATGGTGGCCGACGGCGAGTTCCTGGAGTGGGCCGTCGTCCACGGCCAGCACCGCTACGGCACGCCACGCGGTCCGGTCGACGACCGGCTCGCCGCCGGGGTGCCGGTGCTGCTGGAGATCGACCTGGACGGAGCCCGGCAGGTCCGCGCCACTGTGCCGAGCGCCCAGTTCGTCTTCCTGGCCCCGCCGTCGTGGGACGAGCTGGTCCGGCGCCTGGAGGGCCGGGGGACCGAAGACGCCGCCGAGCGGGAGCGTCGGCTGGCCACCGCCCGGGTCGAGATGGCGGCCGGACCGGAGTTCGACCACGTCGTCGTCAACGACGACGTGCACCGGGCCGCCGACCAGCTCGCCGCCCTCATGGGCGCGACCGCCGGGCCCGACGCTGAGCCGGTTCAGGAGCGGACCGGGTAGACTGTCGCCCTGGTCCGTCCGCGCCTGTCCGTATCGGAGCCCCCCGTACCGGAGCCCTCTGTCGGACGCCGTACGCAGACTGCGTCGGGCCAGCGTCCTGCTTAGAACCTGTCCCTGTGAACCACTGACTAAGGAGCCCTGCGTGGCTGGAACCGTCGCGATCCCGACCGGTATCACCGACCCGCCGATCGACGAGCTGCTGGAACGGGCCGAGAGCAAGTACGCCCTGGTCCTGTTCGCCGCCAAGCGGGCGCGCCAGATCAACGCCTACTACTCCCAGCTCAACGAGGGCCTGCTGGAGTACGTCGGCCCGCTGGTCGAGAGCCGCCCCCAGGAGAAGCCGCTGTCCATCGCCATGCGCGAGATCGACGCGGGGCTGCTGACCAACGAGCCGCTGCCGCCCGAGGCCGAGCCGCTGGGCTGAGCACTGGTTGGGTGCCTGTGCTCTTCTGAGAACCCGGACGCCGAGGGAGGTCCCTGATGCGCGTCGTCCTCGGCGTGGCGGGCGGGATCGCCGCCTACAAGGCCGTCGCGCTGCTGCGGCTGCTGCGCGAGGCCGGGCACGACGTGCGCGTCGTGCCGACAGCCGCCGCGCTGCGCTTCGTCGGCGCGCCCACCTGGGCGGCGCTGTCCGGCGAACCGGTGAGCACCGACGTGTTCGACGATGTCGAGCACGTCGCGCACGTAGAGATCGGTCGCACCGCCGATCTCGTGGTCGTCGCACCGGCGACGGCCGACCTGCTGGCCCGCGCCGCGACGGGACGGGCCGACGACCTACTGACCGCGACCCTGCTGGTCGCGACCTGCCCGGTGCTGATGGTCCCGGCGATGCACACCCAGATGTGGCAGCACCCGGCCACCGTCGCCAACGTCGCCACGCTGCGGGACCGGGGCGTGCAGGTGCTGGACCCCGACGACGGTCGGCTGACCGGCACCGACTCCGGTCCTGGCAGGCTGCCCGCGCCGGAGGCCGTCGTCGCCGCCGCGCTGCGCCTGGTCGGCCAGGGCGATCTGAGCGGACGGCGGGTCGTGGTGTCCGCCGGGGGCACCCAGGAACCGATCGACCCGGTGCGTTTCCTCGGCAACCGTTCTACCGGCCGCCAGGGTGTCGCGCTGGCCCGGGCCGCCCGCGAACGGGGTGCCGACGTCGTGCTGGTCGCCGCCAACCTGGCCGTGCCGCCCCCCGGTGGGGTGCAGGTGCGCACCGTGGCCACGGCGCTCGAGCTGCGCGACGCGATGGTCGAGGCCGCAGCCGGTGCCGATGTCGTGGTGATGACCGCGGCCGTCGCCGACTTCCGTCCGGCGCACATCGCCGGGACCAAGATCAAGAAGAGCACCCAGGTGCCGACCGTCGAGCTGGTGGAGAACCCGGACGTGCTCGCCGAGCTCGCGGCGCACCGGCCGTCACCGGACCAGCTCGTCGTCGGGTTCGCCGCGGAGACCGGCGACCAGCACGCGTCGGTGCTCGACCACGGCCGGGCCAAGGCCCGCCGCAAGCGCGCCGACCTGCTGGTGGTGAACCGGGTGGACGGCGGTCGCGGGTTCGGCACCCCGGACAACGAGGTCACCGTGCTCGACGCCGCCGGGCAGGTCGTGGCTACGGCCGAGGGCAGCAAGGACGATGTGGCCCACGTGGTGTGGGACGCGGTCGTGGCCCGGCTGTCCGACCGCACCAGGTAGACCGCGACCCGGACGCCGCCGTGCCGGTCCCCGCGCTGACCGGATCCCAGCATCCGACGTTCTGGGGCGACACCGGGCGACAGCCCCTAGGGTAAGCGGCATGGTCCTGTCGCGTCTGTTCACGTCCGAGTCGGTCACCGAGGGGCATCCGGACAAGGTCTGCGACCAGATCTCCGACGCGATCCTCGACGCGATGCTGGTCCAAGACCCGGCCGCGCGGGTGGCGGTGGAGACCATGGTCACGACCGGGCTGGTGCACGTCGCGGGGGAGGTGACGACCAGCGCCTACGTGGAGATCCCGCAGATCGTGCGGCAGGTGGTCCGGGAGATCGGGTACACCTCGTCGCGGATAGGTTTCGACGGCGACTCGTGCGGGGTGTCGGTGTCCATCGGCCAGCAGTCACCGGATATCGCCCAGGGGGTCGACAAGGCCCTGGAGGCCCGGGACGACACGGCCGACTTCGACCCGTACGACCTGCAGGGCGCTGGTGACCAGGGGTTGATGTTCGGCTATGCCTGCGACGAGACACCCGACCTGATGCCGCTGCCGGTCTGGACCGCGCACCGGCTGGCCGAACGGCTGGCGGCGGTGCGCCGCTCCGGCGAGGTACCGGGGCTGCGGCCCGACGGCAAGACCCAGGTGACCGTCGAGTACGACGGCGACCGGCCGGTCCGGGTGGCCGCCGTGGTGGTGTCCACCCAGCACGACCCGCACGTCGAGCTGACCGCCACGCTCGCCCCGGCGGTGCGGGAGGTGGTGGTCGAACCGGTGCTGGGCCGTCTGGACCTGGACACCTCGTCGTACGACCTGTTCGTGAACCCGACGGGCCTGTTCGTCGTCGGCGGACCCCAGGGCGACGCGGGGCTGACCGGCCGCAAGATCATCGTCGACACCTACGGCGGGTCGGCGCGGCACGGCGGGGGTGCCTTCTCCGGCAAGGACCCGTCGAAGGTCGACCGTTCCGCGGCCTACGCGCTGCGCTGGGTGGCGAAGAACGTCGTCGCGGCGGGCCTGGCCCGGCGCTGCGAGGTCCAGGTGGCCTACGCCATCGGCCGGGCGCACCCGGTGGGGCTGTACGTGGACACGTTCGGCACCGGGCAGGCCAGCGACGACGCCCTGGCCGCCGCGATCGGCCAGGTGTTCGACCTGCGGCCCGCGGCGATCATCGCCGACCTGAACCTGCTGCGCCCCATCTACCGCCCCACGGCCGCCTACGGCCACTTCGGCCGCTCCGACGACCGTTTCACCTGGGAGCAGACCAGCCGCGTCGACGCCCTGCGCGCCGCAGTCGCCTGAGATCGGTGCGCCCGGACGCCTACCCTACGACTGTGACGTCCCGGCGCGAGGTACGAGGTAGCACACCAGGGACGAGGTTCTGCCCTCGTACCTGGTGTGTCACCTCGTACTTCGACCCAGGGGGTTCCCGGTGACCACTCGACCCGCCGCGGAAGTCGCCGCGGACCTGCCGGTGGCCCGGGTGTGCGTCGACGTCACCCCGCGTCACCTGGACCGGGTGTTCGAGTACCTGGTGCCGCCGGAACTGGCCGACGTCGCCCAGCCCGGGGTGCGGGTCAAGGTCCGGTTCGCCGGACGGGAGGTGTCCGGCTGGCTGCTGGGCCGCGCCCAGACCCCGGAGTACGACGGCCAGCTCGTCCCGCTGCGGAAGGTCGTCTCCGCCGAGCCGGTGCTCACCGGCCAGGTCGCGACGCTGGCCCGGGCCGTCGCGGACCGCTACGCCGGGACCATGACCGACGTCCTGCGCCTGGCCGTGCCCCCGCGGCACGCCCGGGTGGAGTCCGAGCCCGACGAGACAATGGGGACGGACGAGACAATGGGGACGGTTCTGGGCCCACGCCGCGAGAGGCTCCGCACGACGCAGTCGTGTGGAGTAGTGGTGGGGAGCTTGCCTGATGAGGGCTCCACAGGGTCGGAGACCCAGGAGACCCCTGGGTCGCCACAGGACGGTAGTGGGTCGCCACAGGACAGTAGGGACGGTTCCTACTGTCCTGCCCGGTCACGCAGTGACCAGGGGCATGAGGACGGCAGGAACCGTCCCTACTGTCCTGCCCCTGAACAGGCACCGACACCGCCCTCGCCGGGCACCGACGCCTGGTCGGCCTACCGAGGCGGGGCGGCGTTCTGCCGCCATCTGCGCGAAGGCGGGGCCCCGAGGGCGGTGTGGTCGGCGCTGCCTGGCTGGCCCCGACCTGACAGCACGAGCTCCGACGACGCGAGCTGCGTCGACTGGTCGGTCGCGGTGGCGCAGGCGGTGGCGTCGTGCGTCCTGGGCGGGCGCGGTGCGCTGGTCGTGGTGCCGGACGCCCGGGACGTGGCTCGGGTGTGCGACGCCCTGACCGCCGTGGGCCTGCCGGAACGTCAGCGGGGACACCAGGGCGGGACGGTGCGTCTGGAGGCCAGCATGGGCCCGACCCGGCGGTACCGGGCGTTCCTCGCGGCGGCCCGGGGTCGGGCTGATGTGGTGGTGGGTACCCGGGCGGCGGCGTTCGCCCCGGTCCGGGACCTGGGTCTGGCGGTGTGCTGGGACGATGGCGACGACCTGCACGTCGAGCCGCGCGCTCCCTACCCCCACGTGCGTGAGGTGCTCGCCCTGCGGGCCGAGCTCGAGGGCTGCGGGTTGCTGCTCGGGGCCTTCGGCCGGTCGGTGCCCGCTCAGGGCCTGGTGGAGCGCGGCTGGGCCCACGCCGTGGTGGCCGACCGTCCCGTGCTGCGTGACCGCACCCCCCGGGTACGGGCCCTGACCAGCGTCGAGCTGGCCCGCGAAGGTCCCGCCGCCGCGGCCCGGCTGCCCAGCCCGGCCTGGCACGCGGTGCGCGACGCGCTGGCCGACGGCCCGGTGCTGGTCCAGGTGCCCCGGGCCGGGTATCTGCCCCTGGTGGCCTGCGCCCGCTGCCGAGCATCGGCCACCTGCACGGCCTGCCACGGACCGCTGCACCTGGCCGCGGCCGACCACAGCCCGGCCTGCACCTGGTGCGGCCGACTGGCCGGGGACTGGCGGTGCGGGCCGTGCGGGTTCGACGGTCTGCGGGCGGTGCGGGTGGGGTCCCAACGCACCGCCGAAGAGCTCGGCCGGGCCTTCCCTGGGGTGACTGTCCGGGTGTCCGGTGCAAGCGTCCGTCCTTCGTCGCCTTCCCCGCAGGGCCCGGCCGAGCCAGCGGCCGCGCTCGACTCTCAGGTGCGCTCGTCAGCACCCGCCTCGGCCGGACGAACCGGCTCACCCGGCTCTCGCCTCGACCAGGAACCCGAGGGAGTGCTGGACCAGGTACCGGCCCGACCGGCGCTGGTCGTCGCCACCCCCGGCGCGGAACCGGTAGCCGATGGTGGGTATGCCGCCGCGGTGCTGCTGGACGCCCAGGTCGGCGCGGGCCTGCGCGACGAGACCGAGACCCTGCGCCGCTGGCTGGCCGCCGCCGCCCTGGTTCGCGCCGACGGCGAGGTCCTGGTGGTCGGTGACGGCCCGCCCCGACCCACCCAGGCCTTGGTCCGCTGGGACCCCGCCTGGCTGGCCAGCGGTGACCTGGCCGAACGTGTCGAGCTGGGCCTGCCGCCGACCGTCCGCGTCGCCACCCTCGTCGGCACCCGCGACGCGGTGCAGACGGTCGCCGCCCGGGTGGACGTCCCGCACGCCACCCGCCTCGGTCCGGTCCCGGCTCCCACCGACGACGACCCCGACGCAGTCCGCCTGCTCCTGCGCGCCCCCCTGCGTCAGGGCCCCACCCTGACCTCGTCCCTGGCTGCATCCCTAGCCGTCCGCAGCTCCCGCCGCGAACCCGGCACCCTGCGTGTCCGCGTCGACCCCGCCGACCTCCGCTGACTGCCGAGACTCGCACAGTATCGAGTTCAGCGAGGCTGTCGACCGCTGGCCCGACACGATGGTCTAGGGATTGGGACGCAGTTCTGAAGATCCGCGCGTCGGCTCCGGCTCTAGGATCGGAGCATGCGTCTGCTCTTCGCTGGATCACCCGCGCCCGCCGTGACCGCTCTGGAAGCCCTGCTCACGTCGCGGCACGAGGTGGTCGCCGTGCTGACCCGGCCGGATGCGCCCGCGGGGCGGGGGAGGGGTACCAGACCCAGCGAGGTCGGTGCCGTCGCGCGGGAGGCCGGGCTGGAGGTGCTGATGCCCCGGCGGCCGGGCGAACCGGAGTTCGTGGCCCGGTTGGCCGAGCTGGAGGTAGACGCCGCGCCAGTCGTCGCGTACGGGGCGCTGCTGCCCGCGTCGGTGCTGGACGTGCCTCGGTACGGGTGGATCAACCTGCACTTCTCCGTGCTGCCGGCCTGGCGGGGTGCCGCGCCGGTGCAGCATGCGGTGCTGGCCGGGGACGAGGTGACCGGTGCCACGACCTTCCGCATCGAAGAGGGCATGGACACCGGGCCGACGTTCGGCCTGGTCACCGAGACCATCCGGGCCGCCGACACCTCCGGGGACCTGCTGGCACGGCTCGCCGTCACGGGGGCTGACCTGCTGGTGCGTACCCTCGACGGGATCGAGGACGGCGTCCTGGTGCCCGTCCCGCAGCCCGGCGACGGGGTGAGCCACGCACCCAAGATCACTACCGACGACGCCCGGGTGCGCTGGGAGCATCCCGCGATGGCCGTGGACCGTCGGATCCGCGCCTGCACTCCGGCGCCTGGTGCCTGGACGACGCTGGCCGGGGCTCGGCTGGGGATCGGGCCGGTGACCGTCGTGCCACCTGGCGAGCAGACCGCTGACCTGGCGCCCGGTCAGGTGCTGGTGGGGCGTCGAGAGGTCTTCGTCGGCACCGCCACCTACGCGGTGCGGCTGACCACCGTGACACCCGCTGGGCGCCGAGCCATGCCCGCCCCGGACTGGGCGCGCGGCGCCCGGCTGGACGCAGACACGGTGCTCGGTGCGGACGACAGCCCAGTCCTGTGACCGACCAGAGGGACGACCACGGTCGTCGTGACGCCCGTGGTCGCCAGCGCGGCGCCGCCCGGGCGGCAGGCCGCACCCAGCGCGGGGCCCAGGCCCCGTCGGCCCGGGCACGTACCGCCGACCCGGCCCGTCGGGCGGCGTTCCAGGTGCTGTGCGAGGTGGCCGAGGGCGACGCCTACGCCAACCTCGTCGCCCCGACGGTGCTGGCGACTCACCACCTGCACGGCCGGGACGCGGCCTTCGCCACCGAGCTGGCCTACGGCACGCTGCGGATGCGCGGCCAGTACGACGCGGTGCTCGCCCTGGTGGTCGACCGGGACCTGGACCGACTAGATGCTCGGGTGCTCGACGTGCTGCGCCTGGGCGTGCACCAGCTGTTCGCGATGCGGGTGCCGGAGCACGCCGCGGTCTCGGCGACCGTGGGCCTGGCCCGCGACCAGATCGGCGCCGGACCGGCCCAGCTGGTCAACGCGGTGCTGCGCCAGGTCGCTGCGGAACCGGCGTCGACCTGGCTGGACCGGGCCGAAGCCGCCGCGGGCGACGACGCGGACGCCCGGCTGGTCGTGCGCTGGAGCCACCCGGCGTGGATCGTCCGGGCGCTGCGCGAGGCGCTGGTCGGGCACGGCCGCGACGCCGAGGATCTGACCGACCTGCTCACTGCGGACAACGAACCGCCCCGGGTGACGCTGGCCGCCCGACCCGGGCTCATCACCACGTCCGACCTGGCCGATCAGGTCGGAGGCACCCCGGGCCGGCTGGCACCCACAGCGGTCGTGCTGCCCGGGGGAGACCCCGCAGCGTCGGCGGCGGTGCGCGACGGGACGGCGGGCGTGCAGGACGAGGGCAGCCAGCTGGTCGCGCTGCTGCTGGCCGCTGTTCCTCTAGAGGGGCCCGTCGACGGCCCGGACGCTACCTGGCTGGACCTGTGCGCCGGTCCGGGCGGCAAGGCGGCCCTGCTCGGTGCGCTGGCCGCCCAGCGCGGCGCCCGTCTGGTGGCGAACGAGGTGGCGCCGCACCGCACCCGGCTGGTGGCCCGGGCCGTGCGGGCGCTGACGTCGGTCCAGGTGCGTACCGGCGACGGTCGGGAGGTCGGTGAGGCCGAACCGGGCCGGTACGACCGGGTCCTGGTCGATGCCCCGTGCACCGGGCTGGGTGCGTTGCGGCGGCGCCCGGAGTCCCGGTGGCGCCGCACCCCGGCGGACCTGGCCCCGCTGGGCACGCTGCAGCGCGCGCTGCTCGCCTCGGCGCTGCGCGCGGTGCGCGTCGGCGGGGTGGTCGGGTATGTCACCTGCTCGCCCCACCTGGCCGAGACGTCCCTGGTCGTCACCGATGCGCTCCGGGCTGCCAAGAAGGCCGGACTGGACGTCTCGGTGGTCGAAGCGGGCCCCGTCCTGCACCAGGTCCTCAGTACCGACGACGAGACCTTGGTAGACGCGCTCACCCCGTCCGGCGCCGTCCAGCTGTGGCCGCACCGGCACGGCACCGACGCCATGTTCCTGACGCTGCTGTGCCGGACAGCCTGACCACCCAGCCGGTGCCGGTCTCAGCGGTGAGTGCCTCTGAGCACCGAGAGATGGGCATCCACGTGAGAGGTGGGCTTGCAAGCCCAACTCTCACGTGGATGCCCATCTCTCGCGGGCGGGACGGCGGGCGGCGGGCTCGACCGGTAGGCTGGACCGCGCTATGACGGTGCAGATCAACCCCAGTATCTTGTCCGCCGATCCGGCCAACCTCGAGGCCGAGCTGGCGCGGATCTCTACCGCCGACGCTGCGCACGTCGACGTCATGGATGGGCACTTCGTGCCGAACCTCACGCTCGGGCTGCCCGTGGTGGCCCGTCTGGCGCAGGTCTCGCCGGTGCCGCTCGACGTGCACCTGATGATCGACGACGCCGACCGCTGGGCGCCGCAGTACGCCGCGGCCGGGGCCGCGTCGGTGACGTTCCACACGGAGGCCACCCAGGCGCCGGTCCGGCTGGCCCGCGAGCTACGGGCCGGTGGGGTGCGCGCCGCGGTGGCGGTGCGTCCGGCAACTCCGGTGGAACCGCTGCTGGACCTGCTGGGGGAGTTCGACATGGTGCTGGTCATGACCGTAGAACCCGGGTTCGGCGGGCAGTCGTTCATCGAGGGCACGCTGCCCAAGGTGCGCCGTCTGCGCCAGGCCATCGGGTCGGACGGCGGACCGAGCACGGTACGGGTGCAGGTCGACGGCGGGGTGTCCCGCACGACGATCGCTCGGATCGCCCGGGCCGGGGCCGACGTGTTCGTCGCCGGGTCGGCGGTGTACGGGGCAGACGACCCGGCCGCGGAGATCGCCGCCCTGCGCGCCCTGGCCGAGGCACCCCACCAGGCGTAGCGCTCAGCCCTGCCCCAGTCATCGCTAGACAGGCCGGTTGCATGCCTGAGACCGTGGCAGAATGGCCGGGCAAGCAACGTTCTCCGGGGTCGGTGCAAGTCCGAACCGGCGGTGACAGTCCGCGACCCGTGAACGCCAGACGGTCGAGTACCTGACGGTGTGAGCGGTTGACCTGGTGGAACTCCAGGACCGACGGTGAAAGTCCGGATGGGAGGAGACGTGGCCTGGGCGCACGCCCAGGCTGGTGGCCAGGGCGTCAGCGCCCTGTGTCCACCCCTCCCGCGCACCCCCGGAACGAACCGGGAGGTGGCACGACGGACGGCATCGGCACGACGGGCCCGGCCGAGGTCGGCGGCGCGGTCAGCGACACCGAGCTCGCCGCCCTGCGGCACGCTCTGGCGCTGGCGGGACGTGGTCCTGCCCACGGCCCGAACCCGCGCGTCGGCGCCGTGCTCCTCGGCACGGACGGCACGCAGCTGGGTGAGGGCTGGCACTCCGGTGCCGGGACGCCGCACGCCGAGGTCGCCACCCTGGCCGACGCCAGGACCAGAGGTCACGACCCGCGCGGGGCGACGATGGTCGTCACCCTGGAACCGTGCAACCACACCGGCCGGACCGGTCCGTGCACCGAAGCCCTGATCGCGGCCGGTGTCGCCCGGGTGGTCTTCTCCGTCACCGACCCAAACCCCACCGCCGCGGGCGGTGCCGCACGCCTGGCCGGTGCCGGGGTGGACGTCGTCGGCGGGGTGCTGGCCGACGAGGGCCGCGCCATGCTGGGGCCGTGGTGGTCCGCCGTGTCCCAGGGCCGTCCCTACGTCACCGTCAAGGTCGCCACGACGCTCGACGGCCGGGTGGCCGCCGCCGACGGGAGCAGCCGGTGGATCACCTCGGCCCAGTCCCGGGCGCACGCCCACGCGCTGCGGGCCCAGGTGGACGCCATCGCGGTCGGTACGACGACCGCCCTGACCGACGACCCCGCCCTCACCGCCCGCACCACGGACGACCCGGAGGGCACGACGCTCGCCGCCCATCAGCCGCTGCGCGTCGTCGTCGGCCACCGGGACATCCCGCCCGGGGCTGCGCTGCGCGGGCCGGGTGGCGCGCTGGTGCAGGTGCGCAGCCACGACCCAGCCGACGTGCTCACCGCCCTGGTCCGGCGCGAGATCCGTCACCTGCTGGTCGAGGGCGGCCCGACGCTGGCTGCGGCCTTCCTGCGCGCCGGTCTGGTCGACGCGGTCCACGCCTATATCGCCCCGGTGCTGCTCGGCGCGGGACCGTCCGCGGTCGGCGACTTGAACATCAGCACCATCGCCGACGCCTTGCGCCTGGACGTCACCAGCACCCAGCGGCTCGGCCCGGACGTCTTCCTCACGCTGCGGACAACCCCCAAGACCCCCGAAGAGTTCTGACAGCACCGAGAACGGAGCACTGACATGTTCACCGGGATCGTCGAAGAGGTCGGCCACCTGGTCGCCGTCGAGCAGCCTGGCCAGGAGTCCGAGACGGCGGACGCTCGCCTGGTCGTCAGCGGTCCGCTGGTGACCGGCGACGCCCATGAAGGAGACTCCATCGCCGTTTCGGGTGTCTGCCTGACCGTCACCAGCCTTCAGGACGGCACCTTTGCCGCCGACGTCATGCCCGAGACCCTGCGTCACTCCACGCTGGGCGGGCTCCAGGTCGGCGACGCGGTGAACCTCGAACGGGCGCTCAGCGCCGCCGGACGGTTCGGCGGGCACATCGTCCAGGGCCACGTGGACGGCGTGGGCACCATCGTCTCGCGCGACCCGGGCGAACGCTGGGACGAGATCCAGATTGCCCTGTCCGACGACCTGGCCCGCTACGTCGCCCGCAAGGGGTCGATCACCGTCGACGGGGTGTCCCTGACGGTCACCACGGTCGGCCCGCGGTCGGACGGCCCCACAAGCAGGGCCACCTGGGCGCCCGATCTGGCCACCGCCTTCGGAGTCAGCCTGATACCCACGACGCTGGACAGCACCACACTCGTCCGCCTAGCGCCTGGCATCCAGGTCAACCTGGAGGTCGACGTGCTCGCCAAGTACACCGAACGGCTGCTGGAGGCCCGCTGATGATCGGCACGGTGGACCAGGCGCTGGACGAGCTGCGCGAAGGCCGTCCGGTGCTCGTCGTGGACAACCCGGAACGGGAGAACGAGGCTGACGTGGTGCTGGCCGCCCAGTCGGCCACCCCCCAGTGGGTGGGCTGGACCATCCGGCACTCCTCGGGTTATCTGTGCGCCCCGATGCCGGCCGCGCGGGCCGACGCCCTGGACCTGCCGCTCATGGTCCCGCACAGCCAGGACCCCAGACGCACGGCGTACACGGTGACGGTGGACGCGGCGACCGGGGTGACGACGGGTATCTCCGCGGCGGACCGGTCGCGCACCCTCAAGGTGCTGGCCGACCCGGCCAGCGGCCCCGGTGACATCATCCGTCCCGGGCATGTGCTGCCGCTGCGGGCCGTGCCGGGTGGGGTGCTGCACCGGGCCGGGCACACCGAAGCGGCCGTGGACCTGTGCCGCCTGGCCGGTCTGGAACCCGTCGGCGGGATCGCCGAGCTGGTGCACGACGACGGTTCGATGATGCGCCTGCCCGACGCCGAGCGGCTCGCCGCCGCGAAGGGCCTGGTGGTGCTCACCATCGCCGACCTCATCGCCTGGCGGTTGGAGCACGACCCGGTCGTCCAGACCCAGGGCCCGGCCCCGACCACCCCCCGGGTGCACCGCACCGACACCGCCCGGCTGCCCACGGCGCACGGGGAGTTCGAGATCGTCGGCTACCGTGACCTGCGCACGGGCGCCGAGCACGTAGCGCTGGTCTCGCCAACACCTCCGGGAGACGCGCCGCTGGTCCGGGTGCACTCCGAGTGCCTCACCGGCGACGGGTTCGGGTCGTTGCGCTGCGACTGCGGCCCCCAGCTGCACACCGCTATGGCGCTGGTGGCTGAGCACGGCGGTGCCGTGGTCTACCTGCGCGGGCACGAGGGGCGGGGGATCGGCCTGCTGGCCAAGATCGCCGCCTACGCCCTGCAGGACGCGGGCCGCGACACGGTCCAGGCCAACCTGGACCTCGGCTGGCCGGCCGACCGGCGCGAGTACGGGGCGGCCGCGGCGATCCTCACCGACCTGGGGCTGACGTCGGTGCGGTTGCTGACGAACAACCCGGCGAAGGCCGCGGGGCTGCGCGCCCTAGGGGTGCATATCGCGGCGGTCGAGTCGCTGGAGGTCGGTCGCACCCCGCACAATGCGGCCTATCTGGAGACCAAGCGTCAGGCGATGGGCCACCTGCTCAGCGCACCGCCGCCGAACCTGCCCGATGTGCTGGACCGCACCAACAACAGCCCGGTGAGCAGCCCGACCATGGTGGGCACCCCGGCCGACAGGAGGAGACGGACGTGAGCGGAACAGGTTCCCCCGAGATCACCGGGGACGGGCGGGGGCTGAAGATCGTCGTCGTGGCGGCCAGCTGGCACACCACGGTGATGGACGGCCTGCTGGCCGGGGCCCTGCGCGCCCTGGAAGCCGCCGCGGTGGAGCAGGTCACGGTGGTCCGGGTGCCCGGCACCGTCGAGCTCACCGTCGCCGCGTCGGCCGCAGCCCGCGGCGGTGCTGATGCGGTCGTGGCGCTGGGTGTGGTCGTCCGGGGTGGCACCCCGCACTTCGACTACGTCTGCCAGTCGGTCACCTACGGTCTGACCGAGGTCGCCCTGCGCACCGGCGTCCCCGTCGGTTTCGGCGTCCTGACCTGCAACAACGAGATGCAGGCTCGTGACCGGGCCGGGCTGCCCGGCTCCCACGAGGACAAGGGGGCCGAGGCCGCTGCCGCCGCCGTCGCCACCGTCGGCGCCCTGCGTGCACTCGCCCCGTCGGCGGTCTGACTCAGTGTCCTGCGCCTTGCCATGCACCGTCTGGCACCGCTCCGGTCCAGAGTCTTAGGCGCGACACAGTTTTATCGGTTCTCACTGGAGGGGTTGCCCTGAGGGCGAGGTTGGGGTGGCATGGCCTAGCATCGTCGTCTGTGAAGACCTTCGAAGACCTGTTCGCCGAGCTGGAGCACAAGGCGACCACCCGGCCCGCCGGGTCGCGGACCGTCGCCGAGCTGGACGCCGGGGTCCATGCCATCGGCAAGAAGCTGGTCGAGGAGGCCGCCGAGTCGTGGATGGCCGCCGAGCACGAGTCCGCAACGCGCACCGCGGAGGAGGTCTCCCAGCTGCTGTACCACGCGCAGGTGCTGCTGATCGCCCGCGGCCTGACCCTGTCCGACGTCTACACCCACCTGTGAGGTGCCGATGCTGCGCATCGCCGTCCCGAACAAGGGGTCGCTGTCCGAACCAGCGGCCGTCATGCTGCGCGAGGCCGGGTACCGGCAGCGGCGCGACAGCCGGGAGCTGGTGCTGGCCGACCCGGACAACGACGCCGAGTTCTTCTTCCTGCGTCCCCGCGACGTCGCGACGTATGTGGGGGAGGGCACCGTCGACGTCGGGATCACCGGCCGTGACCTGCTCCTGGACTCCGGGTCCTCGGCCACCGAGCACCTGGAGCTGGGGTTCGCCCGGTCCACCTTCCGCTTCGCCGCCCCGGTCGGACGTCTGTCGGACGTCAAAGACATCGCCGGGCTGCGGGTCGCCACGTCGTACCCGGTGCTGGTCAGCACCCACCTCGCCGAGCACGGGGTGACGCCGGCCGCGGTGGTCAGGCTGGACGGGGCGGTGGAGTCATCCATCCAGTTGGGCGTGGCCGACGTCATCGCCGACGTGGTGGAGACCGGTACGACCCTGCGCTCGGCCGGTCTGGAGGTGTTCGGCGACCCGCTGCTGCACTCCGAGGCGGTGCTGGTGCGGGCCGACGGCGTGGACGCCGACGCCCTGGGCGTGCTCACCCGGCGCCTGCGGGGCGTCATCACGGCCCGCGAGTACGTCCTGATGGACTACGACTGCCCCGTGTCCGCCGTGGAACGCGCTGTCCGCCTCACCCCAGGCCTGGAGTCCCCGACAGTCGCCCCGCTGCACGACAAGCAGTGGTGCGCCGTCCGCGCCATGGTCCCGCGCACCCAGACCAACCGCCTCATGGACGACCTGTACGAGATCGGCGCCCGCGCCATCATCGTCACCACCATCCACGCCAGCCGACTGTGAGCCTTTCCGTCGTAGCCTGACGGGTATGTCTTCTCGACCTCTTGTCTCAGTCCGGCACCAAGAGCGGATGACCGACGACCGGGCCCAGCTCGACGCCCTGCTGGACGCTACGACGCTGGCGCATGTGGCCTACGTCGACGACGAGGGCCGTCCCTGCGTGGTGCCGACCGGTATCGCCCGGTGGGGCGAGCGGATCGTCATGCACGGGTCGACCGGGTCGCGCTGGATGCGGCTGGTCGGCGACGGCCGTCTGGTGGCGGTCTCGGTGGCGGAGCTGACCGCGGTCGTCGTCGGGCACAGCGCCTACCAGACCGGGGTGCGCGGCTGCAGCGCCGTCCTCTACGGACGGTTGGCCGACGTCGCCGACGCCGAGAAGCCCGCTGCGCTGGACGTGCTGCTCGACCGCTACCTGCCGGGCCGCAGCAGCGAGGTCCGGCCGCCCACCGCCAAAGAGCTGGCGGCCACCCGGGTCCTGGCGCTGCCCATCGACCAGTGGAGCTGCCGGGTGCTGGACGGCGAACCCAAACCACCCCAGGACGACACCGACGCCGCGGCCTGGTCGGGCACCGTCACCGTCGCGGCCCGCACCGCCGCTGTCGAGCCGTCGGGCACCAACCAGGCGGAGGTGCCGCCGTCGGTCGTCCGTCTCGCGGCCGATTTCACCGCCTGAGCCAGCCCGATATTCCGGTGCGCGAGATCCGGCGCCCTGCCACCGTAGGCGACATGAACCTGCCTGCGTCGAAGACCCCAGGGTCCGCGGAGCGATGACCGGACGGGTTCTGCTGCAGCTGTCGTCCGGTCAGGGCGGGCCGGCCGAGTGCGAGATCGCCGTCGGCCGGTTGTTCGAGGCGTTGGCTGCCGAGTTCTCCACGGTGGAGCTGGTGGACTCGACTCCTGGCCGCCGACCTGGGTGGTTCCGGTCCGTCCGGTTCACCGGACCCGCGGAGCTGGCCGCGCTCGAAGGCAGCGTGCTGTGGGTCTGCCGCAGCCCGGTGCGTCCGAATCACGGACGGAAGAACTGGTACGTCGACGTGAGCCTCGGCGCCCGACCGGCTTCGGTCGACACCTTCGACCCGGCGCAGGTGCGGATCGAGACCTTCCGGAGCCCGGGACGCGGGGGACAGCACGTCAACAAGACCGAGTCGGGAGTGCGGGCGGTGTACCTGCCGACGGGGGACACCGCGGTCAGCACCGACGAACGCAGCCAGCACCTCAACCGGCGCACCGCGACCGCCCGCCTGCGTCAGACTGTGGAACGTCGCGCCCAGGACGCCCAGACCCAAGCAGCTGGTGCCAACTGGCGTGAGCACCACCAGATCGTCCGCGGCGACCCGGTGCGGGTATACCGGGGACCGGACTTCGTCCGGACCAGATAGGAGCAGGCCATCCTCACCGTCGAAGGGACGCACAACCGCGCCGTCGTGTTCACCGACACCATCGACCCGGCGGCGCGGGGCCAGGTCCGGGCGCTGTGCGACTGTCCGCACCTGGCCGGGTCCACGATCCGCATCATGCCTGACGTCCACGCCGGGGCCGGGGTGGCCATCGGGACGACGCTGACATATTCCGACAGCATCGTCCCGGGTCTGGTCGGTCTGGACATCGGCTGCGGGGTGGAGACGGTCGTCCTGGCCGGCACCCGCCTCGAGCTGCCCCGGCTGGACGCCGTCGTCCGGTCTGTCGTACCCGCTGGCGCGGCCGTGCGCACGACGCCGCACCGGTACGCCTCGCGCCTGGACCTGGACGACCTGCGGTGCGACGTCGACGTCGACCGGGCCGGGCTGAGCCTGGGCACCCTGGGCGGCGGGAACCACTTCGTGGAGGTCGACGTCGACGACGACGGCACCCTGTACCTTCTGGTCCACTCGGGCAGCCGTAACCTCGGGGCGCAGGTCGCACGGCACTACCAGCAGCGCGGGTACGACGAGCTAGGCGGCCGGGGCGGGACGGACGTGCCGTACGAGCTGGCCTACGTGACCGGCCAGACGCTGGAGGACTACCTCCACGACACGGCGATCGCGCAGCAGTTCGCCGACCTGAACCGCCGGGCGATCGCCGACGACATCGTCAAGAAGATGCACCTACGCGTCGCCGACCGGATCAGCACCGTCCACAACTACGTGGACGTCGAGCGCCAGATCGTCCGCAAAGGTGCCGTATCCGCCCGGGAAGGGGAGCAGATCGTCGTCCCGATCAACATGCGCGACGGCGCGCTGGTGTGTACCGGCCTGGGTAACCCCGAGTGGAACTACAGCGCCCCGCACGGTGCGGGCCGTCTCATGAGCCGATCAGAGGTCAAGCAGCACTACACCGTCTCGGCCTACAAGAAGGCGATGGCCGGGGTCTTCTCCAGCACCGTAGACGCCGGCACCCTCGACGAGTGCCCCATGGCGTACAAAGACCTCGACGCGATCGTCTCCCATATCGGCCCGACCGCCCGGGTAGACCGCCGCATCCGCACCGTCTACAACTTCAAGGCCAGCGCCGACCCCGACCGGTCACCGCGGCGGCCGAGCAGGGTCAGCCTGAGGCAGGAGCCCAGACGTATTCGCCGTTGAACACACCCACCGCTCCGTACTCGTTCACCATGATCGGCCGAGACCGGGCTGCATCCACAATGATAGGCTGAATTTGCAGGTCGGAGTTAACCGGCTGGCCGGACACCAGGCTGAATGCCTCGAACGGATCGCTATCGATGTAGCTCATCACACCGTAGACGTTACCGTGATACTGAAATACATAGTAGTGTGTCGCGTCATCGGACGCCCAGACCGTTCGCCCTGAGACGGGATCGACCCCGTAGACCCCCGTGTGGGCGATCTGGCACAGCAGCACTGGCTGTCCGGCCTCGAGGGAACAGTCGGCGTCTTTCTCGTAACGCATGTCGCCCTCCGAGGGGGCGAATGGTTGAACGGAGGAGTCTGCCGAGGAGAACCGCAGAAAACTATCAGGTCGACCACTGTCCAGATTCACCACTATGTAGGATTCGTCGTTGTGGGCGTCGACGTATAGCCGTATCCCCCCTGCCGAGTCAGTCAGCTGTGTCCCAATCTGACCGGTGCGCAGGTCGAAGACCACGACGTGCCGGTAGTACCTATCCCCATCTGGAACGATAAAAAATGCAAGAGCATACGGGCCGGTCGCTATCCCGAAGACCAGCACGTCGGCTATCCAGTGAATGTTGCCGGTACTCGGATCCAAAAAGAAGGTGGTCAGCGGGTCGAACTGTCCATCGAGGGTGATCAGCAGGCCGTCGCTGTGCTCGGTAAAGTGGACTCTACAGAATTCGTCGGAGGGGACATAGCCGGGGATCAGGGGGATCCGTAGAGGGGGGATGGAACTTTTCCAGGCCACGTCACCGGTGTCGACATCGACGCCGGTGACGCTGATAGTGTACACGTCGCTCCTGGAATTCTCGGCGGTTACCGCAGCGACGATATTATTGGTCACGAACGGAGAGCCTAGGTAGTACTGCTCCGATCCGGTGGACAGGTCGACCGACCAGGACTGTGCTCCGCTGCGAAGATCGACGGCTCGTAGAGCGTCGTTGGTGACGGACAGGAACATGGTGTCGTGCAGCGTGCCGTGAAGAACGTCGTCTTTGTTGAGCGAGACTGTCCGCGTGAGGTCGAAGCGTGACGGGGGGTCGAAGGAAGTACCGACGGGGACGGGTCCTTGGGTAGCCGTACCTGTATCCTGGTGGCCCTTCCCGTCGGAATCGGAACAGGCCGACGCCCAGAGCAGGACCATGACTAGGCCGACCACCCACCAGCGACCGCGTGCTGCCCGCACGTACGCTCCAATCCGTAGGGACCGATAACTCCCGGCCCAATTTGCGACTTCATGGTCTTCCATCAACATACCGGCTCCGCCCTGCTCTCGCCTGTCCCACATTTGTTCGATCGATCATTTTTCGTATCTATCGAAAGGATAGGAGTCGACGCCAACCACCGCCCCTCCCTGCTCGTACCCGAGACCATACTCGGCAGCCAGTCGCTGCAGTGTATCTTTTGCTGCGGTGTTGGCGTCGTCCAGCACGGCCACAGCGGCGCTGAAGTTTCGCTCGGCGCGGTCAACCTCCCACCCGAGTTCGTCCGCCAGAATGTACAAGAGGTAAGCCAGAGCATCGAACTGCTCAGCTGGCCCGTCCGCTCCGATTCCGATCAGACAGCTGCGGCGCACCATGCTGTCGGGGTAGCCGCCGGCAAGACGAGTGTCATTTGCGTCGGCTCCAATCATCCCGATCTGATGGCTGAGTGCTGTCAGCAGCCGGGCGACACGGTCGGTCCGACCTGTATTGACGCCAATACGGCGGTGGAACTTGTTATATGAATCAATCTCGCTCAACTCGATCGGGTCGGGGACAAGATCGACGATTCCTCGGTTCGCGGTGACCTCCTGGAGACAATTAATGAGGTCTTGATTAATCCGCGTCTCAGCCGCGGTGACAGTGGCGTTCAGGTCATTCCATACAGAAGGAACAAATCGACGCATCGGGAGTGAGGCCGCAGCCACAAAACTATCATCATCGGTTCCGAATGCGCCATATAACTCGCTCATGGCGTTAGCGTAGTTGCTGACGTGGGGGACCTTAATGTCATAGGAATCTGTCTGGACACCTCCGCGTGGAGGGTCAGCACCTACATAGGACGCGACAAAGAGGCCAAGGTTCGTCACTGTCGTACCGACGACTAGGGGGGTCGACGGGGCAACGCCGATGACGCTGAGGCACACGGTCAGCTCTAGGGATGCCGCTCTCTTCTCGGCCGAGGCACGGTTCGCAAAATGTGTACTCACTGCCCGGTCGCACTCTCTGACAAAATGCTGGAGAATCTTGATCACGCATCCCCGGGCTGTCTTCCACAGCGTTTCTTGGGCTTTGAGCGAAGCCTGCAGGACCGTCGCGATCTGATGAAACACGATGATCGCCGCATCGATGTTGCGGATATACTGCTCGAAGACAAGTGCCGTGGTTCCCTCCAGGGCCGGGGGCTTGCTCGCCGGATCACGAGGGTTGTAGACCTCGGAGCCGTGCAGTTCGTCCCAGATGGTCTGCAGAGTTGCCGCCATATTTCCCTCGTCCCCAGTACCGGGTGGACCGTCCGGTATAGGAGGGCCGCCGATAGGGCCTTTATGCATAAATCGGTTGACGCACGCATCAGCGCGCTTGGTGGCCGCATGCAACCCGGGCGAATCGGGAGCCGGGATGTCACGCCACGGCTCGATGACAGACCTGACACTGTTGCGGATGCTGTCGAAATTTCCGGAGCAGTCTGCCCCGCCACTTAGATGGTCGCCGAGCACCTCACCAGGGGACATGTACCCTTGGTCGTAGGTGCCGCCGCCGTACCCATCGGGGCCCGGCCGCGACCACTGCGCCTTCTGGCCTTTGGCAACATAATAATCGTCCCATATTTCTTCAATTGCATAGTTACTTATCATGTACAGATCGATTATCACCCGGCGCAACTGTCCGGCCAGCATATCGAACTGACTTCCATAGCCGTTGGGCAGGTTCGTGGTCATTGGTGTACGATGGTCGCCACTCATTGTGCTTTCCCCCAAAACTGTCTGCCACTCTGTGCAAAACAGGCTAGCAGGCCTGAGAAACGTCTAGGATGAACGTCCAGCATACGAGACGGCTGCGGACGCACCGATGTCACCAACGTTGTGGCTTCGTACTTAGTACAACTAGGGGCAGCCGGTCGAGGAGGCGACGATCGGCACGGTATCCGACCGCCCTCGGCGGGTCGTCGTCTGGCGGACTGACGGGCGAATGACCCCGGTCCGGGCTGGTTCGACCCTACGCTGGGGGGTGCCGCCCGTGCGGGTGGCTGTGCCGACCCAGAGAGGATCTGGTGTGAGCCCCGTCCTGCCGACTGTCGACTGCCTGGTCGTCGACGACGAGGTGGCGCTGTCGGAGTCGACGGTCGAGTACTTCACCCTGTTCGACGTCAGTACCGCGTGGGTCGCCACGGCCGCCGAGTGCTTCGACTTCCTGGCCTCGCACCAGGTGTCGCTGATCCTGCTGGACGTGAACCTCGGTGGTGACTCCGGCTTCGAGGTCTGCAAGCGGCTGCGGACCGAGACCGATATCCCGATCCTGTTCATCTCCGCCCGGTCGTCCGACGACGACGTGCTGCTCGCCCTCAACATCGGCGGCGACGACTACATCACCAAGCCGTACCTGCTGTCGGTCCTGCTGGCCAAGGTCAAGGCGGTGCTGAGACGGTACGGGAACAGCCCGGCGCCGCCAGCACCCTCAGCCCACGAGATCCGGTTCGGCGACTACCGGGTCGACCTGGCCTCCCGTCTGGTCTTCGGTCCCGACGGCGAGGTGACGCTGACCGCCATGGAGTACCGGCTGCTGGCCTACCTGCTGCGCCACCGCGGCCGCGTCGTGCCCAAGGCGGAGCTGTTCACCGGAGTCTGGGGCAGTTCGATCACCAACGACGCCACGCTGAACGTCCACGTCGGCCGTCTGCGCGCCAAGCTGGGTGACGCCGAGCAGCGCTGGATCACGACGGTCTGGGGCACGGGCTATCAGTTCGCGGACGAGGAGTGAGATGCGACTGCGCTGGCTTCTCGTCGCCGTGGTCGCCGTCCTGGCGGCCGGTTCCACCGTGCTCCTGACGTCCGCCAAGGACCTGCCGGAACGCTCCGTGAACCTCGTGGCCTGTAACTACGTCGTACGAACACTGGCCGATTCCGAGACCCTCCCGCCGTCAGAGCTGCCCCGGCCGCAGGGGGCGTCCGACTACGTCGTGCTCGCCCCCGACGGCCGTGTGCTGGCTGCGACGGCGGAGGGACAGGCCTACAGTCTCGGGGACGCCTACCGGCACGGTGACACCGTGATGGATGTCGAGCGGGACGACCAGGTGGTCGCACGGGTCGCGTTCCGCGCCGACGTGACCGAGGAAGAAGCGGCCTGGACGGAGCGGTTCCGCCTGGCCGTGCTGGTCACGATGGCGGGCGTCGGGGTGGTCGTCGTGGGGTTCGGGTGGTACGTGCACCGGCGGCTGGTCCGGCCGTTCGTCCAGATGAAGAACTTTGCCGTCCGGGTCGCGACGGGAGACCTCGACACCCCGCTGGCCATGGACCGGACCAACGCCTTCGGAGCCTTCACCGAGAGCTTCGACCTGATGCGGTCCGAGCTGCGGCTGGCCCGCGACCGGGAACGGGCCGCAGACCTGTCGAAGAAGGAGCTGGTGGCCTCCCTCAGCCACGACCTGAAGACTCCCGTGGCGTCGATCAAGGCGATCACCGAGTGCCTGACCGCCACCGAGGACGACACCAGGCACCGCGCCCAGCTGGACCGGATCATGGCCAAGACCGACCAGATCGACGCGCTGGTCTCCAATATGCTCGAAGCCACGCTGGACGACGCCGAACAGCTGGTGGTTGCACCGGTCCCGGTGCCCTCGACCCGGCTGGTCGAGCTGCTGCGCGAGGCCGACCCGAAACACCGCATCGGCGACGTCGACGTTCCCGAGTGCATGATCCAGGCGGACCCGGTGCGCCTGGCCCAGGTGGTCGACAACGTCGTCGCCAACTCCTACAAGCACGCCAGGACACCGATCGAGGTCCACGCCTGGACCGACGACGACGCCCGCGCCCTGTGCGTCGTCGTCACCGACGAAGGGCCGGGCGTGGACCCGGCCGAGCTGCCGCTGCTGACCCACAAGTACTTCCGCGGCGCCGCGGCGCAGGGCACGCCCGGTGCGGGTCTGGGCCTGTACCTGGCGCGTCTCTTCGCCATCCAGATGAACGGGACACTGACCTGCGCCAATATCGGACCAGAGCCCGATCTGGACGGGTCGGCTCCCGTGCCGACGGTCACCGGTCACGGCCTGGCCGTCACGCTCACCTTCGCCCTGGCATGAGCGGGCCGGTTCAGATACCCGAACGAAAATTTTGGGGTCTGGTTCAGGTTCTCTCGGGACGCGTTCAGAGACTCGGACCATGATGAGGAGTCATGTCGACACCGGTACTCACCACGGACAAGCTCTCCAAGACGTTCTCGACCGGCGGAGTGCAGCAGCACGTCCTGCGTAACCTCGACCTGGAGATCCGGGAGGGCGACTTCACCGTCGTCATGGGTGCTTCGGGCAGCGGGAAGACGACCCTGCTGTACGCGCTGTCCGGTATCGACAAACCCACCCTGGGCGAGGTGACGTTCGCTGGGACTTCGATCACCGGGCGGTCCGAGTCGGCCCTGGCCCGGTTCCGCCGCAGCCACTGCGGTTTCGTCTTCCAGCAGGTCTACCTGCTGGACACCATGTCCCTGATGGACAACGTCATGGCCGCCGGCCTGCTGGTCACCAAGGACAAGAAAGCCGTCGCGGCCCGCGCTCGTCAGCTGTTCGCCCAGGTGCACGTCTCGGAGGAGACCTGCAGCAAGTTCCCCGCCCAGGTCTCCGTCGGCGAGGCCCAACGGGCAGGCATCGTCCGCGCCCTCGTCAACTCCCCGGCCGTGCTGTTCGCCGACGAACCGACCGGCGCGCTCGACCAGACCGCGGGCAGCGCGGTCCTTGACGTCTTCTCCGCCGTGCACGACCACGGCCAGAGCATCGTCATGGTGACCCACGACCTGAAGTCCGCCCGACGCGGCAACCGGGTGCTCTACCTGCGCGACGGCGCGATCGTCGGCGACCTCGCCCTGGGCCCGTACATCCACGAGGACGACGCCGACCGCAACAGCACCCTGCGTTCCTTCCTCGTCGAGATGGGCTGGTGACCGGTGCGCCCCGTAATGCGGCTAGCGCTCGCCAGCATCCGCAAGGTCAAAGTCCACATGCTCGCCCTGGCCGGGTTCGCTGCCCTGGCCGCCATGATGATCGACCTCGGTCTGGTCCTGACCACGACCTACCCTTCCGCTTTCGACGAGCAGGCCAGAGCGGCGAAAGTGCCGGACGTGATACTCCTGGAGACCGACCACTACGACAGCGAGGCCCAGATCGCCTGGCTGACCGACCGTCCCGACGTTGCAACGGTCGACCACGAACCGGTGCTGTGGCCCGACGGCAGTTTCACACGCAGCGACGGTACCGACAAGACGACGTTCCTCCCGGTCTTCGCTGTCTACGACGCGGCTCGGGACATGGACCTGCCGCAGCTGCGCGGCGGCGCTGAACCGCTGGGTGCCGACGGCATCTACATGCCCTACTCCTTCCAGGCCAAGTTCGGGTATTCCGTCGGAGACACGTTCACCGTCCTTCTCGACAGGACCCCGGTCGTCTACACGGTCCGCGGGTTCGTCGACGACGTCGGGCTTGGCATCGCTGTCTTCAGGTTCTACGTCGACGAAACCGCCTTTGCCGCACTGGCGGACCAGTTTCCCCACGCTCACGGGGTGTACGTAAAGGTCCGTCTTGACGACCCCGCGCGGACCGACACGATCGCCGACCTTCTGATCGACGACGTCTTCGAGCAGCAGACCTCCGCCCGGGCCGTTGTGTTGCTCTACGACGGTATCAAGACGGCCGGTGTCATGATGGGCACGATCCTGGCAGCTATGCTGCTGGTCGTCGCGGCGCTCGTCGGGCTGGTCGCCCTGGTGATGGTGCGGTTCCGCGTCGCGGCCTCGATCGAGGAGTCCATGACCGATATCGGTGTCCTCAAGGTCGTGGGGTACACCTCTGGTCAGGTGAGCGGTTCGCTCGTCGGTCAGTTCTGCCTGGTCGCGGGGTCCGGGGCGCTCATCGGTGTGGGCGGGAGCCAGCTTCTGCTCCCGCTGGTGTCCAACCTGCTGGAGCAGGAGTCGATGAGGCCGTGGGCACCAGGTTTCGCCCCGGGGCCCGCGCTGGTGACGTTCCTGGTCGTGACAGTGGGAACGCTGGTCGTGGCCGGGATCGCGGCGCTCCGCATCCGTCGGCTGCGACCGCTGACCGCGCTGCGCGGCGGTCTGGTGGTGCACAGCTTCAAGCGCAACCACCTGCCGCTGGCGACATCCCGTGGGCGGCTGACCTGGCTGATGGCCGTCAAGTCGACGGTCCAGACCAGAGGCCAGATGGTCACCGTGGGCATGGTCGTCGCGGTCACCGCCTTCATGGGGGTGGTCAGCGCTGCGCTCTACGAGAACATCGGCGCCCGGTCGGAGAAGTTCATCGCGTCGCTGGTCGGAGAGGTGCCAGACATCATGGTCTACTCCGAGGACTCCGCTACCGCTGCCGCGATCCAGGCGGACCTGGCCGAACGTGACGACATACGTTCCTCGGTCTTCTACACAGGGCTGGACGTGCGTCTCGACGGCTCCTACGCGTTCGTCTTCGTGACGGACGACTTCGAGCAGACCGAGGGCACCATGCTCTACGAAGGTTGCTACCCCGCGTACGACAACGAGGTGGTCATCGGCTGGGCCACCGCCGACCGGCTGGGCAAGGGTGTGGGCGACACGGTGCGCGTCAACACCGGCGGCGAGGACGTCGAGTACCTGGTCACCGGTCTGGTCAACCTCAACCAGGCCTACCTGACCACCGACGGTGCGCGAAAGATGCAGCCGGATTTCCAGCACCTCGCCATCTACGTCTACGTGAAAGACCCTGCACAGGTAGCCACCCTCATAGCCCAGATCGAGCGGGACTGGGACGCTCCAGGACTCGAGGTGTATGACGCCGACGCAGAGCTGTCAGCCCAGACCGCCGTCTACGGGGACATCACGCTCCTGGTGTCGGTCATCGTCCTGGCTCTCACGGCGGTGACCATCGCGCTGGTCTTGTTCTTGGTGCTGAGCATGGCGATCCTGCGGGGGCGGCGCGGTTTCGGGATCCAGAAAGCGGTCGGCTTCACCACCGGACAGCTGGTCCGCCAGGTCGTCATGACCTACCTGCCGGTGGTCGCAGTCGGTGCGGTGGTGGGCGGTGCGGTCGGGCACCTGGCCTTCCCGTCCGTGATCGACGCCGTGTTCCACACCCTGGACTCCCGCAGCGCGCTGATGCACGCCTTCGTACCGACCAGCGTAGGGATGGCCGTCAGCATCGTGGTCTTGGCAGGGGTGGTCGCGACGCTGGTGGCTCTCAGGGTGCGCAAGATCAGCCCCCGCACCCTCATCACCGAGTAGCCGTCGACTCGTCCGGAAGGACAAGAGGCGGATAGAAGAAGTCGGCCACGAGGCCGAAGCGCAAGGAGTGTCGGACGTATCAGTCTGCCATCTGCGCAACACCGGAAGAAGGAGAGAAGAACCCATGCTCAGATCAGAGTCACCCGCCCGGACAATAGCGACCAGACGAACTCTGAAGTACGTGGTCGGCCTGGCCCTGACGGCCCTGGCGCTGTCGTCGGCCGTGGCCTGCTCGTCCGGTTCGGAGTCACCCCAGGCGACACCGACCAAGACGGCGACAACAGCGTCGGTGCTACCAGTGCCGACCGGACAGTATACGGTGGGCACGCAGTACCTCCACCTGGTGGACGACGACCGCGACAATGCTGTGATCACCGGGTCGACAGCCCCGCGGGAGATCATGGTCCAGGTCCTGTACCCGGCCGAGGACGACGCCACCGTGCCCTACCGGAGCTATGCCCGCGGCTCGGCGGAGCTAGTTGTCCCGCCGCCGTACGACGCTCGCCTGACCGCGGTGACGACGCACGCCAAAGAAAACCTGGCGCTGGCTGACGACCAGTCGCGCTACCCGGTCGTGCTGTTCTCTCACGGGCTGGGTGTCCCCATGGAGCTCTACACCTCGCAGTACGAGGACCTGGCAAGCCACGGGTACGTCGTCGTGGCTGTCGACCACACCTACCTGGCTGGTGTGTCGCTGCTGCCGGGGGGAAGCGTGGAGCTGGACGAGGCGGCATACGCCTCCCTGGAAGAAAAGTATCCTGGACTTGAGCTCGCCGAGATGGAATCCCAGATCATGACCGACGACGCGGTGTTCGTGATCGATGCGCTGACCGAGCTGGACGACGGAACGCGTGATTCTGGCTTCGCCGGTCGTCTGGACCTGGACCGTCTGGGAATCACCGGGCACTCGCTCGGCGGTGCGACAGCCTACGAGCTGGCTCTCACCGACAGCCGGATCAAGGCGGCGATCAACATGGACGGCGGTGTCTGGACGGCACCTCAGGACGGTGCGACTCCCGCGCCTTTCCTGATGCTGTCCGCGCCCGACGGCGCGGCGGAGCTCGTGGACCCAGAGTTCGACATGTGCTCCCTGGAGACCCTGACCGAAGCGGAACGGAACCAGCTTCTCGAAGAGTTCGAGGACGAGGCCGCCTACGTCGCCGAGTGTCGAGAGATGCAGGAGGGCATGAGAGCGTACACCGACGGGCTCGCCGGTGTACTGGCTGCCTCCCAGACCCTGTTCGTCATCGAGGGCAGCGCCCACCTGAGCTATACGGACCTCGGACTCTTCGCCGAGTCGGAGCAGGAGCTCGAGCTCATCGGGCTGGGATCGCAGATCAAACCCCAGAGGGCCCTGGAGATCACCCAGGCGGTGACGCTCGCCTTTTTCGACCAGCACCTCAAGGGCGACACGACGGTAACGCTGGACTCCCTGGTCGACGGGTACGCGGAGCTGCGGCACGTCGAGCTGGGGTAGCTGTCACCTCAGCCCGCTCGGGGCGTCTGGTGCGGAAAGTCCGCCCCGGCGCTCCGAGCCGCCGCCCCCTCAGGGCGGAGTGGAAGATCGGCCGCGCGGCTGCGGGGGCGGACGACTCAGGCGTGTAGGATCTGTGAAGAAAACAGGCGAAGCAGCAGGAGTGGATGCGTGCTCGAGATCGATGGTCTGACGAAGAGGTTCGGGCCGCTCACGGCCGTGGACGACCTGTCGTTCACGGTGCCGCCCGGCAAGGTGACCGGGTTTCTCGGGCCCAACGGGGCCGGGAAGACCACCACGCTGCGCATGGCGCTCGGCCTGACCCGGCCGACCAGCGGGACGGCGACATTCGACGGGCGCACCTACCAGCAGCTGCCCGCGCCGATGCGGCACGTCGGCGCGGCGCTGGAAGCCTCGAGCTTCCACCCGGGCCGGACCGCCACGGACCACGCGGCGATGATCGCCGCCGGGGCCGGGATCGACCAGGCGCGGTGCGCCCAGGTGCTGGACCTGGTCGGGCTGGGCTCGGCGGCCGGGCGACGGGTCGGCGGGTTCTCCATGGGGATGCGGGCCCGGCTGGGCCTGGCGGTGGCGCTGCTGGGCGACCCGCAGGTGCTGCTGCTGGACGAACCGACCAACGGGCTGGACCCCGAGGGCATCGTGTGGATACGCGACCTGCTGCGCCACCTGGCGGACCAGGGCAAGGCCGTCCTGGTCTCCTCGCACCTGCTGTCCGAGGTGCAGCAGTCCGTCGACGACGTGGTGATCATCGCCCACGGGCGGTTGGTGCACGCCTCGCCCCTGGCCGAGCTGGCTGCCAGCGCGCACGAGAACCGCACCGATGTTGCCGCTGCCGATCCTGAGGCCCTGGCCCGGCTGGCGCAGGACCAAGGCTGGACGCTCACCACCGGACCGTCTGGCACGGTGCTGGTCGGGCCCACGGCCGCCGAGATCGGCCACGCCGCGTTCGCCGCCGGGATCGAGCTGCACCAGCTCGCCACCCAGCGCGGCGGGCTGGAGGCGGCCTTCCTGGCGCTGACCGAAGGACAGGGGGACATCCGATGAACGCCTACGCACAGACGTTGTCGATGGAGTTCCGCAAGTACTTCTCGACCCGCACCTGGTGGGCGCTCCTGCTCGTCACCGTCGCCTGGACCGGCATGAACGTCGCGATGATGGTGTTCACCGTGCACTTCGGCGGGGCGGAGATGGACGAAGACATGTTCGTCCCGGCCGGTGACGACCTGGCCCGTCTGCTGTACTCCATGGGCACGACGTTCGGCTTCGTGTTCCCGGCCATCGTCGGGGCGATGTCCGTAGCGGGGGAGTACCGGCACCAGACCCTCACCCCCACGCTGCTGGCCGACCCGGTGCGGTGGCGGGTGCTGGCCGCGAAGTTCGTCTCCGTCGTCCCGCTGGGCGCGCTGTACGCGGTGGCCGTGATCGTCGGGTGCCTGCTGCTGGGTGCCGCACCGCTGGCCCTGCTCGGGGACGCCACCGGCCTCGGCGACGGCCAGACCTGGGAGATGTTCGCCCGGATGGTCCTGGCGATGGTCCTGTGGGGCCTGGTCGGGGTGGGTCTGGGCGCGCTGGTCACCAACCAGATGGTGGCCATCGTCAGCCTGCTGGGCATCACCATGTTCCTGGAACCGACCCTACGGATGCTGCCGATGCTAATCGGCAACGACATCCCCCTCCTGTCCTACCTGCCCGGTGCCCTGGGCGACAGCGTCACCGGTGAGTCGATGTACACCATGCTCAGCGACCAGACGAGTCTGGTCTCCCTCGGCCCCGCCGTCCTCGGCCTGCTGGCCTACGGCGTGGTGCTGACCGTCGCCGGGTACTTCCTCCGCTTCCGCAAGGACGTCGGCTGATCCGTTGGGACCGTCCCGGCGAGCGAGTTCCTGGACTCCGTCATGTGACGCTCTCGCGCCGCACAGGGCTACCGCTGCCGAGGCGGACGCCACTAGCGTCGACTCGGGTTGGCCTTGCCCCCCTGCCCACGCGGAACGTACTGGGGAGTATCAGAGTGCCAGCGAGGTCTTCCGTGACGGACTGCGGCTTCTGGAGCAGGCCAGGCAGGACCGTGCGGCCAGGCTGGAGGCCGACACCATTTCCCGCCCTCCGTCGAAAATGACAACGCCTGTTCATACGCTCGGCGGACCCTGTCTGTCGCGGTTTCCGCGAGGTGCGAGCCGGAGTAGCAATCCTGCATGTCTTCGGTTCTTGCGCTCCCGACCGGACTCGAACCGGCGATCCCCACATCGACAGTGTGGTGGGCACTCCATCTGCCCCGCGAGAGCATGTGTTCAGTTCTCAACCTCGTCGACGAGTCTGCACCACTGTCCTGCGACGTGGCGAGCGAATATCTGGACGGCTCCGTCAGCAGGTACGCCGACGAGGGCCGTCGTCCGGCCCTCGCACCGGCTGGCAGCCACGGCAGCACACCCTCTGGCGCGGGACCAGCCCGGTAGCCTGTGCGACACTTTCACGCCGGAACGACAGTTTAAACTGTCGTTCCGGCGTGAAAGTGTCGCACAGGCGTCGGCGGTGTCCGGAGGTCTGCTCAGTCGAGCAGGCCGAAGGCGTGCAGCCCGGCGACGGCGCTGGCCAGGAATGCGGCGGGGTCCTTGTCTAGGCCCCGGCCCATGGTGGACAGCCGGACCGGGGTGGCGGCCAGGGCGGCGTGCAGGGCGTCGTCGGCGGTGAGGGTGACCAGGTGGTGGAGCCCGACGGGGGCGGTCAGGGTCGCGGCCTGGGCGGCGACCATGGCACCGAGGTCGGCGAGGCGGTCGGTCAGGCCGCCGCCGAAGCGCGGGACGACGACGTCCGCCGGGACCAGGGCCACCCGGCCGTACGCGGTGAGACTGTGGTGGGACACGCCCAGGTGCCGGTCCCGGGCGTCGGCGGCCGAGACCCGCAGGCTGGCGACCGGCCGCCCGCGCAGCACCCCGGCGGCATTGATGGCCTCACCGGCCGCCACGCCGGAGAAACCCCACCGGGTGCCGGTACCGAGGTTGCCCGGTCCTTGGGCCACGACCGCGACGTCCGCCCCGGCCACGTGACGGGCAGCGAGCAGCCCGGAGTGCACCGTGACCGCCTCCAGGTCACCACCGAACGACTGCCCCGTGGACACGCAGACGTCCAGCCACCCAGCCTCGCGCAGCGCGGCGACGGTACGGGAGAACCAGGCGGGCAGCGCGCCGCCGTCGGTCAGGATGTAGGCCACCGACGGCGGCGGAGCGCCCGCACGTTCCGCGGCGTGCCGCAGCCCGGCGACGACCGCGGGCAACGCCGAGTGCACGTCGGCGACGACGACAGGCATGCCGCCCAGGTCGTCGGCGTCGGCCAGCGCGCCGTGGTGCTCCGACTCCTGCTCGTCGACACCAAGCACCATGGTCTGCAACGGGGTGTACCGGGCCTTGACCAGGTGACCAGGACCCGGCGCGGGGTCCGGCGGCAGGACGTCGGTGCGGGCCACGACCAGGGCGTAGCCCCCGGTGCCCAGACCCCGGGCCAGGGCCGAGACGTTGAGCAGCACCTTGGCGCCGACCTCGACCGGACCGACCACCTGGGGGTAGGCCAACGCGCGCACCGGCTCGTCGTCGACACTCACCGTCATCGGCTGGGCCCCGGACCAGGCTGTCTCCAGCCGTTCCACCACACCTTCGCGCCATGTGATCACCGGGTCACCGTACCGCGCCGGTCCGTGGTCGCAGGTCACCTGCCTGGAGTTGTCCGGCTGGGGTCTCAACGCAGGGCACGGGTCCCGCACCAGCGGGATGCAGTGGTATATAATCGTTCATATAGTGAAAGGGGCGTGCCATGGCGTTGACGAGCGTCGACCTGGATCCGCAGCTGATCGAGCGCGCGCGGGCGCTCACCGGCGAGAAGTCGAACCGCGCCGTCCTCGACCTGGCGCTGCGCCGGCTCATCGCCTCGAAGCAGAAGGGCGCGATGATCGACGGTATCGCGGCGCTGGACGGCCTGGAGACCGGGCTCGACGCACCGGTCGTAGCCCCGTGACCGACTACCTGGTCGACAATTCCGTGTGGGCCAGGCTGGCGGGCGGCGACACGGCCGTCGCCGCCCGGCTGCGGCGCATCGAGCGTGCGCCCTCGGACCTGTTCGTCACCTGCCCGCCCCAGGTGCTCGAGTTCTGCCACAGCGCCCGCACCCCGGCCGAGCACGCCCACTACCGAGAGCAGATCTCCCTGGGGTTCCCGCTGGAGCACGCACCGGACGAGTCGCTGGTGCTCGACATCCAGAGCGCGCTGTGGCGCTCAGGCCTGGTCCGCGCGGCGGGCTCGCTCGACATCCTCATCGCGGGTTACGCCATCGCCAACGACGCCACCGTGCTGGCCGCCGACCGCGACTTCGACCACATCGCCGCAGTGACCGACCTGAGGCACGAATACGTCGCACCCGCGTGAGAACCGTTCCGCAGGACGGCCGTCGCGATGAAGGCGCCCACGCTCTGACGAGCTGCCGCGCTGCCAGATCACCCGACGCTGGCGCACGGCTGCGACTACCGTGGTGGCGATGGTCGCCTCGATCCCGTCCGACGAGCGCCTGCTCGACCTGGTCATCGCCCTGGTTAACACCCCGACCCGGATGACCAAGGAGCAGGTGCGCACCACTGTGGCCGGGTACGCCGACGCGCCGACCCGTGACGCTTTCGAGCGGATGTTCGACCGGGACAAGGACACGCTGCGTGAGCTGGGGGTGCCGCTGGTCACGGTGACCGACGTCGGTCACCGTGACGATATCGGGTACCGCATCGACCTGGAGGCGTACGCGTTGCCCCCGGTGGACCTCACCGGTGCCGAACTGGGGGTGCTGGCCATGGCCGGGCAGGTGTGGCAGGACGCGACGCTGCGGACCGACTCGGCCCGGGCCCTGACCAAGCTGCGCGCGGCCGCTCCCTCGGCGCAGGCCGGGGACCTGGCGAATATCGGGCTGGCGGCCCGGGTCGGTGCCGGGGGTGCGGCGCTGGCGCCGCTGCTCGACGCGGTGCAGCAGCGCTGGGTGGTGCGGTTCGTCTACCGGGCGGCGGCCACCGGTGAGGTGCGCACCCGGCACGTGGAACCGTGGAAGCTGGCGGCGCGGCGCGGCGGGTGGCTGCTCGTCGGGCACGACCAGGACCGGGGGGCGCCCCGGTCGTTCCGGCTGTCGCGCATCGAAGGCCCGGTCCAGGCGGTGGGGGAGCCGGGCGGCTTCGCGCACCCCGACCCGGCCGAGGTGGCCGCGGCCGAGCAGAGCTGGATGGACGTCGCAGGTGTCGCCCGGCTCGCGCTGCTGCCCGAACGGGCCGAGGCGCTGCGGGCCAGGGCGCTGCCGACCGAGCTGCCGACCGAACCAGGTGACGCCGACGGTCACCCAGCCCTGCGCGGCCGTGACATCGTCGAGATCGCCTACCGGGCCACCTGGGAGCTGGCCGAGGAGGTCGTCGGGTACGGCGACGCCGTGCTGGTGCTCGACCCACCGCCGGTCCGTGAGGCCGTGGTGCGGCTGCTGCAGGCCGCAGCCCGGCTGGACGGCTCGGCAGGACCAGAAAGCACAGCAGGACCGGAAGTCATCGCAGGACCGGAAGGCACAGTGGGCCCCGCCGCTCCGGAGGTGCGTGGTGGCTGAGCGGGCCGCGGACCGGGTGCTGCGGCTCATCGGCATGGTCGCGTACCTCGACGCGCAGGGTGAGGCCACACTGGACGATCTGGCCCAGCGGTTCGGCGTTCCCCAGGACCAGGTGCTCGCCGATATCGACACGCTGTGGCTGTCCGGTACGCCCGGCTACCAGCCTGAAGACCTGATCGACTTCGACGGGTTCCGGCTGGACCGCGGCCTGGTCCGGCTGACCCAGGCCCGGGGGATGACCCGTCCGCTGCGCCTGGGCGCCCGGGAGGCGGTGGTGCTGGTCGCCGCCATCCGGGCCCTGGTCGAAGACCTCGGCCCGGCTCTGGACGACACCCGTCGGGCCGTGCTGACGTCAGCGCTGGCCAAGCTCACCGCGCTGACCGGGTCAACCACCGGGTCGGCCGAGGCTGGGACCGTCACCGTCGACCTCGGGGTGCGGGCCCGGGCCGATATCGCCGCCACCGTCGCGACGGCGCTGGCCCAGGACCGTCGGCTGCGGCTGCGCTATGTCAACGCCGCCGACCGCACGTCGCTGCGGGACGTCGACCCGGTGCGGCTGGTGGCCGACGCCGGCACCGGGTACCTGCTCGGCTGGTGCCTGGCCGCGGACGCCGAACGGCTGTTCCGCCTGGACCGGGTGCTGGAGGCGCAGGTGCTGGATACGTCAGCCGCCGCGCACGACGTGCCCGCCGACGCGGACCGCTTCGTCCCCGACGGTACGGCCACGGTGGTGACGGTGCGCCTGGCCAGCCGGGCACGACGGGTGGCCGAGACCGCCCCGGTCGCCGCGGTGCGCAACCTCGACGACGGTTCCTTCGAGGTGGACCTGCCGGTAGTCTCGACTGCCTGGCTGGAGCACCTGCTGCTGGGCGTGGCCGACGACGTGGTCGCGGTCCACCCGCCGCGGGTGGCGCAGCAGGTCGCCGCGACGGCCCGTGCCGCGCTGCTGGCCTACGAACAGCTGGCGACCGACAGAGAGGACGGATGACCGTGGCCTGGTGGGCGTGGCTGCTGCTCTGGCTGGTGCTCGTCGCGGGCACGGTCGTCGGCGGGTACTTCCTGGCCCGCTCGCTGTGGGACAAGGCCATGGCCCTGTTCGACGAGCTGGGTCGGCTCCAAGCCCTCAGCCAGCGGCTGGAGGTCGTGGTCGAGGCCGCCCCCAGCACCTGGGTGCACCCCTTGGTGGCCACCGCCGCCGACCACGACCGTTGGCGCGCGGGGATCGCCCAGCGCCAGGCCCAGCGCCAGGTCCGCCGGACGGCCCGGCACGAAGCGGCCTTCCGGCGGTGGATCAGATGGTGGGGTTGAGCACACGGCACCCCTGGACACCAGTAAGATCAGCCCACAGGTGCCGATCACTGTCGTCCTACCACCAGGAGGAACTGAGTCATGGGTAGGTTTTTCGAGAACCCGGTCGTGCTGATCGTCTTGCTGCTGGTCCTGGTGATCGTGTTCGGCGCGAACAAGCTGCCCGTCGCCGCCAAGAGCCTGGGCCAGTCGCTGCGCATCTTCAAGAACGAGATGCGTCCCGACGAGCCGAAGGACGCGCCAGCCCCGGCGAAGGCCACCAACCTGGCCGACGAGACTCCCGAGGAGACCGTGCGGCGGCTCCAGTCCGACCAGCCGTCGGGCAACGACCGCATCTGACCGGCGGTGCGCCAACGTCGCGACCCTGAGGGACGCATGTCCTTGGTCGACCATCTGCGTGAGCTGCGCAAGCGGGCGCTGTGGATCGCCGTGGGGCTTCTGGTCGGCATGGTCGGCAGCTGGATGCTCCCACCGAACGGGTCGCTCAGCCTGCCGTGGCTCGACCGCCCTGTCAGGCCCGGGCCGCCCCTGGTGGACCGCACCATGGAGCTGCTCTTCTCGCCGCTGAACGACCTGGCCGAACGCAGCGACCTGCAGATCGCGGCCAACTTCACCGGTGTCGGCGACCCGCTGGACATGAAGCTGCGGGTGGCTTTCTTCCTGGGCGTCATCGTGTCCAGCCCGTGGTGGATCTACCACCTGTGGCGGTTCCTCGCCCCAGGGCTGACCCGCAAGGAACGGCGGCTGACCACCGGGTTCGTCACGCTGGCCGTGGTGCTGTTCCTCGGTGGTGTGGTCTTCGCCTGGTGGGCGATCCCTACCGTCATCGCGCTGTTCACCGATGCCACCCCGCACGGTGCGTTCAACCTGATCGACGCCCAGGTCTACCTGGCGTTCACCACGCAGGTCATCCTCACCTTCGGTGTGACGTTCCTGCTGCCGCTGTTCATGGTGGCGCTCACCGCCGCCCGGGTGGTGCGGGGGAGCACCTGGCTGAGACGCTGGCGGTGGGCGTTGGTCATCATCGCCGTGGTCTCCGCGATCGTCACCCCCACACCGGACGTGCTGTCGATGTTCCTCGTCGCCTCGCCGCTGATCGTGCTGTACTTCGCCGCGATCGGGGTGGGCGTGCTGCTCGACCGCCGGGCCGACCGCAGGGATGCCGCTTTCGTGAACGCCAACCTCGACCTGGAGGTCTAGGTGTGAGCCAGATCGGTCTGGTGGTCAACCCGACGGCCGGGCACGGCCGGGGCCGGGCGGCGGGGCGCCGGGCGCACGACGGCCTGGCCGCGGCCGGGCACACGGTGACCGACCTGTCGGCGCCGACCCTGGCGCAGGCCACCGACGCCGCCCGGGCCGCGGCGCTGGCCGGGCTGGACGCCCTGGTGGTGGTCGGCGGCGACGGGATGACGCACCTGGGTGTCAACGTCGTGGCCGGTACAGACCTGCCGCTGGGTATCGTCGCGTCCGGGTCGGGCAACGATATCGCCCGCTGGTTCGGCCTGCCGGTCCACGACGTGCCCGCGGCGCTGGCCACGGTCGGCCGGGGCCTGGCCGACGGTCCGCGCCAGGTGGACGCCGCCCAGGTGCGCGCTTCCGGCAAGGAGGCGTTCGAGTGGTACGTCGGGGTGCTCTCGTGCGGGATCGACGCCGCCGTCAACGCCCGGGCCAACCGGATGCGGTTCCCGCCGGGCATGGGCAAGTACCTGCGGGCCCTGGCGGCCGAGCTGGTCGGCTACCGGCCGTACGGCTACCGGCTGGTCCACGACGGCACCACCGAGGAGTTCGCCGGTCCGCTGGTGGCCGTGGCGAACACTGGTGCCTTCGGCGGCGGCATCAAGATCACCCCCCAGGCTCAGGCCGACGACGGTCGGCTCGACGTGCTGTGGGCCGGTCGGCTCGGCACGGGCCGGGTGCTCGCCCTGCTGCCGCGGCTGTTCACCGCCACCCACCTGAGCCACCGGCAGGTGCATACTGTCACCGCCCGCCGGGTGCTCATCGCCCCGTCGCCCGACGCGGGCCCGACGCCCCCGGTCGCCTATGCCGACGGCGAGCGGATCGGCCCGCTGCCCCTGGAGGTCCGTCTGGTCCCCGGGGCGCTGCGCCTGCTGGGCTGACGACCCAGGTCGGGGGTTGAGCCGCAACGGAACGGCCAGTCACGTTCCGTCCCCGACCTCGCACCCGGCACCATCCGTGACCTGCGCGACCCCGACGCCACCGACGACGAGGACGCCTGACTCCTGCGGTCAGGCGTCCTCAGAGTGCCACGTCGATGTCTGCGCCGCCGATGGTCACCAGCAGCCGGGGGCGCTCGGCGCCGACGGCGATGAGGTAGTTGCGCAGCGTGGACAGCAGCATGTCGGGCTTGCGCTCCATCTGGGACACCGCGCCCTGCGTGACGCCCAGCCGCTCGGCGATCTGTTCTTGGGTCAGCGCCCCTGCCTTGCGGATCGCGGCGAGGGTCGCGCCGTATGCTTCGTCGGCGGTGCGCATCTGGTCGCGGATCTCGCGCACCCGGGCGGCGCGGTCCGGGTCTTGCAGGGCGCGGGCGACCTTGTCGTTGCCGCGCACGAACTCGCTGGTAGTCATCTCGTTTCCTTCCTCTCTCGTAACCACTGGTCGATGGTCTGGTCTGAGCGAACGCCCACGTTGTCGTAGAACACGTCGCCCATGCCCGCCTTGTCCCCGGCGAACAGCGTGACGACCACCGTGTCCTCGCCGGGAGGGAACCAGCAGACCAGCCGCACGGCGATACCGGGCACGTAGGGGTGGGCGACGCGCCACACCGTGTGGTTGCGCGACTGGCGCACCCGCCTGAGCGAGGCCGACTCGTCGTCCGGAGGCGCGTCCAGCTCGCTCAGCACGTCCAGCAGCGCCACGAGCAGGTCGAACCGGCGCTGACCGTCAGGAGTCTGGTCGGCCTCCATCCGGTCGAACTGCTGGTCGAACGCTCTCGTCCAGTCGATAAGCACGATCTAATATTAGTCGTACCTCATGTTGGTGTCAACCGGACGGCGTGCAGGTGCCCCGTGAACCTTGCGGCCAGGGCGTCCGGGACCCGTTTCGGCCGCCCGCCGGTAGACCCGGACCAGGTCGCGGCCAAGCTCGCCGTCGTGGCCGACGCCCGCAAGAAAGGACGCACCGCAGCCGACGCGGCGGCGCTGGTCGGGTGGTCGCGGGCGACGCTGTACCGCCACCAGCAGGCCGTGCAGGCCAAAGCCGAGATCACCGCCGCGCAGACAGACTGACGAACGCGCCTACGCCCGAACATCTGGTCCGCCCGGCCAAACGTGACTGGCCGGTCCGTTGCGGCTCAACCCCCAGGTCCACGACGCACGAGACGGGCGGCCCGTGGCACCGGGCCGCCCGTCTGTGGCTGTCTGAGCAGCAGGGCTGCTCGATCAGCCGGTGTCAGTCGCGGGTGATAGCAACCTTGATCGCCTTGGTCTCCGCCGCGCGGGAGAACGTGTCGTAGGCGTCCATCATCTGGTCGAGGGTGAAGCGGTGGGTGACCAGCTGGTCCACCGGCAGCTTCTTCTCGGTGACCAGGTTCAGCAGCATGGCCAGGGTGTTGGTGTTGACCAGCCCCATGGAGATGTTGATGTTGTGGATCCACAGGTTCTGGATGGGCAGCTCGACCGGCGCGCCGTGCACACCGACGTTGGCGATGTTGCCGCCGGGCCGCACGATCTGGACGCAGGTGTCGAAGGTGGCCGGGATGCCGACGGCCTCGATGGCTACGTCCACGCCGAGCCCGTCGGTCAGAGCCAGAACCTGCTCCTTCCAGTCGGGAGCGGCGGGGTTGACGTCGTGGGTCGCGCCGATCTTGTGGGCCTGGGCCCGACGGTTGTCGTCCAGGTCGATCGCGATCACCCGTGCCGCGCCCTGCAGCTTGGCGGTCATGATCGCCGCGCTGCCCACCGGGCCAGCGCCGATCACGGCGACGACGTCACCGGGCTTGACCTGCCCGTAGAGCACGCCGATCTCGAACCCGGTCGGCAGGATGTCGCTGAGCATGACCGCGTGCTCGTCCGGCACCCCGGCGGGGACCTTGTACACGGAGTTCTCGGCGTAGGGGACCCGGACGTACTCGGCCTGGGTGCCGTCGATCAGGTGGCCGAAGACCCAGCCCATACCCGATGCGCCCTCGTCGCCCAGGCAGTGGGAGTAGATGCCCTTCTTGCAGAAGGAGCACTTCCCGCAGGACTTGATGCACGAGACGATAACCCGGTCACCGACCGCGAGCGTGGTCACCGCGTCGCCGACCTCGGTGATCGTACCGACTGCCTCGTGGCCGAGGATCCGCCCCGGCGTCACGGCCGGTACGTCACCCTTGAGGATGTGCAGGTCGCTGCCGCAGATCGTCGTGGTGTCCACCTGGATGATGACATCGGTGGGCGCCTGGATCGTGGGGTTGGGGACCTCTTCCCAGGCCTTCTGGCCGGGACCGTGGTAGACGAGTGCCTTCATGAACTCCTCCTCGAGCTGGGACTTTCGCCCTAGGGCGCGTCATACCATCGTGTACGTCAGGTTTCTGACAACTTAGGACCTAAGTCCCAAATTTCCGTCCAGCTCGTCACATGACTTCGGCGCCGGAGGGGCCAGGCGCCCCGTAGGCTGACAGCGTGTCTGAACCATCCCCGGCCGAACGGTACGCGGCGGCCCGACGTCGCGGTCGCACCCCACGGCTCACCGAGTTCGCCGCCCGGCTCGACTTCGGCCTCGACGACTTCCAGACCCAGGCCTGCCAGGCCCTGGAGTCCGGCAGCGGGGTGCTCGTGGCCGCACCGACCGGGGCCGGCAAGACCGTCGTCGGCGAGTTCGCCGTCCACCTGGGCCTGGCCGCCGGGCGCAAGACCTTCTACACCACACCGATCAAGGCGCTGTCCAACCAGAAGTACAACGACCTGGTCGCCCGCCACGGCCCGTCCCGCGTCGGCCTGCTCACCGGCGACACCACGGTCAACGGCGACGCACCGGTGGTGGTGATGACCACCGAGGTGCTGCGCAACATGCTCTACGCCGGCTCGGACGCCCTGGACGGCCTGGGCTACGTCGTCATGGACGAGGTGCACTACCTGGCCGACCGGTCGCGTGGTGCGGTGTGGGAAGAGGTGATCATCCACCTGCCGGACGCGGTGACGCTGGTCTCGCTGTCCGCCACGGTGTCCAACGCCGAGGAGTTCGGCGACTGGCTGACGGCGGTGCGGGGCGGCACTGAGGTCGTGGTCAGCGAGCACCGCCCGGTGCCGCTGGGCCAGCACGTCCTGGTGGCCGAGCACCTGCACGACCTGTACGCCGCCGCCCCCACGGCGCGGCAAGGTCGACCGAGCCCCACCCCGCCGGTCAACCCCGAGCTGGTCGGAGCGCTGCGGCGCCTGGCCACCCCGGTCGGGCGAGGTCCGGCCCGCCGGGACCGCGCGCCGAAGGGCCCGCGCCCGCGGGTGACCGCCACGCCGGTGCTGGTCGAGGTGCTCGACCGCGCCGGGATGCTCCCGGCGATCGTCTTCGTCTTCTCCCGGGCGGGCTGCGCCGCGGCCGTCGAACGGTGCGTCGCCTCGGGGCTGCACCTGACCAGCGAGGCCGAACGGGCCCAGATCGCCGACGTCGTCGAACGACGGCTGGCCGTGGTCGACGCCGATGACCTCACCGCGCTGGGCTACGACGGGTTCGCCGAGGCGCTGAGCCGGGGAGTGGCGGCCCACCACGCCGGTCTGCTGCCGCTGTTCAAGGAGACGGTCGAAGAGCTCTTCGCGGCCGGGTTGGTCAAGGTGGTGTTCGCCACCGAGACCCTGGCTCTGGGCATCAACATGCCGGCCCGCTGCGTCGTGCTCGACCAGCTGGTGAAGTGGGACGGGCACCAGATGGCCGACCTCACGCCCGGTGAGTACACCCAGCTGACCGGTCGGGCCGGACGGCGCGGGATCGACACCGAGGGCCACGCGGTGGTGCTGGGACGGCCCGGTCTGGACCCGGTGCACCTGGCCGGGCTGGCCTCCCGGCGGCTGTACCCGCTGCGGTCCAGCTTCGCGCCGACGTACAACATGGCGGTCAACCTCGTCGCCCAGGTCGGCCAGGAACGGGCCCGGGAGGTGCTGGAGACGTCGTTCGCCCAGCACCAGGCCGACCGGGCCGTCGTGGCCCAGGCCCGTGCCCTGCAGACCGCCACGAAGGCGCTGGAGGAGGCCACCGCGGCCATGACCTGCCACCTGGGCGACATCGTGGCCTACGACGACCTGCGCCACGAGCTGTCAACCCTGGAGAAGGGCCGACCCGGCCGGGAGGGCCGTCGCGCCGCCAAGGACGACGCCGCCCAGATCGCTGATCTGCGCCGACGTCTGCGGGCCCACCCGTGCCACGCCTGCGCGGACCGGGCCGAGCACCTGCGGCACGGGGTGCGTCGGGCCCGGCTCGCCGCGGAGCGCGACGCTCTGGCCCTCCAGATCGCAGGTCGGGCCGGGACGGTCGCCGCCCGGTTCGACACGGTGTGCGAGGTGCTCCGCCAGCTCGGCTACCTGGTCGACGAACCCGACGGTCTGCGTCCCACCGCGGCGGGCCGCTGGTTGCGCCGCATCTACACCGA
The DNA here is from genome assembly GCA_009777345.1 of Micrococcales bacterium. Classification (GTDB taxonomy): domain Bacteria; phylum Actinomycetota; class Actinomycetes; order Actinomycetales; family Cellulomonadaceae; genus Cellulomonas. Next base: position 47,153 of record WRMB01000007.1, on the reverse strand, counting down.
GCGTGACCTGCTCACCGCCCAGTGCCTGCGCCGCGGGGTGCTCACCGGTCTGGACCCGGCCCAGCTGGCGGCGACGGTCTCCACCCTGGTCTACCGGTCGCGTCATGACGACAACACCGAACCCCGGGTGCCCGGTTCGCCCGACGGTCGGCTGGCCCGCGCGGTGGCCGAGGTCGAGCGGGCCTGGCGCACCGTCGCCGACCTGGAGTCCGAGATGGGCCTGGACCGCACCCCACCACCTGACCTGGGTCTGGTCGACGCGGTCCACCGCTGGGCGCTGGGCCGTAGCCTGCCGAGCGTGCTGCGCGCCGGTCGGTTGGAGGCCGGGGACTTCGTGCGCTGGGTGAAGCAGGTCGTCGACCTGCTGGGCCAGCTGGCCCAGGCCGCTCCCGACCCCGGCGTGCGCGCGACCGCCCGCCGGGCCATGGACGCGCTGCGCCGGGGCGTGGTGGCCTACTCCGCCCTGTAGCGGTCCACGGTCTGCGGGCGGTCCGATCAGGGATAACCCTCTACGACACCTTCGGGTAGGTGCGCGACACGCGAGAAACACGCCGGGGAAGTCTCACACCGACGTACTGCCTGGTGCTCTCTGACCAGGCGACGGACCCGCGACCAGCGTATTCGCACACTTGCGTCCCCTGTGGGCCTGAGTAGGTTTCTTCCTGGTCGCACTGGTGGCCGGGAGAGCCCGCGGCGGCAATCCCGCGTCGGCCGACCGGTCGGAGCCCTGACCGGCCCCGCGCGCTCAACAGAGAACGCCTGAGGACCTCAGACGGTACGAAGGGTGCGCGGGCCGGTCGGCCCGCCGGACGCGCCCTGCTCAGGTAATGCGTCGCCAGTGGCGTACCCTGCACAGGTGCCGACCAGCCTGCTGTCCCGACGCTGGTCCCTAGTCCAGTCACGGGCGCCGCGCTCGATCGGCTCGGCCGATCAGTCCCGACGCTGGTCCGCGGCCTTGGCCGTCGGTGGCGGGCTGCTGACGACCCTCTCGTTCCCCGACGTCGGCCTGTGGCCCGGTGCCCCGCTCGGTGTCGGGCTGCTCTACCTCGCGCTGCGGCGCGACTCGGCCCGGTGGAACGCCCTGCTCGGCCTGTCGTGGGGTCTGGTCGTCTACCTGCCGTTGCTGTGGTGGGCCTACACGTCGGTCGGCATCGTGCCCTGGATCGCGCTGAGCGTCGTCGTGGCCGCGTTCCAGGCGGCGACGGGCGCGCTGTGGACCTGGTGGCGACGGGCCTGCGGTGCGCGGGCCGATCGCTGGGTCGGTCCGGTGGCGTTCGCGACGCTCTGGGTGGCCGCCGAACAGCTGCTGACGGTGTGGCCGTTCGGCGGGTTCCCGTGGGGACGTCTGGCGTTCTCCCAGACGGGTTCGCCGCTGCTGCCGCTGGCCTGGCTGGGTGGTGCACCGCTGGTCACGGGCGTCGTCGTGGCCGTCGGCGCGCTGCTGGTCGAGGCGGGGCTGGCGCTGTGCCACCACGCCCGTCGGGCCGCCGCCCTGGCCGCCGCGGTGGCCGTGGTGCCCGTCGCCGCCGGGTGCGCCGTGCCGCTGGACACCGCCCCCGAGCGCGGCACGCTGCGGGTCGGCGTGGTCCAGGGGAACGTGCCCGGTCAGGGCCTGGACGCCTTCGGCCGCCGCTGGCAGGTGCTGGAGAACCACGTCGCGGGCACGCAGGCGTTGCTCGACCAGGTATCTCCCGGCGATCTGGACCTGGTGCTCTGGCCGGAGAACGGCTCCGACGTCGACCCCCAGGCCGACCCGACCGCCGCGGAGACGATCGACGACGCCGCCCGCGCCGTGGACGCGCCGCTGCTGGTCGGGACCGTGCAGTACCCGGCGTCGGGCGGTCGGTACAACACCTCGGTGGTGTGGCAGCCCGGCGTCGGCGTGGTCGACCAGTACTCCAAGCAGCACCCGGCACCGTTCGGGGAGTACGTCCCGCTGCGGTCCCTGGTCCGGCCGTTCTCCTCGGCGGTGGACCTGGTGTCCCAGGACATGCTCGCCGGGACCGAGCCGGGCGTCGTGCGCGTCGACGTGCCCCGGCTGGGTCGCAGCGTCACGGTCGGCGTGGTGATCTGCTTCGAGGTCGCCTACGACGACCTGGTCGCCGGAGCAGCGACCCACGGGGGAGAGGTCCTGGTGGTGCAGACCAACAACGCCAGCTTCGGGTGGACCGCCGAGTCCACCCAGCAGCTGGCGATGACCCGGCTCCGGGCGGTCGAGCACGGTCGGGCCACCGTCCAGGTCTCCACCGTGGGAGTCAGCGCCGTCGTCACCCCGGACGGCAGGGTCGTCGAGCGCACCGACCTGTTCACAGCCGACCAGATGGTCGCGACGCTGCCGCTGCGCACCTCGACCACCCCGGCAACCTGGCTCGGCCCCTGGCCGGGACGGGCCGCGGCCTTCACCACCCTGGCGGCGGTCGTCGTGGTCGCCGCCAGCGCCCTCTGGCGGCGCACCAGGTACCGCAGCCAGACCGACAGGACCACGGACGAACCGTCCGAGGGTGGCGCCACGGTCCACCTTGATGAACGGAGCCCAACCCTGTGACCACCTCGCGACGACGTGTCCTGGTCGTCATCCCGACCTACGACGAGGCGCTGACCATCGGCGTCACGCTGGACCTGCTGGCCGAGCACGTGCCCGAGGCCGATGTCCTCGTCGTGGACGACGCCTCGCCCGACGGCACCGCCGACCTGGTCGAACGGATGGCTGCCGAGGACGCCACCGGACGGCAGGTGGCCGTGCTACGCCGTACCGGCAAGCTGGGTCTGGGCACGGCCTACCTGGTCGGCTTCGACTGGGCGCTGGGGCACGAGTACGACACGGTCGTGGAGATGGACGCCGACGGTTCCCACCGGGCGCAGGACCTGCCGTCGCTGCTGGCCGTCGAGGCCGACCTGGTCATCGGTTCGCGCTGGATGCCCGGCGGACGGGTGGTGAACTGGCCGAAGCACCGCGAGGTGCTGTCCCGCGGCGCCAACCTCTACGCCCGGGTGCTGCTCGGCCTGGGCGTCAAGGACGCGACGGCCGGGTTCCGCACCTACGCCTCTGACCTGCTGCGACGCCTCCCACTGACCGAGGTGGCCTCACAGGGCTACGGCTTCCAGGTAGACATGACATGGCGGGCCCGGCAGGCCGGGGCCCGCATCGTCGAGGTGCCGATCGTGTTCGTCGAACGCACCGCTGGGGCGTCGAAGATGAACCGGGGAATCATCGTCGAGGCGATGGTCTCGGTGGCCCGGTGGGGCGCGACCCACCGGGCCCACCAGATCGCGGGCCTGTTCCGGGGTGGGCGGGGGAGCAGGTAGTCCGAGTGCGGACTGCCGTCTCGTCCGATAGCTCGGCGAAGCACCACGGTACTGGGCGGGGTGGCTCGCAGGTCGACCAGCTAGGCGCTGCGACGCAGCTTGCCCGAGCGCAGCAGGTCGAGGCGCTCGTCCAGCAGCTCTTCGAGCTCGCCGACCGTCCGGCGCTCCAGCAGCATGTCCCAGTGCGTCCGCACCGGTCGACCGACTTTCTCCTCGGGCGCGTCGGCGTCCCGCAGCAGCGCCACAGAGCCGCAGCGGCACTCCCAGGTCACCGGCGGGTCGGCCTCGATCGAGAACGGCAGCACGACGGTGTGCCCGTTGGCGCAGTCGTAGTGCGCCTGCAACCGCGGCGCGAAGTCGACACCGTCATCGGTCTCCAGGCTGTTGGAGCCGATACGCATCCCGCGCAACGACCGGTTCGCCATCGCAGCCCTCCAGGTGTCTCGAAGTCCTCAGGTAGTCAACGGCCGACCGCCATCTACTGTTCCATCGTCACGTGAAGGTTCCGTGTGCAGGAACCGAGAGATCCGACGACTTGGCTACGGGGTTTTGGTCGCTGGTGCGGGGTCCAGGACCCCGCACCAGCGACCAAAACCCCGTAGCTCGAGCCATGACGGGGGAGGACGAGTAGCGGGCACGTATCCGTTTCACCCGCACGACTCCGCATCATGTAGTCGAAATCTGTCTACACTTAGTGTATGAGTACGACGACGATCCGGGTGAGCGAGTGCACCCGTCAGCAGGTAGCAGCCCTCGCGCGTTCACAGGGAGTGTCCCAGGCCGCCTACCTGGAGCGGCTGGTGGCCGACCAGGCTGCCGCGCAGTGGGAGGCCGACTTCTGGTCCGGCATGGAAGCCACGCCCTACGACGACGAGGACCGAGCCGACCTGGCCGAGCAGGAAGCCACCTACGACGCCGACCACGGGGACGCCGAGTGAAGATCGACCGGGGCGACGTCGTCTGGGCCGACATGGCACCGACCGTCGGACGCGAGCAGCGCGGGCACCGGCCCTACCTCGTGCTGTCCGACGACCGGTTCCACTCCCGGCGCCAGGTCGTCATCGCCGTCCCAATGACCACGACCCACAAACCCTGGCCCACCCGCGTGCCTGTGGGGACCGGATCGTGGGCCATCGCCGAGCAGCCCACCACCGTGTCCGTGCAGCGCATCACCAAGGTCGAAGCGACCGGCCACGACGTGACCGCAGTGCGCGACCTGGTCGTCTACCTCATGGGTGGACCACAGCCCGCACCGTAGCGGACGCCCACCGCTCTATCTGTCCTAGCCCATATCCGATAAGGAGCATTATGACATATCAGGGTTATGCAAGGCACCCCGCCCCCCGGTCCTACTGGATGGTGCGGACGTAGCGCTCCTCGACGCGGGTCTCGTCGCGGGGCGAGCGTTGACGCTCGTTGGTGCGGACGAACCCGGCGCGCACGAACAGGTCGATCGCCGGGGCGTTCTCGTCCTCGACCCACAGCGACAACGTCCGGGCACCCTCGTCGACGGCCGCTTTGCAGACGGTGTCGACCAGCGTCCACCCGACCCCGCTGCGGCGGGCTTCCGGGGCCACCCACAGTCCGAGCAGGTGCCGGTCGTCCACCGGCGAGGCGGGTTCGGAGATCATCGTGACGACACCGACCGGATCGCCGACATCCGATATGGCCAGCCAGGTCGGGCTGCTGCGCAGCCGCATCTGCCAGTGCTTGGGCCCGAACCGGTTCTCGCGCTCTGGGCGGACGCCGAACGCCCCGGGGTCCTCGCGCAGCGCACGCAGCCGGATCTCGCGCACCGGCTCCCAGTCTCGTTCACCGACCCGGACGATCCGCACGACTACGACTCCTCCCAGACCACCGGGACGGTGCCGCCCGGGTCGACGATCTCTACCTTGCACAGACGTTCGACCCACTGCAAGGCCAGCGTGACGCCTGCCGACGACGCCAGGGCGTCGTGGACCGGGACGACACGCCGGGGCCGGACCCGGCGGACCCAGTCCACGACATCGGAGATCCGCAGCCACGGCCCGCTCACCGGGACGAACGCCAGGTCTACGGTCGGACCGTCAGGCACCACATAGGCGTCGCCGGGGTGCAGCACCCGGTCGGCGACCAGGTAGCCGACGTTGGCGAACCGAGGTGCGTCGGGGTGGATCGGTTCGTGCCACTCCCCCAGCACCCGCACCGGCACACCGGCGGGGGTGATCTTGTCGCCGTCCGCCACCGGGTGCAGCCGGTCGGCCGCCGCTCCGGCCGCGGCGAGCAGGTCCACCACAGGTGCCGGTCCCCACACAGGCAGGCCCGAGGCGACGACCGCGCCCGCGTCGACGTGGTCCGGGTGCTCGTGCGTGACGAGCACGGCGTCGGCCCCGTCCAGTGCCCCGGCCGTGTCCGACCAGGCCCCGGGGTCGATCACCAGGGTTCCGGCGGCGCGGACCACCACGCACGAGTGACCGCGACGCTCGACGCTCATCTCCACTCCCCTATCATGCCGTCGGATCAGCCCTGGTACCCCGCTTTCCACCGGCTGCGCGCCACCAGGCGGGCGCGCTGGCGCAAATCGGTGGATCCGGGCTCAGTTTCCCATCCAGGGGCAGTCACGGCTAGCGTTGCACTGTGCTCGCGGTCGCTGTGACAAGTCTCAAGGGCGGGGTCGGCAAGACCTCGGTCACCCTCGGCCTGGCCTCGGCCGCGCTCGAACACGGCCTCAAGACCCTGGTGGTGGACCTGGACCCCCAGGGCGACGCCACCATGGCGCTCCAGCCCCGGTCCGCCAGAGCGGCGCTGGCCGATGTGCTCGCCGATCCGTCGCCGACCACCGTGAGCGCCGCGATCTCCACCTCTACCTGGGTCGATAGCGGTCTGGACGTTATCATCGGCACCGAACGGTCGATCGAGCACGACCGGCCCGGCGACCGCACCGACCGACTGCGTACGGCCCTGGCCACCACCACCGGCTACGACTTCGTCGTCATCGACTGCCCGCCCTCCCTGGGAGCGCTGACCCGCACCGGGCTGGCCGCCGCCGACCGGGCTCTCGTCGTGACAGAACCGGGTCTGTTCGCTGTCATGGCAGCGGGTCGGGCCCTGCGCACCGTCGACGAGATGCGCCGCGGTCCGGCCCCGGACCTGCAACCGCTGGGCATCGTCGTGAACCGGGTACGCGCCCGGTCCACCGAGCAGTCGTACCGGCTGGCCGAGCTGGAGCAGATGTACGGCCCGCTGGTCCTGTCCCCCACCATCCCGGAACGCGCCGCGCTGCAGCAGGCCCAGGGTGCGGCCCGGCCGATCCACGCCTGGCCGGGCAACCCCGCGCACGAGCTGGCCGCGGTCTTCGACAGGCTCCTGGAGCGGGCGCTGCGGACGTCACGACGCCAGGAAGCCGAACCGGCCTCCTAGGAGGCCGGTGGATCAGGGGCTGGAACCGTCCCCCACTGTCCTAGGTCAGCCCGCTGACCGCTGCCGTCGGCGCTCGGCGAGCTCGTCGTGCAGGACTGCCTCGGGCCCGGCTGTGGGCTCAGCGGGCTGCTCGGCGGGCAGGGTGGACAGCGTGCCCTCGACCTCGCGCCAGACCCGGCCGACGGCGATACCGAACACACCCTGGCCGCCCTGCACCAGGTCGATCACCTCGTCGGCGGAGGTGCACTCGTACACCGAGGCGCCGTCGGACATCAGAGTGATCTGGGCCAGATCGTCCACCCCGCGTTCGCGCAGGTGGGCCACGGCGGTGCGGATCTGCTGCAGCGAGACGCCCGTGTCCAGCAGCCGCTTGACGACCTTGAGCACGAGGATGTCGCGGAACGAGTACAGCCGCTGGGTGCCGGACCCGGACGCGGACCGCACCGACGGCTCGACCAGGCCGGTGCGGGCCCAGTAGTCGAGCTGGCGGTAGGTGATCCCGGCGGCCCGGCAGGCGGTCGGCCCACGGTACCCGGCCCGGGCGTCCAGCTCGGGCAGGTCGTCGGTGAACAGCAGACCCTGCGCGCCGACCGGGACATCGGCCGGAGACACTGCCGGGACAGGCGTGGTCCGCTCGTTTCTGCTCACCAGATGGTCCTCCTCGTCCTGCCTTACGCTAGGGGCCTGGCAGCACCGGTGCAACGAGCACCGTCGGGCGTGTCGCACTCTTCATGTCTCACCTTCAACCTGAAGTCGAGCTCAGTCCTCGTGCGGGCTATCATCCGGGGCCGTGCCGAAATCGTCGGCACTGACCTCGTCGAGGAACTCCCGGAACTCCTCCAGATCGTTTTCCGACGGACTGACCTGCACCGTCACCCCCGCGGTCTGGAGCACGCCGGACGCGCACAGCATGGGGCAGCGGGCCCGCTGCGCCAGCGCGATGGCGTCGGAGGCCCGCGAGTCCACCCGGCGGCCGTCGGCGAACACCAGCTCGGCGAAGAACACGCCGTGCTCCAGCCGGGCGATCTCCACCCGGTCCAGATGCGCCCCCAGGGTGTCGATGACCGACCGGAGCAGGTCGTGGGTCATCGGTCGGGGCGGGACCAGACCCGCCTGCGCCGCGGCGATCGCCGCCGCCTCGGAGCGACCGACAAGGATCGGGACGAGCAGCCCGGCGACACCGTCGAGCAGCAGCACCACCGTCTCGTCGTCCGCTGCACGGACCCCGACGAGCTGGACCGGTATCCACGCCTGGTTGGTCATGTCCACCACGCTACGCTTACCAGGGCCGATACGCTCGGCGCGATCAGGCCAGGTGAGCGACGGCCGACCGCAGCAGAGCGGTGTGCATCTGGGCGCACAGCTCACCCAGCTCGGCCGCCAGCGCGCCCGCCTTGGCCGTCCCGGCACCCACCTTCTGCTCCCGCAGCGGCGCCACGACCTGCTCGACCAGGGCCACCTGGCGGTCGGCGGCGGCCCGGAAGGCCCGCAGGTGCCGCGGGTCGATCCCGTGCTGCGCGAGGCGGACAGCGGTGTGCACGACCTCCAGGTCGCCCGCCTCGAAGATCCCCCGCGGGCCGGGCCGCAGCACCCCCGCGTCGACCAGGTCGGCAACGAAGGTGTCGCTCACACCCGCATCGGCAGCCAGCGTCGTCACCGACCAGTGCTGCCGGGTCGCGGACACCCCGTCCCGGGTGGCCAGCCGGGCCCGCGGCACCGGCTCGGTACTCTGCCCGGCGTCCAGCGCGGCCAGCTGTTCGGCGATCACCCGCAGCGGCAGGTAGCGGTCGCGCTGCTGGCGCAGCACGTAGCGCAGCCGTTCGACGTCCGCCGGGGAGTACTGCCGGTAGCCGGCCGGGGTGCGCACCGGGTGCACCAGGCCCTGGTCCTCCAGGAAGCGCAGCCGCGACGGGGTCATGGTCGGGAACTCCACCCGCAGCGCGGCCAGCGCGTCAGAGATCCGCATCGTGGCCCGCCGGGAGATGCCCTGCGGCCACGGTTCGAGCTCTTCCCGGGGTTGCGCCGTCTCGGGCTGTGCCGTCGGGCGCGCGGCAGCGGGACGTACGACCCGTTGCGGCTCAGCGCTCATCCGGCCGCCTCGCGCGCCGGACTGGGGTAGAACACCATCCGGAACTTGCCGATCTGCACCTCGTCCCCGGTGCGCAGCAGGTGCGTCTCGATCCGTCCCCGGTTGACGTAGGTGCCGTTGAGGGAGCCCACGTCACGCACCGTGAACGACGTACCCTCGCGGACGAACTCCGCGTGCCGCCGCGAGACGGTGACGTCGTCGAGGAAGATGTCCGATGACGTGGACCGCCCCGACACGGTGGTGTCCGCGTCGAGCAGGAAGCGTGCCCCGGCGCTGGGTCCGTGGTGGAGGATCAGCAACGCTGAGGTTGCTGGCAGCGCCTGGACCGCTGCGGCCTCGTCCGCGGACAGCCTCACCGGTGGTAGTGCGTCGGACTCCACCGGTTCGACACCGCCGAGGTTGATCGTGGTGTCGGGCTCGTTGGTCCGGTAGTCGGGCTGTTCCATGTCACCTCCTAGGTCAGGCGTGGCGTGCGTCGGTCGTGACCTACCATATTGCCCCCAGGGCCCTGGAGGACAACGTACCGCCGTCCGGCTCTTCCACCTCAGCCTTTACCGTCCGGTACGGCAGTGGCGTAGCGCGGTTCCGGCGGCGTGGTGGTCGCCGTGACGTGGACCTGCGTCTCCTGCGTGACCGCGACCTCTCCCCCGTCGCGCCGGACCGCGGCGGACGCCCCGCCGGGGATCTCCAGGGCGGTGGCGATCGTCGTCGGGTCTCCGATCACCGACCAGGTGTACGGGGCGTCGAGCAGGTGCCCGGCGACCACGACCCGTCCCGCCGACCCGGTGAACGCGGTGCTGGCCACGACGCGCACACCGTTCAGGCTGACCGCCTCCGCCCCGGCGTTGCGCAGCTCTTCGAGCAGGTTGAGCAGGGTGGACGGTCGCACCCGGCCGTCCGGGTCGGCGACCGTCACCGTCACCCCGGGCCCTACGGCGGGCAGCCGACCAGCGAGGATGCCCTGCACCTGGGCGTTGCGCTCCGCGGCGGCCAGGGCAGCGGCCCGGGTGTCGGACCCGGACTCCAGCGCCGACCGTTCGGACTCCAGGTCGTCGACCTCCTGGCTCAGCGCGTCGGCCCGTTCCCCGGCCGCGTCGGCTATCCGGACCAGCTCGGCCTGGCTCAGCCCGGAGAGGTTCGTCTCGGCGGTCTGGCGGACCTGTACGACGACCGCGAACCCGAGCAGCGCGCACAGCGCACCGATGACCAGCTGGTTGCGCCCGGAGCGGGGCACGAGCAGCACCCTCACCGCCGCCCAGCCGGACGGTTCGGCGGCGCGGCGCTGATCGGCCCGACGCTGGTCGGCCCGGCGGTGGCTGAGCCGACCGTCGCTGCTGGACGGCGCCGGGTCGGACTGCGGGTCGGGTGCGGGGCTGGGCGGCTCGGTCATCGTCATGCCTTGAACACGTGCCGCCGGATGGCCGCGGCGTTGGCGAAGATCCGGATGCCGAGCACCACGACCACCGCGGTGGACAGCTGGGACCCCACCCCGAGCTGGTCGCCGAGGAACACCAGCAGCGCCGCGACCACGACGTTGGACAGGAACGAGATGACGAACACCCGGTCGTCGAAGATACCGTCCAGCCGCGCCCGGACCCCGCCGAACAGCGCGTCCAGCGCCGCGACGACGGCGATCGGCAGGTAGGGCCGCATCTCGACCGGCACCGTCGGCTGCAGCACCAGGCCGACGACCACCCCGACGACCAGCCCGATCAGCGGAATCATGGTTCGCTCTCCTCCAGCGGCTCGGTCGTGTCAGGGTCGGAGGCGTACCGCAGCGTCACCTGCCCGGTACCTGGCAGCGACAGGTTATCGCCGACGCTCACCTGCACCCCGATACCGTAGGTGCTGCGCAGGGTCGTCAGGTGCTGCCCCGCCGACGCTCCGGCCAGCGCCACGGACAGCGCATCCGGGTCGCCGACCGCCTCTACGGTGTACGGGCTGGTCAGCGGCTGCAGGTCGACCAGCACCGCCGACCCGGCCGAGCGGATCGCGGTGAGGCTGGTCAGCCGGGCGCCGTTGACCGCCACCGCCTCCGCCCCGCCCGCCCACAGGGCGTTGACCACGACCCGCAGGTCCACGTCCTGCACCCGGTTCGACGGGTCGGACACGTCGGCGGCGTCGGTGAGCACGATCCGCACGCCCGGTCCTGTCACCGGTACCACACCGGACCGGGCCTGGTCCTGGCGCAGCCGGGCGAGCAGCGCCGGGTCCTCGTCCGCCAGCGCCGCCGCGTGCAGCCGCTCCAGCTGGGCGGTCGTCGTGCGGATGGTCGACCGGGCCTGGGCGGCCCGGGCCTGCTGGGCCGCGATCTCCTCCTCCAGCAGCGTCCGCGCCTGGACCGCGCCGGGTTCAGGACGCCGCAGGTCGACCGCGGCGGCCGTGACCGCCAGACCGAGCAGCGCGGCGAGCAGCAGGCTGACCCCCCGGCCCACCGGCGCGGGCGCGCCCGTGGCCTGACGACGACGCGCGGCCTCCCGGTAGCCAGGGTCCAGCGGTCGGCGGTACACCTCGTCGAGCAGCGTCATCGACGCGGACGGCTCCCGCTGCGGAGGCAGGCTGTGCCGCGGGCTCATACCGCACCGCCGAGCAGCCGCCGCGCCTGGACCAGGTAGAACACCCCGGAGGTCCAGTACAGCGCCGCACCCCACAGCGCCGCCGCCCAGCCGAGCGCGGTGAGCCCCGTCGCTACCGCCGTCGGCGCGTCGACCGTCAGGTGGGCGAGCAGCAGCAGCGGGAAGGCGTAGAGCAGCATCAGCGTGGCGGTCTTCCCGGCCAGGTGCACCGGCAGCGGTGCCCAGCCCGCCCGCATCACGACCAGCTGAACGGCACCGAGCGCCGCGTCCCGGGCCACCAGCGCCCCGACCAGCCACCACGGCACCACGTCCCGCCAGGCCAGCGCGACGATGGTGACGACGATGAACAGCCGGTCGGCTGCCGGGTCCAGCAGCCGACCCAGCCGGGACACCTGCCCCAGCCGCCGCGCCAGCACCCCGTCCAGCCAGTCGCTGGCCCCCGATACCGCGAGCACCACCAGCGCCGCGACGTCCTGACGCTGGACCAGCAGCACCGCGAACACCGGCACCAGCACCAGCCGCGCGGCGGAGATCGCGTTGGGCACGGTGAGCACCCGGTCTGTCGCGGCAGCGTCCACTGGCTCTCCTCACCCCAGCGCCACGATCCTAGAGCCCCCCGTCCACAAGCGGTACGAACCGTGGACGACGACGCGCCGACGCGCCCGACGACGCACGCGGTTCGACACCGGCCGACAACCTCCGGACGACACTGCCCTGCCGACACCCGGTACCATGAGCCAACCCGGAGCTCGTCGCACCGGTCCAACCCTGACGTCCCGGTGCTCCGCACCGCCCAGAGGCGCCCGGCGTGTGCGGCCGCCCGACCGCCACCCGGTGATTCGGTCAGGGCTCCCCCACGCGATCGGCCCCTGACGTGCCTGACCTGTCCACGGCGTGCGACACCGCCGCCCCCTTTGCCGACCTCGGTCTGCCCGACGCCCTGGTCGCCGCGACCGTGCGGCTCGGCTTCACCACTCCTACGCCGATCCAGGCGGCTGCCGTGCCCCGGTTGCTGGCCGGTCACGACCTGGTCGGGGTGGCCGGGACCGGGACCGGCAAGACTGCCGCGTTCGGCCTGCCGCTGCTGGCCGCCGTCGACCCCGACCTGGACGCCGTGCAGGGTCTGGTGCTCGCCCCGACCCGCGAGCTGGCCCTCCAGGTGGCCGACGCGCTGGCGTCGTTCGCCGCCCAGATCGCCGACGTCCAGGTCGTGGCCGTCTACGGCGGCGCCCCCTACCTGCCGCAGAAGCGGGCGCTGGCCGCGGGCGCCCAGGTCGTCGTGGGCACCCCAGGTCGGGTGATCGACCATCTGGAGCGCGGCACGCTGCGCCTGGACCAGGTGCGCTACCTGGTGCTCGACGAGGCCGACGAGATGCTGGCGATGGGGTTCGCCGAGGACGTCGACCGGGTACTGGCTGCCGCGTCCGACGACCGGCAGACCGCGCTGTTCTCCGCCACCATGCCCCCGGCCATCCAGGCGGTGGCCAACGCCCACCTGACCGCACCGGTCCAGGTAGACGTGGGCGGCAAGGTCGGTACGACGACGGAGGTCACCCACCAGTACGCCACGGTGCCGCACCGGGCCAAGGCGGCGGCGCTGCGCCGGGTGCTGGCCATGACCGACGCCGCGGCGACCATCGTGTTCGTCCGCACCCGGGAGGCCGCCGAGCAGGTCGGTTCCGAGCTGGTCGAGCACGGGCTGGCCGCGGCCTACCTGTCGGGCGACGTGGCCCAGACCGAGCGGGAACGCATCGTGGCCCGGCTGCGCGACGGGGCGCTGGACGTGGTGGTCGCCACCGACGTGGCGGCCCGGGGACTGGACGTGAACCGGGTGGGGCTCGTGGTCAACCTGGACCTGCCCGGGGAGCCCGAGACCTATGTGCACCGCACCGGTCGGACGGGCCGGGCCGGACGCACCGGCGAGGCGCTGACCTTCGTCACCCCGGCCGAGCTGGGCCGTCTGCGCCGTATCGAACGGGCGCTGCGGCTGACGCTCGTCGCGACGACGGTCCCCACCGCACAGCAGGTCGCCGCCGCCCGGACCGCCCGGCTGCTGGGACGAGCCTTCGCCCGGGACGACGGCCGGGCCCTGAGCAGCTACCGCGACGCCGTGGCCACGGCCCTGGCCGACCAACCCGAAGACACCGACCTGCTGGACCTGCTGGCCCGGGTCGCAGCCGTGGCCACCCAGGGGACAGCCGCCGACGCTGCCGCGGAGGCCGAGCTGGACATCACCCTGGCCACGGCCCGGCGCAAGGCTGACCGCGGCCCGGACCAGCGTCGACGCGACGACCGCTACGAGGACCAGCCCGACCGGCCCGGCCGTCACCGGTCCGGCCGACCCCGGCTGCCCTCGGCGGACCGGACGGTCTACCGGGTCTCGGTGGGTCACCGCGACGGGATCGGCCCGGGTGCGCTGGTCGGCGCGCTCACCGGGGAGGGTGGTCTGGTCGGCGACCAGATCGGCAAGATCCACATGTTCTCCGGTTTCTCCCTCATCGACATCCCCGGCGGGCTGCCCGACGAGGCCGCCGAACGGGTCTCCCGGACCCGGGTGGCCGGCCGACGGCTCAACCTGCGTCCGGACACCGGCCCGCACGGCGACCGGCAGCGGACCGACCGGCCCCGCACCGACCGTCCCCGTCGACCCGGACCACCCCGTCGGACCAGACCGCGCTGAGCCCCGTGTCGGCGGCACGTGGCAGACTTGCCCTGCTCGTAGTGCTGAAACCCCAGTGCTGGAACCCGCAGTGCAGGAAGAGATGTGATGGCCAGGACCCTGGTGTTCGACCTCGGCGGCCAGACCTATGCCGCCGCGCCGACGAAGGTCGACCGCAAGAAGCTGTACGGCTGGTCCGAGACGGTGGCCGTGGACGACGACGGCAACGCCCTGCAGGTGGCGGCCGTGGACGCCACCGGCACCATCGTCATCCCGTCCGGCGGTGTCGGACTCGGGATGCTCGACACCGCCGGGCAGTGGGTGGAACGCGCCACGCTGCGCGCGGTGACCCCGGACGGTGCCGACGCCGAGCACCGACCGTCGAGCTTCGACGGTCCGGTCCCCCTGACCGAGGAGGCCACGCCGGACGACCTGCTGGCCCATGCGGTCACCGCCGTGTACCAGCTGGTCGACGCCCCGGACGGGCTCGTTGAGGCCGTCGGCGACAAGATCTTCCGGTTCGACTACGCCTTCCGCGCCGGGTACAGCACCTCACCGGCGTTCCTGCTGGTCAGCGACGGTGTCGTGTTCTTCCTCGTCGGTCAGCCCACTCCGTTCGAGCTCATCGGCCTGGACCAGCCGGCTGTCGTCGTGGACGACGCAGCGGAAGTCGAGGACGACGACGAGATCGACTTCTCGATGCTGTGAGGTAGCCGGTGTCCCTTCGCTCTCTCAACCTCGCCAACGACCACCAGCGCGACGCTATGGTCGGCTTCGACAACGCGCCGGTCGCGACCCGGGTGACCATGGTGCTGCCCGACGGCACCCCGCCGCTCCGCTGCAAGTACCTCAAGACGACGGCCCGGCTGGACCGGCTCGTCGCCGACGCTGGTGATCTGGTGGCGCTGGGCCAGGCGCTCGTCGACGGCGACCCCGAGATCGACGTCGAGCAGATCGGCCGCCCGCTGACCAACACCCACCGGATCTACCTCACCGCTGACGGCGATATCGCCTACCGGGTGACGCTGCAGCAGGTCATCCACCGTCCGGACGGGACGGAGAAGGAGCGCCGCGACGCTACCAAGGCGCCCTCGAACGTGGCCCTGGAGGATCATCCTGTCCGGTGGAGCGGCCGCCTCTTCGACAAGCGGGAGGCGCTGCGCCGGTTCGTCTTCACCCGGGCGTACCAGGTGCGGCACACCTCGGGCCTGACCTACGACTTCCTGTACGCGATGGCCAAGCAGCTGCAGGACGCCGATGCCCTGATGTTCGTCGGTTCGGGCCCCAAGGGCACCGGTCCGCTGGTCCTGACCACCGGCGGCGAGCCGTACCGGGGCTTCCTGGAGGGCCGGGTGGACGCCGACCGCTACGCGCTGGTGCTGCACCTGACCAACCTGGAGCTCAAGGCCCTGCCGACCGAGGAGGAAGGCGCGTGATGCTGGACCGTTCCCGGCTGTCCGAGGTCCACGGTTATCTCGAAGGTCGCGGTGACGCGGTGGACGCGGCCACCCTGGCCGCCGTGCTGGACTACAAGCGCGAGGTGGCGGCGAACTACCTCACGCTCAACCCCGACCAGATCGAGCAGCGGCTGGGCGGCACCGAGCTCCAGGTGACCCGCAAGTACGACGGCGAGATGGCCGTGATCTGCTGGGACGGCACCGATATCGCCATCGTGAACTCCGGTGGCACCGTCCGCACCGGCCTGCCCTGCCTGGACGAGGCCCGTGCCGCCCTGGTGGCCGCCGGGGTGAGCCAGGCGATGGTTCCGGCCGAGCTGTACCGGGAGGAGTCGGGCGGCCGCACCCGGGTGTTCGACGCGCTCGCGGCACTGGCCGACGCCGACCAGGTCGGCCAGCTGCGTCTGGCCCCCTACGACCTGGTCAGCATCGACGGCGAACCTCCCCGGGTCCGTGGCTACCTGGACGTCCACGCCCGGCTGGGCCAGCTGTTCGGCTCGGGTGAGCTGTGCCGTCCGGTGCGGCTGCAGTCCGCGGGTTCCCGGAGAGCCGTGGCGGACCTGTTCCACCGCTGGGTGACCGAGGACGGCGCCGAGGGCCTGGTGGTCCGCTCGGAGCTGCCGCTGGTCTACAAGGTCAAGCCCCGGTACACCGTGGACTTCGCCGTGGTCGGCTTCTCCGAGGGGGCTGGCGATATGAGGGGCCAGGTCCGGTCGTTGCTGGTGGCGCTGATGCCGGCCGACGGCCAGTTCCAGGTGGTCGGGCACATCGGCGGCGGCCTGACCGAGTCCGAACGCCGCGACCTGTTCGCCGCGCTCGCCCCGACCGAGACGGCGTCGACGTATATCGAGACCGACTCCAACCACGTCGCCTTCCACATGGTCACCCCGAGCCTGGTGGTCGAGGCGAAGATCAACGACGTGCTGTTCGAGTCCACGTCGGGCACGATCCGCAACCCGCGTCTGGAGCTGGTGGACGGCGGCTGGGTGCGCACCTGCGAGGTCAACGGCATCGCCATCGTCTACCCCAGCTTCGTGCGGGTGCGGGACGACAAGACCTGCGACGCGGTGGACGTGCGGTGGGCGCAGATCGAGGAGTTCGCCGCCGCGCCGGTACCGCCCGAGGCGACGTCAGAAGCGGACGCACCAGCCTCGGAGGTGCTGGTCCGTACGGTGTACACCAAACAGCTCGGTGCCAAGTTCATGGTGCAGAAGTTCTTGGTCTGGGCCACGCACAAGGAGCCCCAGGGCTACCCTGCCTATGTGTTCGCCTACACGAACTTCTCCTCGGACCGCAAGGACCCGTTGCAGCAGGAGGTCCGGGTCTCGTCGTCGCGGGAGCAGATCATGGAGCTGTGCAACGCGGCTTTCGAGGCCAATATCAAGAAGGGTTGGGTCGAGGTCCACGAATCATGAGCTCTCTGTCATGAGCCCCGACCCGCTGCTCGTCGGCCGGTCGGAGGCTCGGCCGGGATCGCAGAACCCGCTGTCGCGGGTCGAGCGGCCGCACATCGCCGCCCGCATGGAGGACGCGCTGGACTCCCGGATCGCCGGGCACCTGGTCCGGCGGGGCTGGACGGTCCGTGTCGTGCCCTACGCCGGCTACGGCGGTCCTGGCTGGGTGCGGGTGCTGGCCCGCACGGTGCTGGCCGCTCCGGCGGTGGCCGACGGTGACCTGCCAGACTCTGGTGCCACCGCGCAGACCCACGACCCGGACCGGCTCCTGGCCGACGTGCGCGGCTGGCGGTCGTTCCTGTCCGCCCCGGTGGCGGGCACCCGGGTCGAGGTCCGGATCGGCGACCAGGTGCACCGCCTGTTCGCCGACCGTGCGGGGTACCTCGACCGGCGGCTGCGCGGCGACCTGACCCCGGGGTGGCAGGAGGTCACCCTGCGCACCGCCGGGGCGGAACCGGTGACCGCGCCGGTCCAGGTGGTCGCGGGCACCGCGCGCACCGGGGTGGTCTGCGATATCGACGACACCATCATGGTCACCCGGCTGCCCCGTCCGTTCATCGCGGCCTGGAACACCTTCGTGCGCCGGGCCGACGCCCGCGAGGCGGTGCCGGGCATGACCGGTCTGCTGCGGGCGCTGCACGCCCGCGACCCGGACGGTCCGGTGGTGTACCTGTCGACCGGTGCCTGGGACGCCGCGCCGACGCTGGCCCGGTTCCTGCGGGTGCACGGGTTCCCGCCCGGCACGCTGCTGCTCACCGACTGGGGTCCGACGAACACCGGGTGGTTCCGCTCCGGCCCCCGGCACAAGGTCACCCAGCTGCGGCGGCTGTTCCACGAGCTGCCCGGGGTGCGCTGGTCGCTGGTCGGCGACGACGGGCAGCAAGATCCGCGGATCTACGCCGGGGCGCTGGACCACCACCGTGACCACGTCTCGGCCGTCCTGCTGCGCCAGCTGACCCTCGGCGAGCACGTCCTGTCCTCGCCGACCGTCCGGCACTATCCGCCCCCGGCGCCGGACGGCGCACCGCGACCGGCCCGCCGGGTGCCGGTGCTCGCCGGACCGGACGGGTTCGCCCTGCTCGACGCCGCCCGCCGGGCCGGTCTGGTCGGTGGCTGACTACGCGGCGCGGCTGACCGAGCCCTTCTGGCTCTGCGCCTGGATCCAGGCGAGCAGGGCATCGGTGAGCCGGTGCGCCACCCCGGCATAGCCGTCCGGGTCGGTCAGCGCATGCTGAGCCGCGTCGATCCGCCCGGCAGCGACCTCTGCCAGCACCCCGGCGGCGGCGCGGTGGAAGTCGGCGTGCCCGGCCATCACCTCGGCGTTGCGGACGGGGTCCAGGGCGGCGCCCTCCCCGGCGTGCAGCCAGCGGCCGAACGGGCAGACGTCGTCCCGTCCGGCCTGCTCCACCGTCGTGCCCTCCGGCAGACGACCGGTGTCGATGGCATGACGCAGCCGCGCTTTCCAGGCGGCGTGCGCCACGACGGCAGCCTCCAGCGGCCCGCGCGGGATCCCTTCGGTGAGCGTGTCGATATCGGTGGTCTGCCCGGCGACGGAGTCCTGGACCCGGTCCAGCCAGGTCCGGGACCGCAGCACGGCCTCGCTGACGACCTGCGCGGCGTGCGCGGAGGCCGCCACCGACGTGCTGAGCTCGTCGGCCGCGGCGGCCGAGGCCGAGGCCGAGCGGTTGAACTCGCCGATCGCCGTCGTCTGTTCCTCGACCGCCGCGGCGATGGTCTGCTGAAGCTCTTCGATCCGGCTGAGCACCGCACCGATCGAGTCGACGGCCGCGCTCACCGCGGCAGTGTCGGTGGCCAACGACTCCAGACGCTGGGTGATCTCGACGGTCGCCTCACCGGTCTGCCCGGCCAGCTCTTTGACCTCGGCGGCGACCACGGCGAACCCCCGTCCGGCCTCGCCGGCCCGAGCCGCCTCGATGGTCGCGTTCAGCGCCAGCATCCGGGTCTGCGACGAGATCCGCGACACGGCACTGACGACCGACGAGATCTGGTCGGCCGAGTCGTTGAGATGACTCACCCGCTCCAGGACGTCCGTCATGGTCTCCCCCGCGAGGGTCGCCTCCCGCAGCGACGTCGACGAGGTGCTCGCC
This sequence comes from Micrococcales bacterium, assembly GCA_009777345.1. Lineage (GTDB taxonomy): Bacteria > Actinomycetota > Actinomycetes > Actinomycetales > Cellulomonadaceae > Cellulomonas. The sequence continues at coordinate 28,105 of WRMB01000007.1, read as the reverse complement.
ACCTCGCGCATCGACGCCTCCAGCTGCTCGGCGGCGGCGCTGACCGACGCCGCGGCCCCGGCCACGTGGTCGGTGGCCTCGGCGGCGGAGGTCGCCGACCCGACGGCATCCTGCGCCGCCCCGGCGATCGATGCCATCGACTCCGACAGGTCTTCGACTGCCAGTCCCATCTGGTCGTTGCGGCGCCTTACCGTGTCGAGTACTACTTGGTCGTGTACCATGCGGACTCCTTCACCGGGCTACGTCGGAGCCCATCGGCAGGTCGAGGACGGTTCATTAACCCCAAACGGCACAATGCTGCGAACTCGCTCCGAGAAGCCACTCGTCGGACGCTGTACCAGTGCCCGGCCAGACCCCTGGCTCGCGCCCCTGACCCGACCGACCGTGGCAGACTCACGACTGTGGACTTCACCTCGGCCTACGCCCACGGGTTCGCCCGGGTCGCCTCCTGTACCGTGCCGGTGCGGGTCGCCGACCCGCTGACCAACGCCACCGCGGTGCTCGACGCCGCCCGGGCCTGCCACGACGACGCGGTGGCGCTGGCGGTGTTCGGCGAGCTGTGCCTGACCGGCTACGCCGTCGCCGACCTGTTCCTGGCCGACCCGTTGCTGCGGGCCGTGGACGACGCCCTGGACCAGGTGGTGCGGGCCTCGGCCGGTCTCCGGCCCGTCCTGGTGGTCGGCGCGCCGCTGCGGTACGGGTCGCGGCTGCTCAGCTGTGCGGTCGTCGTGCACCGCGGCCGGGTGCTGGGGGTGGCCCCCAAGTCGTACCTGCCGACCTACCGGGAGTTCTACGAACGCCGCTGGTTCGCCCCGGGCGACGACGTGCGCGGTGAGACCGTCGTCGCCGGGCAGCGCGTCCCGATCGGCCCGGACCTGCTGCTGGCGGCCGAGGACGTCCCGGGCCTGGTGTTCCACGTCGAGATCTGCGAGGACGCGTGGGTACCGGTGCCCCCCTCGGCCCCGGCGGCCCTGGCCGGGGCCACCGTGCTGGTCAACCTGTCGGGCAGCCCGATCACCGTGGGCCGGGCCGACGACCGTCACCTGCTGGCCCGGTCGGCCTCCGCCCGCTGCCTGGCGGCGTACGTGTACGCCGCGCAGGGCAGCGGGGAGTCGTCCACCGACCTCAGCTGGGACGGCCAGACGATGGTCTACGAGCTGGGCGACCGGCTGGCCGTCGGCCCGCGCTTCCCCGAAGGGCCGGTCCGGACCGTGGCCGATATCGACCTGGACCGTCTGCGCCAGGAACGCCTGCGGGTCGGTACCTTCGACGACAACCGGCGCGCGCTGGGAGTGTCCGGGACGGGCGGGCCGGTGGCAGCACCGGTCGCCACCGGGCCTGCCTCTGGGCACCGGACCGTGGGTTTCCGGCTCGACCCGCCGACCGGCGACGTGGGTCTGCGGCGGGTCGTGGACCGTTTCCCGTTCGTGCCCGACGAGCCTGAGCGTCTGGCCCAGGACTGCTTCGAGGCGTACAACATCCAGGTCGTCGCCCTGGAGCAACGTCTGCGGGCGATCGGGGAGCCGAAGGTCGTCCTCGGGGTCTCCGGCGGGCTGGACTCCACGCACGCGCTCATCGTCGCGGCCGACGCGATGGACCGGCTGGGCCGCCCCCGCTCTGACATCCTCACCTTCACCCTGCCAGGGTTCGCTACGTCGCAGGAGACGAAGTCGGCCGCACTGGCCCTGATGGACGCGTTGGGTACCACGGGCCAGACCATCGACATCCGGCCCGCGGCCCGGCAGATGCTCGCCGACCTGGGCCACCCCTTCGCCGACGAGCAGCCGGTCGCCGGTGCCGAAGAGCCGTCCTCTCGCCTCAGTCAGGTGTACGACGTGACCTTCGAGAACGTCCAGGCGGGCCTGCGCACGGACTACCTGTTCCGCGCGGCGAACCAGCGCGGCGGGATCGTCCTGGGCACCGGCGACCTGTCCGAGCTGGCGCTGGGCTGGTGCACCTACGGGGTCGGCGACCACATGTCCCACTACGGTGTCAACGCCGGGGTGCCGAAGACGCTGATCCAGCACCTCATCGGTTGGGTGATCGACACCGGCCGGTTCGACGACGCGACGAACCGGGTGCTCCGGACGGTCCTCGCCCAGGAGATCACCCCCGAGCTGGTCCCGGTCGCGCCCGGTCAGCGGCCGCAGTCGACGCAGGACGTCGTCGGCCCCTACGCCCTGCAGGACTTCACCCTGTTCCACGTGCTGCGTCGGGGCTACGCCCCGTCGAAGATCGCCTTCCTGGCCTGGCACGCCTGGCGTGACGCCACGGTGGGCCCGTGGCCGCCGGGCTGGCCCGACGAACGCCAGATCGCCTACGACCTGCCGACCGTCCGCCGCTGGCTGGAGGTCTTCGTCCGGCGCTTCTTCGCCCACCAGTTCAAGCGGTCCGCCCTGCCCGACGGCCCCAAGGTCACCGCGGGCGGCACCCTGTCGCCCCGCGGCGACTGGCGCATGCCGTCGGACGCCTCCGCCGCGGCCTGGCTGGCCGATATCGCGGCCAATATCCCCCCGTCGCTGCCATGAGCCCGGACGAGACCGCCAGAGCGCTGGAAGAGAGGGCCGACTCCGCCCTCACGGTCATGCTGGACCAGTCCGGCTGTCGTTCTCTGCCCGAGCTGTGGCGGCTGTTCCCCGTCGAGCTGCGCGCCAGCGACCCCGGCTATCCCTCGTGGTACCGCGAGACGGCTGCCCGCCTGCGCCAGCTGCTGGGTGACCAGGTGGTGCGGATCCACCACATCGGTTCCACCAGCGTCCCGGGCCTGGTGGCCAAGCCGATCGTCGACCTCTTGCTGGAGATCGACCCGGGCAGCGACCCTCCGGCTGTCGTCACGGCCCTGGACGCCGACGGCTGGCGCCTGATGGCCCAGAGCACAGCGCCGCACCTGCGGCTGGACCTGGCCCAGGGCTACACCCCGACCGGTTTCGCCGACCGAGTCTTCCACCTGCACATCGTCCACCCCGGCGACCACGACGAGCTGTGGTTCCGCAACTGGTTACGGACCCACCCGGAGGCCCAGGCCGACTACACCGCCCTCAAACAAGACCTGGCCCAGCGCTACGAGCACGACCGCGACGCCTACACCGAGGCCAAGACGACGTTCGTCCGGACCGTTGTCCAGCAGGCCCGGCAGACGACGTCAGGCTGAGACGAGCTCGACGACATCAGGCCGGGCGACGGCGAGGGTCTGCCAACCACCAGACAGGTTGCGGGCGTCGATACCGTGGGCCAGCAGGATGCGGGTGACCAGGTAGGCCCGGAAACCTCCGGCGCAGTGGACGGCGACCCGGCGACCGGCCGCTGCCGTCCGGATCTCCTCGATCCGGTTGCGGACTGCGGTGTGCGGCACCAGCAGAGCACCGGGGACGTGACCGCGGTCGTGCTCGGCCTGGCTGCGCACGTCGAGCACCAGGTCGGCGGCCATGACCTGGTCCAGCTCGTCCGGCTGCCACTGGGGCATGGTGCCGTCCAGGACGTTCTGGGCCACCATGCCGAGCAGGTTCACCGGGTCCTTGGCGGCGCCGTAGGGCGGGGCGTAGGCCAGCTCCAGCTCGGCCAGGTCGTCGGCGCGCATCCCGGCCCGCAGGGCCGTGGCCAGCACGTCGATGCGCTTGTCCACCCCGGCGGCGCCGACGGCCTGGGCGCCGAGCAGCGTCCCGTCCGGGGCGAACGACGCCACCAGGTGGACGGTCTGCGCCCCGGGCAGCCAGCCGACGTGGTGGGCGGCGTGGACCCGGACCACCTCGTGCTTGATGCCCAGCTGGTCGAGCTGACGCTGCGAGAGACCGGTCAGGCCCGCCGTCAGCCCGAGCACCCGCACGATCGCGGTGCCCAGCACCGCTGCCTGCGGGGTGGTGCGGTGGCCGCAGAGGGCGTCAGCTGCCCGGCGACCCTGCCGCACCGCCGGACCGGCCAGCGGCACCACACCGTGGCCGTCGTCGATACCGTGCAGCCGGACCTGCACCGCGTCACCGGCCGCCCAGATATTCGGGTCGGACGTGCGCTGGTCGGCGTCGACCACGATGGCGCCGCGCTCGCCGGTCACCAGGCCCGCGTCGGCGGCCAGGGTGCTGTTGGGCCGTACCCCGACGTTGACCAGCACCAGATCGGCCGGGATCGTCGTACCGTCGGACAGCACCACCCGCTCCCCCACCTGCGTCGCCGAGACGCCCAGGTGCAGCACCACCCCGGCCTGTGACAGCTCGGCGGCGACCCGCGCGGCCAGCTCGGCGTCCAACGGTGGGAGCACCTGCGGCGCCAGCTCGACGAGGTGCACCGTGGCGCCCCGACCGACCAGCGCCTCGACAGCTTCCAGACCGATGAACCCGGCGCCCACGACCACGGCCACGGGAGCCTCAGACGTGACCTGGTCCAGCCAGGCGGTCACGCCCTGCACGTCGGGCACGGTGCGCAGCCGGTGCACGTTGGGCGCGTCCAGACCCGAGATCGGCGGTTCGACGGCCACAGCGCCGGGGGCCAGCACCAGTGCGTCGTAGGTGAGTGTCTGCGTCCCGTCCGGCGTCACCACGGTGAGCTGCCGGGAGGCCCGGTCGAGCGCGACGACCTGGTGGTGGACCCGGACGTCGATATCGAAGGCCGCGGCCAGCGACTCGGCGTCGTGCAGCAGCAACTGGTCCGCCGACGCTACGTCCCCAGCCAGGTGGTAGGGCAGCCCGCAGTTGGCGAACGACACGTACGGCCCCGCCTCGAGGACGATGATCTTCAGGTTCTCGTCGAGCCGACGGGCCCGGGCGGCGGCGCTCATCCCGCCCGCGACCCCGCCGACCACGACGAGACATCGCCGGTTCACCGGCAGGTGCACCGTTGCGACTGCGGCACACCGGCCATCACCTGGTCGACGTGCTGGCCGCATCCGGTCCAGGTCGTCTTGCCGCACTTGCTGCACTGCACTGCACTGCACATGCTGGTTCTCCTCCTTGTCGTCCACGAGGGACGGCAACGCTTGACGGGGTACGCAGAAGATCGTATACCCCTAGGGGTATCTCGTCCAATCCCCCTATACTGGGCCCCAGGCCGTCGCGCGAAGGAGTTCTCATGGACCTAGACCCTGCACAGCTCACCCAGGTCGTCAACCGGCTGCGGCGGGCCGAGGGCCAGCTGGCCGCCGTGCGGCGCGCGGTCCAGGAGGGTCACGACTGCGAGCAGGTGGTCATCCAGCTGGCCGCGGTGAGCCGCGCCCTGGACAAGGCCGGGTTCGCGATCATCGCCGCGTCCATGAAGCAGTGCGTCGCCACCCGCACCGACGACGACGCACCAGCCCTGGACTTCGCCCGGCTGGAGAAACTGTTCCTCTCCCTGGCCTGAGCGGCCTACCCGGATGCTCTACCCGAGGTTCAGCCAGAAAGCCGGTCGGATGCCGCCCTTCGACGCCGAGACGGGACCGCCGTTGTCGAAGACGGTGCCGACGGCGTAGACGTAGGCAGCGAAGTCGGGAAAATCGCCAGGTGAACGCAACCACCACCAGGTGCTCTCGTCGTCCTCGTCCGCGGCCGCCAGCCCCTGCTCGTCCGGCAGCTGACCGAACCACTGCGTCCCTTGGTACTTCTTCCACTCGACGTCTGTGTTTCCGGTCAGGAGGGCTGCGGCCTCTTCCATGCTGAGCAGGAAGATCTGGTCCGTCGTGCTGCCGCCCCCGTCGGTCCCCCATACCGGGTTGGGTCCGTTGCGCAGATCCACCGGTGCGACCCGGGCGGCCAGCGGACCGAGGGAGCTGAGCCAGTCGTTGTTCAGCCAGTGGCGCAGGGAACAGCTTTCCCAGGTCACATCGGCCGAGACGTCGTGGTACGGGCCGGTGCCGATCACCCGGTCGGCCAGCAGCAGGGCCCGCTGGTCGGACCCGTCGACCGTCATGTCGAGCACCCGCCAGTCGATGCCGCTCAGCCGGACCAGCTCTGCCGACCCGTCCTTCTCGGCGATCCGTTCGCAGGCGGCGGCAATCTCGTCGGTGGTGGACGGTGAACGGGTCCAGTAGTCCACCGGCCCGTCCAGACGGCGCAGCCAGGCGGGTCGGACGACGGGCGCTGGCGGCGCGGTCTTCTGCGCCTCGTCCCCGGAAGCAGTCTCACGTCCGGACACGGACGGACCGACCGGTGCGGCCTTGGGCACCAGCTCGGCTGCGGCCAGCAACCGGGCCCGCATCAGCCGGGCCCGGGGGTAGGAGCCGCGGGTGGGGCTGACCATGTCCAGGGCGGTCAGTGCCCCGTCGGTGTCACCCCGGCGGGCCCGGATGCGGGCCAGGCCGAACGCGGCCGGGCTGGTGTAGCCGGCGTCGGTGCTGGCGCACACCAGGTACAACGACTCGGCCAGGTCCAGCTCGCCGGACAGCTCGCAGGTCGTGGCCAGGGCCAGCTTGGGCGCCAGCTCACCCGGCACCTGCCCGTACACCGCGTTGAACGACGCCCGCGCCGCCAGCGTCTCCCCCTGGTGCAGCTCGACCAGACCCGACAGCCAGGCGGCCCGCCAGTCCCACGGGTCCAGGTCCAGCAGCAGCTCGACGGTGTGCCGGGCCTGGGCCGACCACCAGTCCGCGTCCGCGTCAGACCCGGTCGCGGCGGCACCGACGGCCACCCGGGCCTGGGCGATCAGCACCTCCGGGGTGGTCTGGGGCGCCTGGGCCAGGGTCGCGAACCGCTGTTCCGGGTCGTCCACGGTGACACCGATCAGCCAGGCGTGCATCGGGTCGTGCTCGTCGGTGCGCAGCGTCGGCAGCTCGGCGGCCCGCACCGGCCGCTCGGCCACGTCGACCGTCAACGACGCGAACACCAGGGACGTGGTGGTGCCCCGAGCCGCGGCACCCAGGCCCCGGTCGACCGCGACGACCTCGCGCAGCACCCCGAGCATCTGCACCCGCAGCTCGTCGACGCTGGCGAACCGGTCGTCAGGGTCTGGCGCGCAGGCCCGGGCCAGCAGACGGTAGAACGAGTCGTACCGGGACAGCGCTGGGTGCTCGTCCACCGGGGGCAGCGTGGTGGCGTAGGTCGTGGTGTTGCCCTTGAAGTCCAGCACCAGGGTGGCCAGGGTCCGCCCGATGGTGAAGACGTCCGAGGCCACCGACGGGCCGTCAGTGGGCACCTCGGGCGCCTGGTAGCCCACCGTCCCGAAGAGCGCCGAGACCGCGTCGTCGGTCCGGCGTACCCCGCCCAGGTCGATCAGCTTGACTCCTTCGTCCTGGCTGATCAGGTTGTCCGGCTTGAAGTCGCAGTACAGCAGACCCCGCTCGTGCAGGTGGCTGAACGCGGGCAGCACCTCCAGCACGTACGCCAGGGCCTGGTCCACCGGCAGCGGATCGACCCGTCCAGCCGCCTGGCGACGCTCGGCCAGGATCTGCTTGAGCGACTTCCCACCGACGTACTCCATGACGATGTAGCCCTGCCCGGCGAACGTCACGAAGTTGTAGATCCGCACGATCAACGGATGCTCGACCTGGGCCAGGAACCGCCGTTCAGCGATGGCCGCGGCCACCGTGTCGGGATCACCGGAGTTCAGCAGACCCTTGAGGACCACCCACCGGTCCGACAAGTTCCGGTCCCGCGCCAGGTAGATCCAGCCCATCCCCCCGTGCGCCAGGCACCCCACCACCTGGTACTGCCCGCCGACCAGGTCACCCGGCGCCAACGTCGGACGGAAGTCGAACCGGGCCCCGCAGGCCACGCAGAACCCCTCGGTGCGACCCGGTACGCCACCCTGCCCCTGCCCGACCAGGTTCTGGCAGGTCGAGCACACCCGCCGGTGCTCCGGCACCACCGGATCGACCGTCACCGCCGACAACGGGTCACCCACCGGGGTCGGCGGCACCGTGGTCAGCCCCGCACCCAGCCGCCGTCGCATCCGCGCCGCCGCCGCCCCCCGACGCCGAGACCGACCAGGCCCCGCCCGCTCCGAACCCAGCGCCCGCGCCGTCAACCGAGACGAGCTCGGCGCTGGCGCCGCACCGACCAGGGAACCGCACACGTCGCAGTAGCCGTCCTCCACGGCCCCGGCGCACCCAGGCACCTTGCAACCGACGTTCGCCCGACCCACCAACCGCTCCCTCGACGCATCCGACCGACCACCTGCAATCTTGCCCCACCGGGACGACGGCCCGGCCCGGTCATTGCGCATACATTCGTGTTGCATCTATGATGCAATGTAAATGCAACACGAGGGAGGGTGCATGACCACCACCGTAGGTTTCGCGGTCTCGGACGAAGACCGCGCCGAGCTGGACGAGCTCGTCGAGTACTTCGGAGCGGGCAACCGTTCGGCCTACCTGAGAGCCACGCTGAAGGTGATGCGCTCGGTACAGCTGGCCGAACAGCTGCGCCAGGCCCAGGCGTACGGGCAGACCAGGCTGGCCGAGGCTGGTCTGTCCCTCGACGACATCCCCGCGCTGGTGCGCGCCTCACGGCCTGTTCGATGACGGCACCGGGGCCGGTACCCATCCCGGTGGTCTTTGACGTCAACGTCCTGGTCACCGCCGCCGCAGGCGGCAACTCCCCGTTCCGTTCCTGGCCGTCGCCGCCACCCGTCTCGGGCAACCCGGACGCCGACAGCCTCGGAGTCGTCGTCGACGCCGCTGAGTTCGCCCTGTGGCTGTCTCCGCACATCCTCGACGAGACCCGCCGTGTGCTCGTCGAGGCGCTGGGTTGGGCACCAGAGCAGGCCGACACCTACCTCGGCGTGGTCCAGGTCGTCGCCGACCACTCCGGCGGCGGGCTGACCGACCCACCCCACACCGTGGGCGACTGTCCGGACTGGGAAGACAACTTCGTCCTCGACCTGGTCACAGACACTGGTGCCCTGATGCTCGTCTCCGCCGACTCGGACCTGCTGACGATGTCACCCTGGCGGGGTGTGCCGATCCTCACACCGGCCCAGTTCGCCTCCCGGGTCGACGGCATGCGTCGCCACCGCCGGAACAGGCCCCGACCGTGACGGATCCGAAGCCCGACGAGGCGCTGGCCGACCTGTTCGCATGCTGGGGCAACCTGGACGCGCCGCTCCCTGCGGTCGAGGACGAGCCCGTACCCCTCGACGAAGAGGTCTTCTAGCGGCCTGGGACGTCTCGTCCTCTAGTTCCTCTCCAAAAATATGATATCATTTTGCTATCTAGGTGCGGAGAGCCCGCGCCGGACGCACGAGGACGTGATGACGATGGACGAACCCCAGCCCACCAGCCCCGCGGTCCCGGTCGGTCACGACGGCACCAGGGTCGACATCGACGAGCGGCGCGCGCCTGCGGGTGGGCCGGTCGTGGCCGCGCTCGCGGTGCTCGGCGGGTGCGCGGCCGTCGCGCTCGGCATCTGGCTCATCGTGCGGTTCTCCCCCGACGAGTTCAACGGGTTCGCCGCGCTGGCCATGGTCCTGTTCGTCGTCGCAGTCGCCCCGTGGGCGTGCGTCACCGTCGTCTCCCCCGGCCAGACCCGCGTCGTGCAGTTCTTCGGCCGCTACACCGGCACGATCCGCCGTACCGGGCTGGCCATCACCGTGCCGCTGTCGGTGCGGCACAACGTGTCGGTGCGGGTCCGCAACTTCGAGACCAACGAGCTGAAGGTCAACGACGCCGACGGCAACCCGATCAACATCGCCGCGATCGTCGTCTGGCAGGTCGCCGACACCGCCAAGGCCACCTTCGCCGTGGAGGACTACGAGGGCTTCGTGCAGGTCCAGTCCGAGTCGGCGCTGCGGCACGTCGCCATGTCCCACCCCTACGACAACGCCAGCCCCGGCACCGAGACCCTGCGCGGCGCGACCGACCTGGTCTCCGAAGAGATCGCCGCCGAGGTCGCCGCGCGCGTCGCCGTCGCCGGTGTCGAGGTGGTCGAGGCCCGGATCTCCAATCTCGCCTACGCACCCGAGATCGCCCAGGCGATGCTCCAGCGGCAGCAGGCTGGCGCCATAATCGCCGCCCGCGAAAAGATCGTCACCGGTGCGGTCTCCATGGTCACCGACGCCCTGTCCCGCCTGGAGGCCGACGCCATCGTCGCCCTGGACGACGAGCGCCGGGCTGCCATGGTCTCCAACCTGCTGGTCGTGCTGTGCGGAGACTCCCGGGCCACCCCCGTCGTCAACACCGGAACCCTGTACTCGTGACCGACGAGCCCGCCGACGCAGCCGCCGTGGCCTCACGGCCCGGTCGTGAGGCCACACGGCCTGCCCGGCGGTCCGTCCTGCTGCGCCTCGACCCAGCCGTGCACGAAGCCATGACCCGCTGGGCCGCCGACGAGCTGCGCTCCGTCAACGCCCAGATCGAGCTGGTGCTGCGCCGCGGCCTGGCCGACGCCGGACGCGCCCCGACGGACGCCCGGCCGATCCGTCGGCCGGGTCGACCCCGACGGGCACCCGAGTAGACCACTCGTCCGAACCAACCTCAGGAACCACCAATGGCACTCTGGCTCACCCTGCTCGGGACCAACCTGTTCGTCGCCGGGATCGTGCTCGGCATAGGGATCTTCATGACGAAGGCAAAGCTGGCCTACCGACCCGGGGGCACGCAGTGGGTCGGGTACCGAACTCCGATGTCGGAGAAGAACGCCGACACCTGGGAGTTCGCCAACCGCTATTTCGGCCGCAAGGCCCTACCCGTCGGCCTGGTCGCTGTTCCCGCCACAGTCATCGCCATGCTGCCCGCTCTCCCCGCCTTCGGACGCAGCGAGACCTTCGTCAACAGCTGGGGTCTGGTCGTGACGGCGGTGCTGGTCGTAGCACTCTTCGTCCTCGTCTTCGTGACCGAAAGAGCGCTACGGACCACGTTCACCCGCCAAGGCACCCGAAGGTCCGGCCACCCCAGACCCGCCGCACCGACCAGCCGGAACCGTCAGGCCACCCGCCGCACCAGACGCTGAACCGCGACAGGCACGCAGGACACTAGAGAACCATCCAGAAAGCGGGGCGCACACCGACCGGCGACGGGACGCTGCCGCCGTAGCCGTCCAGGTTGCCCTCGGCGTCGACGTAGGCCGCGTGGTCAGGCCGACCGCCGGGAGAACGCAACCACCATCCGGTGGGTGTGCCAGCCTCGTCCACGGCGGCCAGCCCGTCGACCGACCTGGAGTACCGGTACCGCTTCCACTGGACCTTCTTTCCGGCCAGGGCCAGGAAGGAGGCCGCTTCCTCCATGCTGAGCAGGAAGACACGGTCCGTCGTGTTCTTGTCGCCGCCCCTGGCCCAGGCCGGGTTAGGGCCGTTGCACACCTCGGCCTGAAGGATCCGGGAGACCAGCGGGACACCCAGGGAGCCGAGGAAGAGGGACTCGTCGTTCAGCCAACGGCGCAGGTCACAGCCTGGCCAGGTCACCGGGACCTGGGTCGGGTGGTACGGGCCGGTGCCGATCACCCGGTCGGCCAGCAGCAGCGCCCGGCGGCGGTCGCCCGACGCGTCGACCTGCACCTCGAGCACCCGCCAGTCGATGCCGCTCATCCGGACCGGCTCGTGCCAGTACTGCTGGTCGACGACGATCCGTGCGCACACGGCCGCGACCTCGTCGGCCGTGGACGGCCTCCGGGACCGGTAGTCCACCAGCGCCGCCCCGCTGTTCACGGCCCAGGCCAGCTGGGCCCGCGCGGCCTGGGCCTGGGCGTAGGAGGCCCGGGTGGGTCTGACCAGGTCCAGGGCGGCCACGGCCCCGCCCAGGTCCCGGCGGCGCCTGCGGATACGGGCCAGGCCGAACGCGGCCGGGCTGGTGTAGGTGGCATCGGTCGCGGCGCACACCAGGTACAGCGACTCGGCCAGGTCCAGCTCGCCGGACAGCTCGCAGGCCACCGCCAGCGCCAGCTTGGGTGCCGGCTCACCCGGTACCTGCCCGTACACGGCGTTGAACGACGCCCGGGCCGCGAGCACCTCACCGCGGGTCAGCTCGGCCAGGCCGGACAGCCAGGCCGCCCGCCAGTCCCACGGGTCCAGGTCCAGCAGATGTTCCAGGGCGCTCTCGGACCGACCCCACCACACCCCGGCCGCTGTCTGGTCGTCCGCCGCCACCGCCACGACACCCGCCATTGCGGCCCGAGCGACCAGCACCTCCGGCGTGGTCTGCGGGGCCTGGGCCAGGATCGTGAACCACGCCACAGGGTCGTCGACGGCGATCCCGGACAGCCAGGCGTGCATCGGGTCGTGCTCGTCGCTGCGCAGCGCCGGCAGCTCGGCGGCCCGCAGCGGCCGGTCGGCCACATCGACCGTCAGGGGCGTGAACAGCAACGACCCGGTCGTACCCCGGGCTGGGGCCCCCAGCCCCCGGTCGATCGCGACAACCTCGCGCAGCACCCCGAGCATCTGCACCCGCAGCTCGTCGACCGATACGAACCGGTCGTCCGGGTCGGGCGCGCAGGCCCGCAGCAGCAAGCGGTAGAACGAGTCGTACCGGGCCAGCACCGGGTGCTCGTCCAGCGGCGGGAGCGTGGTGGCGTAGGTCGTGGTGTTGCCCTTGAAGTCCAGCACCAAGGTGGCCAGGACACGGCCGATGGTGAACACGTCCGAGGCCACCGACGGGCCCTCCGTCGACACCTCCGGGGCCTGGTAGCCCACCGTCCCGAACAGCGTCGCGACGGTGTCGCCGACGTGCCGCACCCCGCCCAGGTCGATCAGCTTGACCGTATCGCCCAGGCAGACCAGGTTGTCCGGTTTGAAGTCGCAGTACAGCAGACCCCGCTCGTGCAGGTGGCTGAAGGCAGGCAGGATCTCCAGCACGTAGGCCAGGGCCTGGTCCACCGGCAGCGGGTCGGCCCGCCCGGCCGCCTGCCACCGCTCGGCCAGGACCTGTCGCAGCGTCTTGCCCCCGACGTACTCCATGACGATGTAGCCCGCCCCGCCGAACGTCACGAAGTTGTAGATCTGCACGATCAGCGGGTGGTCCACCCGGGCCAGGAACCACCGCTCGGCGATCGCCGCCGCCACCGCGTCACGGTCGCCGGAGTTCAGCAGACCCTTGAGGACCACCCACCGGTCCGCGAGGTTACGGTCCCGCGCCAGGTAGATCCACCCCTGCCCGCCGTAGGCCAGGCACCCGACCACCTGGTACTGCCCGCCCACCAGGTCACCGGGCGCCAGCGCCGGACGGAAGTCGAACCGGGCCCCGCAGGTCGGGCAGAACCCGTCGGTCCGGCCCGCCACCCCGTCACGTCCCTGCCCCACCAGGTTCCGGCACACCGAGCACACCCGTCGCTGCTCAGGCACCACCGGGTCGGCCATCACCGCCGTCGTCGGATCGTCCACCAGCGTGGGCGGTACGGTCGTCAGCCCCGCACCCAGCCGTCGCCCCCGCACCCGCGCTGCCACGGTGAAGGCCCGGCGCGGCCGAGCCGGGCCCACCCGCTCCGAGCCCAGCGCCCGCCACGCCAGCCGGACCGAGCTGACCGCTGCGCCGCCCCGAGGTACCGGAACCGCGCCCGCCGGTGAACCGCACACGTCGCAGTAGCCGTCCAGCAGGTTCCCGGTACACCCGAGCACCGCACAGCCGTTGCTCTGGGGCACGGTCGCACCGTCGAGCACCACCAGATCGACTTCCCGGACCAACACCACTCCTTCGACAGGCCAGGGCTACATCTTGCCCCACCCGACGACCGGGAACTGTAGTCCGTCTACGAGAGCATCGACTCAGACGAGCTCTGCGAGCGAGGCGCGGTACTCGACGTCGTGGGCGTGCACACCGTCCACGTCCACCGAGACGGTGGCCAGCAGGTCGGACATATCCGAGGTACCGCCGCCCGCCGGGCCCGGTCGCCAAACCAGGTGACGTGCATCGAGACCTTCGGACACTACCCCGAGATGGTAGGTGTCGATCACCCACAGAACCGCACCATGATCGAGCCCGGCTTCCTCGCTCTGCATTGACCAGAAAACATAGATACGCTGCTGCAACTCCAGCAGACGCTGGTATCCGGCAACGTCCACGACGTGGTCACGGCACGAGTCCACCTTCGCTCGTGCACGGGTCAGGCTCGATTCGGGGTGATGGTCGGCACGGGACGGAAGTCGAACCGCACTGCAGGCGCGTCTGGTGCGTGGTGCGTCCGCCTGCTAGCGTCCCGCCATCTGGCTGATGACTCTCTGTCTTTCCGCTGTCCCCTCCTGGTGGCGGCCGAGTTCGAGAGCGTATTGCTGTTGGTAGTGCACCGTGTTTTCCGGGAACATCTGCTGGAGGTCGCGGTAGACTACTGCCAGAAACTCCTGATAGTTGCGGTCGAACAGTTGAGTCATATGCACCATCTGGTCGCGCAACTGTTGCCTCTCGGCCTTGGCCCCGCGCTGCATCTTGATATCGTACCAGCGGTCTTCCAACTGGTCGAGCTGTTGCGCAAGGGAATCGTTGGCGTCGAGGTAGTCTGCGTGGAGCTGGCGGGCCAGGAAGATGGCGACGTGGTTGAGTGCTCTCGCGGCGGTGGAAGGGGCGAAGTGGCTCTGGGTCTGGCACTGCGGGCAAGTCACGTAGACGTCGATTACGAAGATGCGGTCGATGGTCAGTGGGCTCCCGCACTGCTGGCAGCGGTACGAGTCCTTGGTCGCGTCGAACTCGGCTAAAACTTTACGGTACTCCGACACATAGTCTGGTTGGGCAGCCCGTTCGACCTGCTCGCGCCACCGGATAGTCAGTCGGGTGAGCTGTTCGCAACGGGCGGTGCAGATATCTCGACTGCCAACCCAGGTGTTGAGTCTGAGAAGACCTTGGAACGACAGGTCAGGGCTCAGGATCTGCTCCGTGAGCACCTGGGTGGCCTTGGCCCTCAGTTCCTCAAACTGGGTCGTCACCGCTGCCGCGACCCGACGGGGCGCCAAGTCGTTGATGTCGTCCGAGGCAGCGACCATCTGCTGGAGTTGAGGGACGGCCTCGGCGACCAGCTCGCGTCCACGGGCAACGAGTTTGTCCACGAACGTGAGATAACGCTGTTCCAGACCGCCGACATCGGCGGGCTTGGTTGGTTGTGATGACACCGGAGTTCCTCCCAGGAGAATCCGTGTTCCCGCCTGCTCGGTGGGTCAGGAGATAAGCCGGTCAGAAAACGATATCATCCGCTGCGCCCCCGCCAGCCTGGTCGGTAAACATTTTAGTGTACTCCTCCAACTTGGTGCCGTAACTGTTCTCTGTCGCGATGAATTCGGGGCTGTACGCGATCGCTTGTGCGGCCCGGTCTCCTGCACCGGCCCGTGTCGCCAGGTCCGTCACGTACGTGGCCCACTGGCCCTCAACCTGTTGGAAGTCGGTCGGGGAGACCCCGATCGTGTCCATCATCCACTTGTTGCCGTCCAGGCCGGCGTTGGCCGCCGCCGAGCGTGCTGCAGAGATCTCTAGCGTGAAGGCCCGGTCGGCTCTCAGGCGGTCGAGGCTGGCCTGGTTCGTGGTGACGATGGTGCCGCCTATGGCGAGCAGACGCGGGTCGGTCACACCAGCGCTGAACAACCTGGCGTACTCAGTCCCCACGGTGAAGGTGGTGTCTTCTGCCATCCGCCGCTCCCAGGTGGCGCGGGCGTCGTCCCACACCACCTGGTCGAACCCCATTGCCTGCACTGCGACCGCCTGGTCCACCCCTTCGAACTGCTTGAGGCAGATCTGGGCGTAGTCGCTCAGCGTCACCCCGTGGACGGGCGCGAGCATTGGGTGAGACGAGGGGTCGGCTGCGGCTCGCTCCCTGATCTGGGCGTCGTGCTCCCACTGTTGTCTGGCGATCTCGTTCTGCGCGGCTGCCTCCTGGGTGGCAGTCATGTTCTGCGCAACTGCTTTCATCCTGTCCCTGAATCCCATGAGGGTACCTTTCGTCGGGTGGGATCTGTCTTTCCGAGGCCTGGAACCTCAGCGGGGAAAAGCGGTCAGTGCGCTACGGTCTCCTCGGGTCGGGGTCATGGTCGGAGTTGTCAGACGACGATATGTGGGTGCCATCGGTCAACTGTTGAGCGATGAACTGGTAGCCGCAGTAGCCGCAGCGAGTCAGCCCGTCCATCTTGGCCAGGCCCGCCCCGCAGCCGGGGCAGGTGGGGGTGCTGACGGTCGCTGTCTGGGGAGGGGGAACCGGTATGTGGTCGTAGATGGTCTTCTGCGCGGCGGCCTGGGCCGCCATCCGGGCCAGGAAACCACTCGTCTCAGATCCCATCGAGGATCGCCTCCCGTCGGGCCTTGTACTCGGCCTCGTCCATCAGACCCGCCCCGAAGGTCTGCTTCAGCGTGCCCAGACGGGCCACCACGTCGTTGCCGACGGCTGGGGCGGGCGCCGGAGCGGCCTGCATCTGCTGGGCCATCAGGGCGGACATAGCGCCGGACACCGCGGCCTGCTGCATCCCTGTCCCGGCGGTCCCGACAGCCTGGGCGGCGCTGAACTGGGCGAACCGGTCCATGTCGGTGACCATGGCCATCTGGGTCATCTTGTCCAGGTGGGCGCTGACCTCGTCGGGCAACGTCACCGAGGTCACCACGAACGACGTCAGCTGGACGCCCAGACGTGCCATGTACGGGACGATGAGGGGCCCGACCGTCTCCGAGAGGGCGCTCATCGACCCGGCCAGGTCGATCAGCGGGACCCTCTGCTGGACGAGGACCTCCCCGAAGGCCGGGGCGATATGGTCGCGCAGGCTGCGTTCCAGCTCGCCGATGGTCAGGTGCGGGTAGGCGGTGGCGTACTCGCGGAAGAACGTCACCGGGTCGCCGATCCGCACGTCGAAGTTCCCGAACGCCCGTACCCGTAGGCTGCCCAGCTCGGGGTCCCGGATGATGACCGGTGCGGGAGTGCCCCACTTGTTGTTGACGAACTGGCTGGTGTTGAAGAAGTACACGTCGGCCTTGAACGGGCTCTCGAAACCGTATCTCCAGCCTTTGAGCCTGCTGACGACAGGAATGTTCTGCGTGGACAGCGCGTACCGGCCCGGGCCGAGCACGTCAGCCACCGTGCCCTCGGTGAGGAACAGCACCGCCTGGGACTCGCGCACGACCAGCTGGGCACCGTTCTTGATCTCGGCGTCCGGGTGCGGGTGCTTCCACATCAGCAGGTTCGGGTCAGGAGTCGTCGACTCGATGATCTCGATAAAAGGTAGAGCCATAGATCAGCCTCTCGCACGTCTGCGCAAACAGCAGCCTGGTCCCGAGGTGGACGCAGAGGTTCTCGCGCCACGACACTAACACCCGCCTGCCGCCGCCAGGGGCGCTCTGCCTGTCCCGATCCTGACACATATGTTTCGATCTGAAAAATGTGCGTCTAACCGAAACGTCCCGTCACCCGACCAGGCGAGCACCGCGCTTCGGCGAGACGCTCCCCGCTCCTACGGCGAGATCGGGTCCCACAGCTGTACTCTCCCGACGTCGGCGACGGTGGGTGGGTCGGGTTCGTCATCAGGACTCCTCGCACGCCGGTGCGGACCAGCGCGTCGGTCAGCGCCACCCAGCCGAGCAGCGCGCGCGGCGATCCCATCCCGGGACAGCCGCGCCCGTTCAGAGTTCAAGATCCAGCCAGAGAGCGGGGCGCACACCGGATGACGTTGAGACGTTGTTGCCGTTGTCGGTGATGCCACCGTCGGAAGTGACGCAGGCTGCGAGGTCGGGAAGACAGCCCGGAGAACGCAGCCACCACATCGAAGGTAGACCTTTTTTGTCTCTGGCGACCAGCTTCTTGTCCGTGAACCACCGTTCCTTGTACTTGTTCCACCTGACTTCCCTCTTCCCGGCGAGGAGAGACGCTGCTTCTTCTGTGCTGAGCAGGAAGACCTGGTCCTGGGTGTCACTGCCCCCGCGAGTCCCCCATGTCGGGCTGGGACCGTTCTGCACCGGCACCTTCAGGACCCGAGAAGTTAACGGATCACCCAGAGACCTGAAGAACTCGTCGTTCAACCAGTGGCGCAGGTCGCACCCTTGCCAGGTCACCGCGACCTGGGTCTTGTGGTACGGACCGGTGCCGATCACCCGGTCGGCCAGCAGCAGCACCCGGCGACCAGACTCGTCGGTTGCCTGGTCGATCACCCGCCAGTCGATACCGCTCAACAAGACCAGGTCGCCGGTCACCAACCAGTCCTGGTCGTGCCTCTCGGCCATCCAGATCGACCGCCTGGTCACCCTGGTCCCGCACGCCGCGGCAATCTCGTGGGATGTGGACCGCGCCCCGGTCTGGTGTGGTTCCACTGGTCGGGCGACCGTCGAAACGGCTATCGGTCTGGTTGTCGTCTGGTTAGGGGTGAAGGGCCAGCCGGGGGCTTCCGAACTGCCCTCGGCCAGCTGCCCGGCACCTGGAACGAGCAGCGGCCCCTGGTACAGCGGTCGACTCACCGGAACTTGGCGCGGGATTTCGACAGACCCGCGCCCAGACACCGTGGACGTCTCGACCGGTGCTGGTACCGCCGTGGGCGCGGGGTCGGCTAGGACCTGGGCTCGCATGGCCTGAGCCTGGGAGTACGACGCCCGGGTGGGACTGACCGTGTCGAGCGCGGCCAGCGCCCCGTCAGTGTCGCCCCGGTGCTGACAGATTCGGGCCAGGCCGAACGCCGCCGGGCTGGTGTATGCGGCGTCGGTGGCGGCACACACCAGGTACAAGGACTGGGCCACGTCCAGCTCGTCGGACAGCTCGCAGGCCACCGCCAGCGCCAGCTTGGGTGCCAGCTCCCCGGGGACCTGCCCGTACACGGCGTTGAACGCCGCCCGCGCCGCCAGCACGTCGCCGGAGTCCAGCGCTGTCAGGCCCGACAGCCACACCGCGCGCCAGTCCCACGGGTCCAGGTCTGCCAACCGTTCGGCGGCGCACCGAGCCCGGTCTGGCCAGGCCGGTTCCGGTGACAGGTCCCAGCCGCCCGTCACCTGGCGCAGCGAGTACCGCACAGTATCCCCAGCGCTGAGGGCGCTGTTCGATGAGAAAGACGGTCGGCCTGGAGAACGCGTGTCACTGGCTCGCGCAGCAGCCATGGCCGCACAGGCCTGGGCGATCAGCACCTCTGGCGTGGTCTGCGGCGCCTGCTCCAGGGCCGCGAACCGTTCCCCGGGGTCGTCGGCGGAGATACCGGTCAGCCAGGCGTACATCGGGTCCTGCTCGTCGGCGCGTAGCACCGGTAGCTCCGCCGCCTGCAACGGCCGGTCGGCCACATCCACTACCAGAGACCCGAACAGCAGGGACGTTGTGGTCCCGCGGGCCGCGGTGCCCGGTCTCCGGTCGGTGGCGACCACCTCGCGCAGCACACCGAGCATCTGTACCCGCAGCTCGTCCACCGTGGCGAAACGGTCGTCGGGGTCGGTCGCACAGGCCTTGGCCAGCAGGCGGTAGAACGAGTCGTACCGAGCCAGCACCGGATGGTCGACCGGGGGCGGCAGCGTCGTGGCGTAAGTCGTAGTGTTCCCCCGGAAGTCCAGCACCAAGGTTGCCAGAGTGCGGCCGATGGTAAAGATCTCCGAGGCCACCGACGGGCCGTCGGCCGGTACCTCAGGCGCCTGGTAGCCCACCGTCCCGAAGACCGCCGAGACCTCGTCGCCCGCCCGGCGCACCCCGCCCAGGTCGATCAGCTTGACGTTCTCCCCCTGGCAGATCAGATTTGCGGGCTTGAAGTCGCAGTACAGCAGGCCCCGTTCGTGCAGGTACTGCATAGCCGGCAAGATCTCCAGCACGTACGCCAGGGCCTGGTCCACCGGCAGCGGGTCGACCGTCCCGGCGGCCTGCTGACGCTCGGCCAGGATCTGCTTCAGCGACTTCCCGCCGACGTACTCCATGACGATATAGCTGGCGTCGGCGAAAGTCGCAAAGTTGTAGATCTCCACGATCGCTGGGTGCTCAACCTCGGCCAGGAAGCGCCGCTCGGCGATCGCCGCAGTCACCGCGTCGGGATCACCGGAGTTCAGCAGTCCTTTGAGGACGACCCACCGGTCCGACACGTTGCGGTCCCGGGCCAGGTAGATCCAGCCCATGCCTCCGTGCGCCAAACACCCCACCACCTGGTACTGCCCACCCACCAGGTCACCCGGAGCCAACGCCGGACGAAAATCGAACCGGGCTCCGCAGGTCACGCAGAACCCGTCGGTACGACCCGGCATGCCGCCCTGCCCCTGCCCGACCAGGTTCTGGCAGGTCGAGCACACCCGCCTGTGCTCAGGCACTACTGGGTCGGCCATGACGGCCAGTACTGGGTCGCCCACCGGAGTTGGCGGCACCGTCGTCAGCCCCGCGCCCAGTCGCCGGCCACGCAGCCGCGACGACGATGTGCTTGCGCGACGGGCTCGACCAGAACCGGGCCGAGCCGAGCCGAACGCCTGGGAGGCCAGCCGCGACGAGCTCGACGACGTCGCGCCAGCCGGGGAACCACAGACGTCGCAGTAGCCGTCCTCGACGGTTCCCGTGCACCCGAACATCGTGCAGCAGACTGACGGAGCGTTCACAGGTATCAGGTTCTCTTCTTCGCGTCACCGCCGGACGCGTGATATCGCATCTCGTCTGTCCCCGAGTCTGTCTGCACCAGGTGCCGCCAGGGAAACACGTCCTTTCGGAAGTGGCTGACGTAGCCCCCGTGGCCGTCCTGGACGACCATGATCGCCAGGTCCGGGTTGAGGCCCTGGAGAGACTCGAGCTCGGCCAGCGACAGGCCGGCGTTACGCAGGCACAGACTGCGCAGACGTCTACCGACCGGGCTGCTCACCAGTTCGGCATAGCTCTCGAACGAGGTGACACAGCCGGGTTCACGGTCGGCCTGCCACGTGGAGCGCAGCTCGGTGCACTCGCTGAAGTCCAGGTGCTTCAGCGACGGCAGGTTCTTCGCGCCAGCGAGGTTGGCGACGAAACGTTGCGTGTCGTAACCACCGCCGACCCGCAGGTTAGTCAGACGCTGCAGCGGCACGTCGAAGAAGCTGGCGTCGGGGGCGTTCGGCACTGTCAGGTGAGTCAGGCGAGGAGCCGTGGCAACGAGGCGGGCAATCTGGCCGCCCTCTTTGAGAACATCCCGCGCAATCATGGAGCTGTTGTGGTCGTCGGGTGCGGTCGGCCTGACGAACAACGAGAGCAGCAGGGGAAAGCACGCGTCAGTGTCGATCAGCTCGGAAAAATCCCAGGCCCGCGTACCGTTGGCACCTTCGTCAGGGCCGTCGAACGTCAAAGACGTGATGATGGACGCGACCGACGGTTCGGAAAGAACCTGCTGCGTCCAGTCCCACGGCTCCTCCCAGGGGTCGCCAAACCAGGTGACGTGCACACCGAGACCTTCGGGCACTACCCCGAGATGGTAGGTGTCGATCACCCACAGAGCCGCACCGCGATCGAGCCCGTCTTCCTCGCCCTGCATTGACCAGAAAGTATAGATACGCTGCTGCAACTTCAGCAGGCGCTGGTATCCGGGTAACGTCCACGGCGTGGTCACGGCACGAGTCTACCTCCGTTCGTGCACGGGCCAGGCTCGATTCGGGAACGTGATGGTCGGCACACCGCAGGCGCGTCTGGTGCGTTCGCCTGCTCAACATGTAACATGTGTGTCCAACCGAAACATCCCGTCACCCGACCAGGCACCGTGGCGATAATCGTGTTTCGTCGAAACGTTCCCTGCTCCTACGGCAAGATCCGTCAGCCTTCTCGACTTCGAGGCGACGAGCCCCCGACCATGTCAGATGTTGAAGCCGAGGGCGCGCATCTGTTCGCGGCCGTCTTCGGTGATGCGGTCCTGGGTCCAGGGGGGCATCCAGACCCAGTTGATGCGGAAGCTGCTCACCAGGCCCTCCAGGGCGGCGGCGGTCTGGGACTCGATGAGGTCGGTCAGGGGGCAGGCCGCCGAGGTCAGGGTCATGTCGACCACGGCGGTGTCGTTGTCGAAGGACACCCCGTAGACCAGGCCCAGGTCGAAGACGTTGATACCCAGCTCGGGGTCGATGACGTCACGCATGGCCTCTTCGACGTCGGCGACGGTGGGTGGGGTCGGGTTCGTCATCGGTCCTCTCCTCGCACGCCGGTGCGGACCAGCGCGTCGGTCAGCGCCACCCAGCCGAGCAGCGCGCACTTGACCCGGGCGGGGAACTTGCCCACTCCGGTGAAGGCGTTGGCGTCGCCGAGCAGGTCCTCGGCGGCCTCGTCGTCCAGGCCGGCGCCGCGGGTGGCGAGCAGCTCGCGGAAGGTCGCGGCGACGTGGTCCACCGCTGGCAGGTCCGAGCCGACGACCAGGTCGTGCAGCACCGACACCGAGGCCTGGGAGATCGAGCAGCCCTGGCCTTCCCAGCGCACGTCGGTGACCAGCGGGGTGGTCCCGGTCCGGTCCAGGGACACCTCCAGGGTCACCTCGTCGCCGCAGGTCGGGTTGACCTGGTGGGAACGGGCCGAGCAGGCGCCGTGGCCGGCGGCGACCGTCGCCGCACCCTCGGCTTCCGGGTCGAGCGGACCGCGGCCGTGCGGGTGCCGAGCATGGTCGAGGATGACCTGCTGGTACAGCTGTTCCATCGCGTCGGCGCTCACCGATCCACCATTCCTTATCTCTCACCAACTCCGTGCGACACTTTCACGCCAGAACGACACTTTGAAGTGTCGTTCTGGCGTGAAAGTGTCGCACGGGACCATGTCAAGCCACCCCGAAGAAGCGGCGCACACCGGACAGGGCCTCGGCGAAGGCGGCCACGTCGTCAGCGGTGGTGTAGACCGAGGCCGAGGCCCGGGTGGTTGCTGTCACGCCGAAACGGCGGTGCAGTGGTTGGGCGCAGTGGTGGCCGACGCGCACCGCGACCCCGGCGGCGTCGAGCATCTGGCCGACGTCGTGGGCGTGCACACCGTCCACGTCCACCGAGACGGTGGCCAGCCGGTCGGACATATCCGTCGGGCCGATCACCCGCACCCCGGGCAGGTCCACCACCGCGTCGAGCAGCAGAGCGGCCAGGTGCTGGTCGTGCGCGGCGACCCGGTCCATGCCCAGCTCGGCCAGGTACTCGGCGGCCACACCCAGCGCCACCGCCTGCGCCACCATCTGGGTGCCGGCCTCGAAACGCTGCGGCGGCGGGGCGTAGGTGGCGGACTCCATGGTGACCACCTCGACCATGGAGCCGCCGGTCGTCACCGGAGGCAGGGCCTGGAGCAGCTCGCGCCGCCCGTACAGGGCACCCACACCGGTGGGCCCGAGCATCTTGTGCCCGGTAAACGCAGCAAAGTCGACGTCGAGCCGGTGCAGGTCGACCGGCAGGTGGGGCACCGACTGGGAGGCGTCCAGCACGGTCAGGGCCCCGACCCGCCGGGCCGCCGCGACGAACGGGGCCACCGGGGTGATCGCGCCAGTGACGTTGGAGACGTGGGTGAACGCCACCACCCGGGTGCGGTCCGTCACCACGTCGTCCAGCTGGTCCAGACGCAGCCGGCCGGTGTCGTCCAGGTCCACCCAGCGCAGCACCGCACCGCTGCGGGCCGCCAGCTCTTGCCAGGGCACCAGGTTGGCGTGGTGCTCGGCCACGGTGACCACCAGCTCGTCGCCCGGGGCCAGGACGAACCGCTGGGCGGCTGCTCCCCCACGACCGGCGGTGGCGTTGCCGATCCCGTAGGCCACGAGGTTCAGCGCGGCGGTCGAGCTCTGCGTCCAGACGATCTCGTCGTCGTGGGCGCCGACGAACGCCGCCACCTGGTGCCGGGCACGTTCGAAGGCGTCGGTGGCCTCTTCGGCCAGCTGGTGGGCGCCGCGGTGCACGGCGGCGTTGGTGCGGGTGTAGAAGTCCAGCTCGGCGTCGATGACCACCTGCGGCTTCTGGGCGGTGGCCCCGGAGTCCAGGTAGACCAGTCGACGGCCGTCCCGCAGGGTGCGGGTCAGCAGCGGGAAGTCGGCCCGCACCGCGGTGAGCTCCGCCGTCGTGAACTCCGCCGTCGTGAACTCCCCCGCAGCAGAACCACCAGCCGGACGGGCCAGGCCGGGCGATGTCATGCAGGCACCTGCTCGAACCGGTCGTAGCCCTCTTCTTCGAGCCGGTCGGCCAGCTCGGGGCCGCCTTCCTCGGCCAGCCGCCCGGCGACGAACACGTGCACGTAGTCGGGCCGCACGTACCGCAGGATGCGGGTGTAGTGGGTGATGAGCAGCAACCCGGCCCCAGTGGCCTCCCGGGCCCGGTTGATACCGTCGGAGACCACCCGCAGCGCGTCCACGTCCAGACCGGAGTCGGTCTCGTCGAGGATCGCGAACGACGGTCGCAACAGCTCCATCTGCAAGATCTCGTGGCGTTTCTTCTCGCCGCCGGAGAAGCCCTCGTTGACCGAGCGCTCGGCGAACTCCGCGTCCATCCGCAGCTGGGCCATCGCGGCCTTGACGTCCTTGACCCAGGTGCGCAGCGGCGGGGCCTGCCCGTCCACCGCGGTCTTGGCGGTGCGCAGGAAGTTCGACACCGACACCCCGGGCACCTCGACCGGGTACTGCATGGCGAGGAACAGCCCGGCCCGGGCCCGCTCGTCCACGGTCATGGCTAGGACGTCGGCGCCGTCCAGCGTCACCGAACCGCCGGTGACCTGGTACTTCGGGTGCCCGGCCAGGGAGTAGGCCAGGGTGGACTTGCCTGAGCCGTTGGGACCCATGATCGCGTGGGTCTCGCCGGAGGCGACCGTCAGGTCGACCCCGCGCAGGATCTGCTTGGTGCCTTCTTTGGTCTCGACGCTGACGTGCAGGTCGCGGATCTCGAGGGTGGACATCAGGGCTCCTTGGGTTCTTGCCGGTCAGTTCAGGGGTCAGCCGAGAGGCTGGTCGAGATCGACCAGGACCTGGTCGCCGTCGAGGGTCACCGGGTAGACCGTGACCGGTTCGGTCGCGGGCAGGCCGAGCGGTCGGCCGGTGCTGAGGTCGAACGCCGAGCCGTGCCCCCAGCACTCCACCGAGCAGCCGTCCACCTCGCCCTGGGACAGCGGCACGTCGCCGTGCGAGCACTGGTCGGCCAGGGCGTGCCAACCGCCGTCGGCGTCGCGCACCACGGCGACCGGCACGGGACCGTCCGGACCGGCGAGCTCGCAGCGCAGCGCCCGGGCGACGGCCAGATCACCAGTGCGGCAGGCCAGCTGCGCGGTCATGACGTCGGCTCCGGACCGGTGGCGGACCGACCCAGCGAGGTGGCCAGCTCGGCCTCGATATGCGCCAGCAGCCGTGCTTCGACCTCGGGCACCCCGATCTCGGCCAGCAGCTCGGCGAAGAACCCGCGCACCACCAGGCGGCGGGCCTCAGTCTCCGGGATCCCGCGGCTGCGCAGGTAGAACAGTTGCTCGTCGTCGAAGCGCCCGGTGGCGCTGGCGTGCCCGGCACCCTCGATGAGACCCGTCTCGATCTCCAGGTTCGGCACCGAGTCGGCCCGGGCACCGTCGGTCAGCAGCAGGTTACGGTTCTGCTCGTAGGTGTCGGTGCCCTCCGCCGCCGCCCGGATCAGCACGTCGCCGACCCAGACGCTGTGCGCACCCTCGCCCTGCAGCGCGCCCTTGTAGGTCACCCGGGAGCGGCACTGCGGCACCGCGTGGTCCACGAACAGCCGGTGCTCCAGGTGCTGCCCGGTATCGGCGTAGTACAGGCCGAGCATGGTCAGCCCGCCGCCCGGGCCGGTGAACCGCGCGTCCGGCGCGACCCGCACCACCGACCCGCCGAGGGTGACGACGACGTGCTTGACGACCGCGTCGTCGGCCAGAGCGATCCGGTGGTTCGCGGCGTGGACGGTGGCCTCGTCCCAGGTCTGCAACGACACGACGGTGAGGTGCGACCCCGGCTCGGCGACGATCTCGACCGTCTCGGCCAGGGTCGCGGTGCCGGTGTGGTCCACGACGACGGTGCCCGACGCGCCCGGGGCGGCCCGGACCAGGAGGTGCGCCGCGCTGGGGGCGGTGCCGGTGCCGCGCACCGTCACCGTCGTGGCGCTGGCGGCCGAAGCCTTGACGGTGACGACCGTGGCCTCGTCCGCCGACGCCCAGGCCACCGCGGCGGCCCGGTCGCCGGGAGCCCCGGCGGTGCCCAGCCGCGGGTCGTCGTGGCCGACCCGTTCGACGTCCACGCCCGGCGGGGCGACGACCGCGACGGTGATGTCGTGCCCCTCGACCCGACCGGTGCCGTCGGCGAACAGCGGGGCCAGAGGCGCGGTCGGGGTGAACCGCCACTCCTCCTCACGACCGGTGGGTACGGGGAAGTCCGCCGGGTCGAACGAGGTGCGCCGTTCGGCCCGCGACGCCTCCGGGACGACACCGTGGCGGTGCGCCTGGTCCAACGTGGCCTGCTGGTGGTCCAGCGGCAGCGCGACCACGTCACGCAGGGCCGTAGGGTCCGGGGCTGCGGGGTCCTGGGTCTGGGTGGTCATCAGCCGACAGCCCCTTCCATCTGCAGCTCGATGAGCCGGTTGAGCTCGAGGGCGTACTCCATGGGCAGCTCGCGGGCGATCGGCTCCACGAACCCGCGCACGATCATCGCCATCGCTTCCTGCTCGCCCATCCCCCGGGACATCAGGTAGAACAGCTGGTCCTCGCTGACCCGGGAGACCGTCGCCTCGTGGCCCATGGTGACGTCGTCCTCACGGACGTCGACGTACGGGTAGGTGTCGGACCGGGAGATCTGGTCGACCAGCAGCGCGTCGCACAGCACGTTGGACTTCGACCCGGCCGCGCCTTCGCGGATCTGCACCAGCCCCCGGTAGGAGGCGCGCCCACCACCGCGGGCCACCGACTTGGACACGATATGGGAAGAGGTACGCGGCGCGGCGTGCACCATCTTCGACCCGGTGTCCTGGTGCTGCCCGGCCCCGGCGAAGGCGATGGACAGGGTCTCGCCGCTGGCGTGCTCACCCATGAGGTAGACCGCCGGGTACTTCATGGTGGCCTTGGACCCGATATTGCCGTCCACCCACTCCATGGTGCCGCCCGCGGCGACGGTGGACCGCTTGGTCACCAGGTTGTAGACGTTGGTCGACCAGTTCTGGATGGTGGTGTACCGGACCCGGGCGCCCTCCTTGACGATGATCTCCACCACGGCCGAGTGCAACGAGTCGGTCTTGTAGATCGGCGCGGTGCAGCCTTCCACGTAGTGCACGTAGGAGCCCTCGTCGGCGATGATCAGGGTCCGTTCGAACTGGCCCATGTTCTCGGTGTTGATCCGGAAGTAGGCCTGCAGCGGGATGTCGACGTGCACCCCCGGCGGCACGTAGACGAACGACCCGCCGGACCATACCGCGGTGTTCAGCGAGGCGAACTTGTTGTCGCCGGGCGGTACGACGGACCCGAAGTACCGCTCGAAGATCTCCGGGTACTCCTTCAGGCCGGTATCGGTATCGAGGAACACCACGCCCTGCTCGGCCAGCGAGTCCTGGATCTGGTGGTAGACCACCTCGGACTCGTACTGCGCCGCGACGCCGGCGACCAGCCGCTGCTTCTCCGCCTCGGGGATGCCCAGACGGTCGTAGGTGCGCTTGATGTCGTCGGGCAGGTCGTCCCAGCTGGTGGCCTGCCGTTCGGTGCTGCGCACGAAGTACTTGATGGTGTCGAAGTCGATCCCGGACAGGTCCGCGCCCCAGCGGGGCATGGGCTTGCGGTCGAACAGCCGCAGCGCCTTGAGCCGGGTCTGGAGCATCCACTCCGGCTCGTCCTTGAGCCGGGAGATGTCCCGGACCACCTCTTCGGACAGCCCGCGCCGGGCGCTGGCCCCGGCCACGTCCGGGTCGTGCCAGCCGTAGCTGTAGCTGCCGATCGAGGCGATGGCCTCGTCCTGGGACATCGGCTGGGTAGGTGCGCTCATGCGCGAGGTCCTTCCGAGCGGGGGACGGAACTGGTGGAGCTGGCCTGGCCGGACCCAGAGGGACCGACGGCAGGAGAGCTGGCGGCCGGGCCGGACTCTGCGGCCTGACGGGTCGGGACGTTGGTCGTGCACACGTGGCCGCCCCCGGCCAGGGTGGACAACCGCTGCACGTGCACGCCGAGCACCTGGGCCAGGGCCAGGGTCTCGGCCTCGCACAGCTGCGGGAACTGCTCGGCCACCTCCTGGACCGGGCAGTGGCCCAGGCACAGCTGGACCGCAGCCAGCCCCGGCACCGGACGCGCGGTCGCCGCATACCCGTCAGCAGCCAGCACCCGGGCGACGAGCGCCGCCCGGTCGACCACCTGCGGGGCGTCCGCGACCGCGGCGGCCAGCCGCTCGCGCAGCTGGGCGGCCCGCCGCGAGGCGGACTGCTCCACGGCGGCCCGGCCCCCGACCCCCCCCAACAACCGCACCC